>DATBKV010000095.1:0-21980 GCA_036555745.1 Xanthobacteraceae bacterium | reverse complement strand
TCGATCCAGATCTTCACCACGTCGCCGGGCCGCAGGAACTCCTTGCGCGCAAGGCCGACGCCCGCGGGTGTGCCGGTGAGGATGAGGTCGCCGGGCTTGAGCGTCACGCGCGTGGACAGGTGCGCGATCTGCTCGGCGAGCGTGAAGATCATCTTGCTGGTGTGGGAATCCTGCTTGATCGCGTCGTTGACCCACAGCTTGATGGCAAGCTTCTGTGGGTCCGCGATGGCGTCGGCCGGTACGATCCACGGCCCGAGCGGACAGGCGCCATCGAAGCACTTCTGGCCGAGCCAGTCGTATTTGAACGGCGAGCCGTCGGCGATGTGCGGCCGCTTGGTGAAATCGCGCGCGGAGAGGTCGTTGGCGATGGCGTAACCGGCGACGTAGTCGAGTGCGTCCGCGATCGAAACGTCCCGGGCAGGGCGGCCGATCACCGCGGTCAGCTCGGCCTCCCAGTCCACCATGGTGGAGTAGGCCGGCAGCTTTACCGTGCTGCCGGGGGCGGCGAGGCAATGCGTGGCCTTGATGAAATGCCAGGGCTTGAGCCCCACGCTGTGCGGATCGGGCTCGGGCGCAAGGTTCTGCACCCGCGCCATCTCCATCATGTGGTCGGAAAAATTCGCGCCGGCGCAGAAGATCCCGGCCGGCGCCGGCACCGGCGGCAACAGCTTGGCCGCGTGCAGCGGATGGCCTTCAGCTCGCTTGCTGGCGCTCGCGGCGGTCTCCGCCAGGATGCCGCGCGCAGCCTGCCAGTCGCCCAGCACGTCGAGCATGGTGGCGTAGCCGGCGCGGCCGGTCGCGGCCGCGAGGTCGAACAGCGTATCGCCGAGCACCAGTCCGGCCCGCGCGCCCTGCGGACCCTGATAGCTCACGAGCCGGTATTGCGTCATTCTCGAGGGTCCTCTGCGCCGCCTGTGCCGCGCTGTGCGCGGGCGCGGATTTTGCGCCCGTGCGTCTCATGATACGATACGATCGTACCGAGTGGTAGACACGGGGGGGGCGCAAGGCGAGAACGATGACCGGCACGTTGTCAGGCCAGGCGCGTCCGCGCGCGATCGATTTCCACGCCCACGTGGTGGTGCCCGAGGTCTACGCGGCCGCCGCCGAGCACAACATCTTCTCCGAGCTGCCGACCGATCCCGGCGTCACCGACGAGATGCGCAACAGCATCAAGGCGCGTGCCGGGACCGTGCTCGCGCGCATGAGCGACCTGCGCGAGCGCATCGCCAAGATGGACGCCATGGGGGTCGATCTCCAGGTGCTGAGCGCCAGCCTGGTGCATCAGGGGCTGGAATGGGCGGACGCGCAGACGAGCCTGCGGCTCGCCCGCACCACCAACGACTGGATCGCGCGCGCGGTCGCCGGCGCGCCGGCGCGCTTCGTCGGGCTCGGCACCTTGCCGCTGCACGTGC
Source organism: Xanthobacteraceae bacterium (assembly GCA_036555745.1). GTDB lineage: Bacteria > Pseudomonadota > Alphaproteobacteria > Rhizobiales > Xanthobacteraceae > VAZQ01. The sequence goes on along the minus strand of DATBKV010000095.1, from coordinate 20,568 downwards.
CGGCGCTCGCGGTCGGAGAGCTCGAGCGCTGCATGCGCGAGCTCGGCCTCAAGGGCGTGGCGATCTCGACCACCGCGGGAGGAATGGAGCTCGGCGACGACGCGCTGCGGCCGTTGTGGGCCAAGGCCGAGGAGCTCGGCGCGGTGGTCTACATCCATCCCGGCGGCAATCGCGACCGCCGCTTCAAGCGCTTCCACCTCTGGAACAGCGTCGGCCAGGCCTTCGAGGAGGCGATGGCGATCGCCTCCTTGATGTACGACGGGGTGCTGGAGGCGTTCCCCAAGCTCAAGATCTGCATCTCGCACGGCGGCGGCTACATGCCGTATTACATGGGCCGCATCGACCGCAACTACGCTGAGAAGGCCAATACCCGCGTCAATATGAAGAAGCCGCCGATCGAATATCTGCGCATGCTCTACTTCGACTCCTGCGTCTACGAGCGCCCGGTGCTGCAGCATCTCGTGGACAAGGTCGGCGCCGAGCGCGTGGTGCTCGGCTCCGACTATCCGGTGGGCGAAACCAAACCGGTCGAGTTCGTCACCGACGCTGCCGCGCTCTCCGCGACGCAGAAGGAGAACATCGTGGGTGCTAACGCGGCGGCGCTGCTCGGCCTGGCATAGACGCGGCGGGCGATGGCGCGATAGCCCCGTGAGCTGTCGGCAAGCAGGCCCGCCGTGCCGGCCGGCTCCGGACCAAACCTCTGCGATGGATCGATGATGGACGAACGGCTGCTCAACCCGATTTCCACGCGGGAGCTCGAGCGCCGCTGGGCGGCGGCGCGCAAGGGCATGGCGGAGCGCGGCATCGATGCGCTGGTGCTGCAGAACAACAACGACTGGCTCGGCGGCTATGTCCGCTGGTTCACCGATACGCCGCTGAGCAACGGCTATCCGCGCAGCGTGATCTTTCCGGCGCACGACCTGATGACCGTGGTCGACATGGGCGCGTTCGGCGCCCGCCGCAAGCTCGACGGCAGCGACGAGATCAACCGCGGGGTTGGCGAGATGCTCTTCACGCCGGCCTTCACGAGCGTCGCCTATACCGACGACTATCAGGCCGAGCTGGTCGCGCACGAGCTCGCGCGGCGCGGCTATCGCACCATCGGCTGGGTCGGCAGCGGCGCCATGCCGTACCGCTTCGTCGCGCGCATCGAGGGCGAGCTCGCGGGCAAGGCCAGGTTCGTCGACGCGACCGAGCTCGTCGATCGCCTGAAGGCGATCAAGAGCGAGGAGGAGAAGGAGCTCATCCGCAAGGCCGCGCGCATGCAGGACGCGGTCTTTGCGCGCGTGCTGAACCAGATCCGGCCCGGCATGAGCGACAACGATGTCGCCGCGCTGGCGCAATACGAGGGCCGGCGGCTCGGCAGCGAGCAGGGCCTCTTTCTCGGCTCCTCGGCGCCGCTCGGGCAGGCGGCGCGCTTTCTCGACCGTCATCAGCAGGCGCGGCGGCTTGCGCCCGGCGAGCATTTCTCGCTGCTGATCGAGAACAACGGGCCGGGCGGCTTCTATACCGAGATGGCGCGCACGATTGTGCTGGGCAAGGCCTCCAACGAGCTGATCGACGGCTTCGAGTCGATGAAGGAGGCGCAGGCCCACACGTTACGGCTGCTCAAGCCCGGCGCCTCCTGCGCCGAGATCGCGCGCAGCCACGACGACTACATGCGCGCGCGCGGACTGCCGCCGGAGCTGCGCCTCTATTGCCACGGGCAGGGCTACGACCTGGTGGAGCGCCCGCTGATCCGCGCCGACGAGACCATGGCGCTCGCGCAGCACATGAACCTCGCGGTTCATCCCGGCTACGAGACGCCCTCGATCTTCGCGGTGATCTGCGACAACTACTTGATCGAGGCCGATGGGCCCGGGGATTGCCTGCATCAGACCCCCAAGCAGATCTTCGAAATCTGATCGTTTCCATGCCGATCGACGTGCTCAGCATCGGCTCGTTTCCGGAAGCGACCAATGCGGAGCTGGCGCGCCGCTTCGCCGTCACGCGTCATTTCAACCGCCCGGCGCCGCAGGCGCTAAGCCCCGCGCTGAGGGACCGCATCCGCGGCATCGCCACCGAGGCCAATCGCGGCGCCGACCGCGCGCTGATCGCGGCGCTGCCGCGGCTCGAGGTGATCGCGATCTTCGGCGTCGGCACCGACTCCGTCGATCTTGCCGCCGCGCGCGAGCGGGGCGTGCCGGTGACCAATACCCCGGGAATCCTTGCCGAGGAGGTCGCCGACCTCGCCATCGGGCTGATGCTCGCCTCGGCCCGCCAGATCGTTTTTGCCGACCGCTACGTGCGCGACGGCAGCTGGGCCGCGAAGGGCCCGATCCCGCTCGGGCGCAGTGTCGGCCGCAAGACCATGGGCGTGCTCGGCCTGGGCGGCATCGGCCGCGCCATCGCCGAGCGCGGCGCGGCCTTGCGCATGCGCGTGATCTACGGCGGGCCGCGCCGCAAGCCCGACGCGCCCTACGGCTATGTCGCCGATCCCGTCGAACTGGCGCGCCAGAGCGACTTCCTGATGGTCGCCTGCAAGGGCGGGCCGGAGACCCGCCACCTGATCTCGGCCGCCGTGATTGACGCGCTCGGCCCCCACGGCACGCTCATCAACGTGGCGCGCGGCAGCGTGGTCGACGAGGCCGCGCTGATCTCGGCGCTGGCCGCGGGCCGACTCGGTTACGCCGCGCTCGACGTATTCGAGAACGAGCCCGACCCGTCGCCCGCGCTGCTGGCGCTGCCCAACGTCATCGTGCAGCCGCACCACGGCAGCGCCACGGTGGAGACCCGCACCGCCATCGGGCAGCTCATGATCGACAATCTCGGCGCGCATTTCGCCGGCCGCCCTTTGCTCACGCCGGTGGCCTAGCATTGGAAGCGATTGGGCGCGGTGCCGGTGGCGTGACTCTGCGCCGTCAGTTCGGCTAGCTTGCGGCGCGGGGAGCGGCAGTAGAAGTCATGTCGCAGATCGTCATCGCCGGCGTCGACCACGTCTATCGCCCGCCGAGCGGGCGGCCGGTGCTCGCGCTGGAAGACGTCTCGCTCGAGGTGCGCGCGCGCGAGTTCATCGCGCTGCTCGGCCCCTCCGGCTGCGGCAAGTCGACGCTGCTCTATCTGATCGGCGGCTTTCTGCCCACCGAGAAGGGCAAGATCCTGATCGAGGGCAAGCCGGTCGGCGCGCCCGGGCCCGACCGCGGCATCGTGTTTCAGCATTTCGCGCTGTTTCCGTGGAAGACCGTGCGCGCCAACATCCTCTACGGCCTGGAGCGCATGCGGCTGCCGCGCGGCGAGCGCGAGCAGCGCGCGCAGTCGTTCATCGACCTCGTCGGCCTCACCGGCTTCGAGGACAGCTATCCCTCGCAGCTCTCCGGCGGGATGCGCCAGCGCACCGCGCTGGCGCGCACGCTCGCTTTCGATCCGAAGATCCTGCTGATGGACGAGCCGTTCGGCGCCCTCGATGCCCAGACCCGCAGCCTCATGCAGTCGGAGCTGCTCAGCATCTGGCAGCGCACGCCCAAGACCGTGATCTTCGTGACGCACGACGTGCAGGAGGCGGTCTATCTCGCCGACCGGGTGGCGGTGATGTCGGCGCGGCCCGGCCGCGTCAAGGCGATGGTCGACACCCGCTTCGACAAGAGCGGCCCGGCGATCTTCAAGAACAAGGGCTTCGTCGACAAGGTGGACGAGATCTGGAACCTGGTGCGCATCGAAGCGATCAAGGCGCAGGGCGGGCGGGTGTGATGTTAATTCCGCTGTCATCGCCCGCGCCGGCAGGCGATCCAGTTACCACCGGTTCGGCGAGTAGGCTCGGCCCGCGGGTTGCTGTTGCAGCTCTGGGTACTGGATGCCCCGCTTGCGCGGGACATGACAACGGGAGGGAGCCCGCCGCAGCATGAAATCGCCGCTGCTGCGCTATCTGCCGCTCCTTCTGCTCGCCCTCGCCTGGGAGCTCGGGGCGCGCACCGGCCTCGTCTCCAGCCTCGCGCTGCCGCCGTTGAGCGCGGTGATCAGCGCGTGGATCGACCTCGTCAAGGACGGCGAGCTCGTCACCAACGGCGCCGCTTCGCTGTGGCGGACGGGCGCCGGATTGTTTCTGGCGATCGTGGTCGGTGCCGCGCTCGGCATCTTCATGGCCTGGTGGCGGCCGGTGAGCGTGCTTCTCAGCCCGCTAGTGGAGATGTTCTATCCGATGCCGAAGTCGGCGCTGATCCCGGTGACCGTGTTGTGGCTCGGCTTCGGCAATTCGTCGAAGATCCTGCTGATCTTTCTCGGCTGCATGCTGCCGGTCACGATCGGTGCTTTCAACGGCGCGCGCTCGAGCGAGCAGGCCCTGGTGTGGTCGGCGCGCAGCATGGGCGCCAACCGCTTGCGCATGTTGTGGGACGTGGTGGTGCCGAGCGCGCTCCCTGAGCTGCTCAACGGCATCCGCACCGCGCTCGCGCTCTCTTTCATCCTGCTGGTGAGCTCGGAGCTGATCTCAGCGCGCGAGGGGCTCGGCTATCTCATCGGTTTTCTCGGCGCCAGCGGCACCTACGACGCGATGTTCGCCGTGGTGCTCACGGTCGCGCTGCTAGGGTTCCTCGCCGACCGGACCTACCTCGTCCTCATGCACAGGATGCTGCGATGGCAGGAGTGAGCGAACAGGCGACCGGCGATCCGCTCGCCGAGCTCGCACGCGAGCCGGAGTCGTCCTACCGCTGGCTGCGCACCGCCAGCTGGGGCTTCGCGCGGGTGTTCTCGCTCCTCGCGCTCGCGGTCGCCTGGGAGGCGGCGGCGCGCTCCGGGGCGTTCACGCCCTATATGCTGCCGGCGCTGAGCGCGGTGCTGGAGCGCATCTGGCACGATCTCCTCTCCGGCGATCTGCTCATCAACACCGGCGAGACGCTCTACCGCGCCGCGGTCGGCTTCGCGATCGGCGCCGTCGGCGGGATCGCCATCGGCATGGCGATCTGCCGCAACCGGATCGCGGACTGGTTCTTCGATCCGGTCGTTTCGGTCGGCTTTCCGATGCCCAAGATTGCGTTCCTGCCGGTGGTCATGCTCTGGCTCGGGGTCTACGACCTCTCCAAGATCACCATGATCTCGGTCGAGGCGATCTTCCCGGTGGTAACCGCCACCGTGCTCGGCATCCGCGGCGTGGAGCGCGAGCTGTTGTGGTCGGCGCGCAACATGGGCGCGGGCGAGCGCGAGCTGTTATGGCAGATCGCGGTGCCGGCGGCGCTGCCGCGCATCATCACCGGGCTGCAGGTGGCGCTGCCGATCGCCTTGATCGTGGCGATCGTGACCGAGATGTTCATGGGCGGCTACGGGCTCGGCGGTGCGATGAACACCGCCGCGCGCTTTGCCGACTCGCGCGGCGTCTTCGCCGGCATCCTAGAGATCGCGCTGGTCGGCTACGCGTTGGTCAAGGGCATGGCGCTCATCCGCCGCCGCCTGCTGCTGTGGCACCAGGAGGCGGTGGCGCCGAGCACGGTGTAGTTCTCCCTAGTGGGGCGAGCACAGCCGCTTGCTACGGTCGACGCCTGAGACTTTGCTCGGCTCGACGCTGCCGCGCACGATTGGAGGTCGATACTTGCGCCGACTTGCCGGCCGACGTCCTTATGGCACGGTCGTCAATATCTTCGCGCAGGCCTGCGCGATGGAGAGGTCGGGCGCGCTCATGCCCGGAAACGTCGCCCAGCCGCCCTTCTGAATGTAGGTATCTTGCTGCCACGCGCTGACTTTCTTGAACTCGGCCAGGTTCGCGGGAGCCTCCGCCCCGCTCCGGAACTTATCCGCGCACATCGGGGCAAGAACGGCCGCCAAGGCGGTGCTGGTGTCTTTGACCGCCATCTGTTTGGCGGTGCTTCCCAGCATCCATCCGCCCCAACCGAAGCCGACGACCACCGTCACGAGCGCGCCGATGCAGGCTCCTTGCAGCAAACGGGTGATCGAGGGGCCTTCCAGAATCGCAGGTAATGCCATGACGGCTCCTTTCGCCCGAGATCTTCGGTGCGAGGGCAACGGACACCCGGATGGGTTCCGGTCTGCAAGTTGAATTGAAGGGCCGGCCGCTTTGAGTTAGCGTTTCGGTCGTCGCCAGAATGCGCGCACCGATGGCGAATGTCGATACTCGCACCGACCTCGGTGGTGAATCTGTCTGCGTCGAAACGCCACCCGACGATACTCTTTTTGTCCCGCAGGTTTCACCAGCTTGAGCCGTGACGGGGGACCGTCCACCGCATGACCGTCTTCGTTGCCGATATCAACGGCAGGGGCGTTGCCGCCTTCCGTGCCGACAACGGCTCGGATGCCGAGGGAGTCGTAGGCGATCGTGTCTTTCGCGATGACCTCATGGTACTGGCGAGTGACGGCCTTCCGCTCTGGGATGGGGTGGCGGATATCCAGGTCCGTCGGGCGCGTCCCGACGAGGAGGCGAGATGGCGGGCATCGCACGCCAGGGCCATCCGTCGTGGCGATATCGAAGCAGGTGAGCAGGCGTGGGTCGTCTTTCTCGTTACGCTCACCGATTCGGAGCGTCGCAAAAATTGACCACATCTCGAGGCGGTCGTCGCTTCGTGCGGCGCGCCGGCGAACGCGATTTCTGTTGTGTCAGCTGCGATATTCTGCGATCGTAGTTTTGTTCGTACTCGTATCCGCTTCCACGGCGCTTTGCACAATTCATGGGTCGCGTGAGCTAATGACACAGGCAGCTATTTCAAGGATGCTGATCGGCCCCTATGGATTGCATGCATTTGCCGCGATGGTGCTCGTGCTCTTCCTCGGGTTTCTCTGGGTATTCAACTTTACGACTTTCTTTTGAGCGGGCGGCGCCGAAGCTTCGGTGACTTCGGCTGAAGAGGCCGTCTCGCCGATCAGAAATCGCCGCTGACCAGATCGTAAGAGCCTTTGTGGCCACGTGCGTAGACTTTCGCTGCGGTCGCATAGATCAAATCGCGATTGGCATCGAAGGCGCTGAGCAGCCCGGCCTCGTCGAATCGCATACCGGGGTGGACGCGCTTCAGCGCTTCTTCGGTCACGAAAAACGCAGCCTCCATCGCGCTGTCGTAACCCCAAAACCGCACGGCGTGCCGCGTCGCATCGTAATAACGGCTTTGATTCGGAAAACTCAGCGCCATGGTCCGTGTGCTTTTTTTTAAGGCCGGAATGTTGCTCGGATATCTTCGACCGAGGTCAGCTCTTACGTCCGGGAGCGCCGCGATCTGCCGCTGAGGCCCTGGAGGCAAAACCGTTCATGCTCACCTCGGTTCCATCGCACGACATCGGCACGCCGCTGTCCGTGGAATGCCGTCTGTAAAGGAAAAGCTGCCGATCAGAATCGCCCCGGGACGGCAAGCGCATTCGAGCGTGTCGGCGGAACGGGAGGCAGGCCATCGAGCCAGTCTTGATGGCAGGCGCGCCTAAGCAACGAGCTTTGCATGCGCAGCAGCAGCGCGCGATCCGCTTTCGATCTGGCGCTCGCCGCCAACAGGCCGCATACGGTTGCGTCGCGGCGATATTTCGACGACTTGGTTCGTTCCGGTTCTCCAGACATCGCGATCTCCTCGCGGTACAGGCGGGAGCGCGACTGTCTCTCGGCCATCGGCGCCTGGGGGCTGTCTCGATCGACGCATCGTATGCCGATGATCGATAATACATATACCGATTGTGCCTGCCGACCTAGATAATTCTCTTGAGCCGGTCAGGCTGATTGCCCTCGATTGCCGCTCAATCCAGCCGGCGCCGGGCAGATAGATGTCGGGTCAAGCATGAGTCATGCCGGCACCCGTAGCAACAATGACCCGACCGCCCGTCGAAGGATTGTAGAGACACCCCATGACGAGGCGTGCTACAAAGCCGAGGCTGCGCCGCTTCGATTGGCAAGACGGCGAGGTCACGGCAGAACCCCAGCCACGGTTGAGCCTCTCGGCGCGCCGCGCTTTCGGTCTCGCCACCTCCGGCAAATCGTGAGGTTAGGGCAAATTGTCACTGCTTCGTGCCGGCCGGGTTGGCGTAACCTGGCGCGATGCATGGGAGGAAACGATAAATGCCTTGGAGCGCGATTTTTAACAGCGGACAAGTGGTTCAAGAGTGGCGGCGAAAAAGGAAGTTGCGGGAGATGTTGACAGACCCGCGTTCGGCAAAGGGGATCAGGTCGATTGCTCAACTCGAGAAGGGAATCGCCGCCGATCGGGCAACCACTGAGCGTCTGTTGCTCGCCATCGGGGCAAGAAGGTCGGAATCATCGGAGCATTGGACGCTAGCTCCGCTCGAGCGCGCGTGACTCGAGGCCGGTGCCGCACTACCAGGGCCGCGTGACGAAGAGGCGTTCGAAGCCCGACATACACCCTCAACGGGCCGCCACCTTCCACGACGCGAAGCCGGCGCCGACCAGCGTCTGCGGGCTCGGGAAATAGTCGATCAGCTCGAAACCTTGGCTGCCGGCGGCGGCGTGTGCGACCACCCAGTCGCGGATCTCGTGGGCGCCGTTGCCGGTGCGCGGAAGCGCATCGGTCAGGAACGCGGCAAGTCGCGCGTCCTCGCCGTCCTCGAAATGCTTGATGCAGGCGTGATCGAACTCCTCGTCGATCCAGCCCATGGTCGGCTCGCCGATCGAATGGCTCAAGCCGCCGGTGCCTAGCACTGCGATCCGCAACGGCTCGGGATAGCTCTCGATCGCGCGGCGCAGCAGCCGGCCCCAGGCCAGGCAGCGCGGGATGCTCGGCATCGGCTCCTCGAGATCGTTGACGATCAGCGGCACGATCGGCATGCCGGGATCGACGCCGATGCGCCAGAGCGGGATGCAGGTGCCGTGATCGAGGCGCAGGCGGTGCGACAGCGCCGGCTCGAAATCGTTGGCGAGCGCGGTTTCGAGCAGGTGTCGCCCGAACGCCGGATGGCCCTTGAGCCGCTCCCGCGGAAACACCTTGCGCATGAACGGCTCGGGCGGGCCATCGTGCTCCTCGCCGATGCCGATGCATACCGCCGGCAGATTGCTGATGAAGAAGTTGACCCAGTGATCGGGCGAGACCGCCACCAGCAGGTCCGCGCGGCAGGCCGCCAGGCGCCGACCGATCTCATCGAAGGCGGCGGCCAGCTTGTCGCGATGGCCGGCTGCCATCGTCTCCCAGTCGCGCGCGATGATCGGGCCGTGGCTGGCGGCAAAGACCCCGACGAGATCAGCCATGGGCGCTCGCCTTCCTCTCCTTGAGCGCGTGCAGCCGCGCCATGAACTCGGCCTCCGGCATGCCGCGGATCTGGAAGTAGAAGCGCAGCAGATAGGCATTGACCAGCGGCGCGAGCTTGCCGACGTCGTCCTCGAGCAGCGCCTTGCGGATCTCCGGCTTGATCTCGTAGCGGCCGATGACGGCCGCCATGTCGGAGCGAAACTCCGCCGCAAGCTTCGGATCGTGCTGCAGGTCGAAGAACAGCTTGCTCAGCCAGTAGTCCGTCATCGGGCGCCACGCTGCGTTCGCACCCGCGCGCCGCGCGGGGTGCGCGAGATTTACCACAGCCGCGGCGTCGATGCCATCAACCGCGGGAGATCACAAAAAAGACCGGCCGCCGATGCACCCGGCCGGTGGCAAGCACGGTGTGTGATCTATTTCAGGCGCTGCGCCGCTTCCTGCACGATGCTCAGGTCGGTGTACTTCTTGACGTCGAAGCTCGATTTCACGAAGCCGAGGTCGTGCGTCATGTCGACGTTCCTCTGCAGCGCGGGGAGGTCCGGCAGCATGTTCGGATCGTGATAGGTGTCGCGCTTGGTGAACAGCCAGTCGAAACGCTCGGGCGGCTGCTTGGTGACGCGGCCGGCGATCTCCATGACCTCTTTGTGGTTCTTCGGGTCGAGATACCAGCGCGTAATGCGCAGCGTGTCCTCCATGAAGTCGACCATGGCGGCGCGGTTCTGGTCGAGGAACGGCTTGCGTGCGGTCCACACGATCATGTCGGTGACGCCGATCGCGTCGCGTTGCACGAACAGCGTGCGGCCGATCTTGCGCAGCTGCGGATCGTAGGAGAACGGCACCACCGCCGGGATCAGGTCTACTTTCTTCTCCGCCAGCATGGCGCGCATGGTCGGAAACGGCGACTCGATCACGGTATAGTCGCGCTTGTCCTCCAGCCCATGCTTGCGCAGCATCGCGCGCATGGCGACGTCCACCGCGCTGCCGGCGGCGTTGGTCATCACCACCTTGCCCTTGAGATCCTCGATTTTCTTGATCGGACCGTCCGCCAGGACCATGTATTCCTGCGAGTAGTAGTCGCCGACGCCGTCGCGAAACTCGTCGGCGATGATGCGCAGATCGCTCATGCCGGCGTTCTCGATCGCGATGCCCAGCGTGGAATAGGCCAGGTTGGAGATTTCGAGCTCGCCGTTGGCGAGCGCAGTCACCATCGGCGGCGTGCCGGCGAAGCGCATCGGCTCGAAGGTGTAGGACTTGCCGAGGTGGCGTGCGAGATCCTTCTTCTCCAGCAGGATCGAGGCCCAATTGGTGACCGGCGCGACCCAGGACGCGCGGATCTTCACGGGCTCGGCGCCCTGTGCGGCGCTCGTGGCGATCAGCGCGCCCGCGGCGCCCGCCAGCAGCAACTTCAACATGTGCATGAACTTTCCTCCTGGTGGTGGTCGCGCGCTGCGCGGCCCATTTTGGCCGCACGTTGCAGAGCGGCGAGCGCCTTGGCAAGCGCCGAATTGTCGCCGCCGTGGTTGCCGGCGGCCTCGGCGTCGGAGCGCTAGGGCGAGGCCTCCTCCAGCACGCGCCCCTTGGTTTCGACGGCGAACAGGCCGGTGATGACGGCGGCGATCGCGGCGACGATCGCGAAGGTGACGAAAACCGAAGGCAGGCCGCCCGCCAGCATCATGCCGACCGCGCTCGGACCGATGATTGATGCCAACCGCAGCCAGGCGGTGGCCACTCCGACCCCGAGCGCCCGCACGCGGGTCGGATAGAGCTCGGGCGTGTAGAGATAGACGCCGATATTGATGGTGCTGATGAAGAAGAAGGCCACCGTCATCGAGGTCAGCACCTCTTCCGCAGTGGGTGTGGGATAGAGCGCGAGCGCGGAGAGCGCGAGCGCCGCGGCCGCGAACGACACCGCAAACCACAGCCGCCGCCCGACATAGTCGATGGTCAAGGCGCAGATCAGCGTGCCGAGCAGGCCGACGGCCTGCGTGATCAAGCCGTAGCGCAGCGAGACGTCGAGCGGCAGCTTGAACACGGTGCGGTAGACGGTCGGCAGCCAGATCGAGAGCCCGTAGTTGACAAAATAAGCCGCGAACCAGATCACCCACACCACTAGCGTGCGGCGCAGATAGAGCGGGCCGAACAGATCGGAAAGCGTCGCCGGCTTTTCCAGGGTCGCCACCACCGGCTTCACCGGCGGCAACGGCGCCCCGGTCGCCTTCTCCGTCTCGTGCTCGATCAGCGCCATGGCGGCCTGCGCCTCGGCGGCGCGGCCGCGTACCGCGAGCCAGCGCGGCGATTCCGGCAGCAGCCGGCGCAGCGCGAGCGCGAGCAGCGCCGGCAGCGCCCCGATGACGAACATGTATTGCCAGCCGAACCGGGGCACCACCCATAGCCCGAGCAGGCTCGCCGCTACCAGGCCGATCGGGAACACCAGCTCGTAGAGCAGCACGAAGCGGCCGCGCCCTTGCGCTTTCGCGAGCTCACTGATGAACACCGCGGCGACCGGCACCTCGCCGCCGAGCCCGATGCCCTGGATGGTGCGGAAGAGGAGCAGCGAGCTGTAATCCCAGGCCAGCGCGCAGATGAGGCTCATCAGCGCGAACAGCGCGATCGACCACACCATTGCCGTCATCCGGCCGTGGCGCTCGGCGATCCAGCCGAACAGCAGCGCTCCCGCCAGTTGCCCGACGAAGCCGGCCGAGATCAGGAATCCGATCTGCTGCGGCGCGAGCTTCCACAAGGGCACGATGACCGGCAGCACCGATGCGATCGCCAAGGCGTCGAAGGCATCGAAGAAAGTGGCGACGCCGACGATGATCCGCGCCTTGACCTGCCACCACGAGGTCGGCAGCCGTTCCAGCCGTGCGACGACATCATCGACCGGAGAGCGCAGGCTGGCGGCATCCATGGCTTTCCTCCCGCACGCGGAGCGCTCCGCGCTCAGCTGGTCTAAAGTCCGAGCAGCCTCGCCGCATTGTTGCGGCAAATGTCGTTGCGTACGCCGTCGTCGAGCGCGACGCCGTCGATGAAATGCCCGGCCTCTTCGGCCGACTCGAAGGGATAGTCGCTGGCGAACATCACATGGTCATGGCCGAGCGCATCGATCGTGCAGTGGAGCGGCTCCGCCGAGCACATGCCCGAGGTCGCGACCACGATGTTATCCTTGACGTATTGCGACGGGCGCTTGGCGAGCTTGACCGCGTAGAAGTCGGGGCCGGCGCGGCTGTCGAAGCGCCAGAGCAGAAACGGCAGGGTCTCGCCCAAGTGGCCGAGCGCGAGCCTGGCGCGCGGGAAGCGGTCGAACACCCCTCCGAACACGAGACGCAGAGCATGCGAGCCGGTCTCGAAGGTCCATTCCCAGGTCGCCCGCCGCAGCCCGTCATAGCCCTCGAGCACGGGCGCGGGCGCAACCGGGTCGACCGGATGCAGATAGATCAGCGCGCCGAGCGCCTGCGCGCGCTCCCAGAACGGGTCAAGCGCGCGCTGATCGAGGTATTGGCCGTTGGTATGGCCGTTGATCATGGCGCCGCAGAACTTGAGCTGCCGTACGCAACGTTCGAGCTCGTCCGCCGCGGCGGCGGCATCCTGCATGGGAAGATGCGCGAAGCCGCAATAGCGGTCAGGCCGCTTGTCGATTTCACGCGCCAGAAAGTCGTTCGCCTCGCGCGCCTTGCGACACGCGGTCTTGCTGTCGCGCTCGGCCTGCACGCCGGGTCCGGCCAACGAGAGCACGCAGCGCGCGATGCCGGCGCGCGCCATCGTTGCCAGTCGCATTTCGCCGAAGTCGGTCAGGCGCGCGAGCAATTGGTCTCGCTTGGTCGCCGGCATGCCGGCCACGGTCGGCGCCCAGTAGTCCTCGAATCCGGGACACAGGCAGTGCTCCTCAACCGCGATCTTGTCGACCATGCCGTCCTTGGTTGTCCCTCGCCGCGCTTTTCTGTACCGTATTCTGGTTGAAGCGTACCAATGGGTGAACCGGCAGGCAAGACGCGTGCTACGCGGTCTGCGGCGGCTGGAGAGAAAACGTGCAGAAGGAGAGGGCGCGGCGGCGCGCCGAGCACAAGATCCCGATCGCTGCCGGCCGGGCTGCGGCGAGCGGTCGCGAGAAGCCGCAGGACAAGAGCCAGGTCCAGGTCATCGCGCGCGCGGCCGCCATCCTGCGCGCGCTCGAGGAGCAGCCGGCCGGGCTGAGCCTGGGGCAGATCGCCCAGCGCGTCGCGCTGGCGCGCTCGACCGTGCAGCGCATCGTTGCCGCCCTCGCGGCGGAAAAGCTCCTGATCGCCGCTTCTCCCACCGGCCGGGTCCGCCTAGGCCCGACCATCCTGCGGCTCGCGGCCTCCGCGCGCACCGATTTCGTCGCCGTCGCGCGCCCGTTCCTGGTCCGCCTCTCGCACGAGCTCAACGAGACCGTCGACCTCGCCACCATCAAGAAGGATCATCTCATCTTCGTCGACCAGGTGATCGGCCCGCACCGGCTGCGCGCCGTGTCCGCCGTCGGCGAGACCTTTCCGCTCTACTGCACCGCCAACGGCAAGGCCTATCTCGCCCAGCTCGACGAGGTCGCCGTGGCGCGGCTGATCGGCACGAGCTTCGAGCGCCGCACGCCCAGCACCATCACCCGGCTCGACGACCTGCTCAAGGAGCTCAAGGCCGCGCGCAAGTCCGGGGTGGCGTTCGACCGTGAGGAGCACACGCTCGGCATCTGCGCCGCCGGCGTGGTCATGCGCGACCTGCTCGGCAACGACGTCGCGATCTCGGTGCCGGTGCCGGCGCAGCGCTTTCACGCGCAGGAGAAGCTGATCGTCGAGCGCCTGATCGCGACGCGCCGGTCGCTGCAGCAGCAGCTCGCGTCCGCAGCGGCATGAGGCCGCGCCATCGGACGCTTGCCGCGCCGACGCGTGGTGGCAGAGTTGAACCGAACAGAATGCAAGCGTCGCATGATGCGGGTAGAGGGAGGAGCGCAGCCGTGACGAAGAAGATCCGCGGCGTCACGTTCGAGGAGAATCTGAGCAACAGCATGGGACTCGAGTTCTACAACCTGTCCCATCGCTTCGGTTACCAGTCCCCGAACTGGCCCTATTTCGAGGACGTCAAGATCGAGCGCATCCATTACCACGCCAAGTCCGGCGTGCTGTCGCAGCGCATCACCACCAGCATGCACAACACCACGCATATCGACGCGCCGGCGCATGTGGTGCAGGGCACGCCCTTCATCGACGAGGTGCCGCTGCCGCATTTCTTCGGCTCCGGGATCGTGGTCTCGATCCCGAAGAAGAAATGGGAGTCGATCACCTACGACGACCTGGAAAAGGCCGCGGGCAAGGTGGTGCGCCCGCGCGACGTGGTCATCGTCAATACCGGCTGGCACAAGGTCTACGAGGACAGCGAGGACTATTTCTGCCGCGCGCCCGGCTTCGTGCCGTCCGCCGGCGAGTGGTTCGTGGAGAAAAAGGTCAAGGTCGTCGGTCACGATACCCAGGCCAACGATCATCCGCTCGCCACCGCCATCGGCCCGCAGCGCAACGGGCCGCTGCATCCGCATCTGGCCGCGGAATACAAGAAATGGTCGGGCGGGCGCGACTGGAAGCAGGACTTCCCGGACTGGGAGCCGGTGCACCGCATCCTGTTCAAGAACGGCATCCTCGGGATCGAGAACGTCGGCGGCGACATCGACAAGGTCACCGGCCGGCGCTGTACCTTCGCGCTGTTCCCGTGGAACTGGGAGCGCGGCGACGGCTGCATCATCCGGCTCGTCGCCATTGTCGACCCCAAGGGCTCCTATCGGATCGAGAAGGGGGAGAAGTTCTAATGCAAGTCAAACACCTGAGCGAGGCCAAGCCCTACGAGGCGCCCAATCATCGCGCCTATTCGTCCCTGCGCCTGTTCGGACTCGACGCCGGCGGGCCCAAGCAATTCACCGTCGGCCTGTCGCACTTCCTCCCCGGCGGCGGCGCCGGACCCGACGCCTCGCCTACGGAAAAAGTCTACTATGTGCTCGCAGGCGAGCTCACGCTGATCGTCGGGGGCAAGGAGACCGTGCTCAAGCCCAACGATGCCTGCTTCATCGGGCCGAACGAAAGCCGCGAGATCGTCAACCGTGGCAACGACGTGGTGACCATGCTGGTGGCGGTGTCGACGCCGCAGAAGTGATCTGCAGCCGTCATCCCGAGGTGCTCGCCCCTTGGCGAGCCTCCAACGATGACGGGCACGGTCTGGGCCGTCGCTTCGAGGCTCGCTTCGCTCGCACCTCGGGGCGACGGAAAAAAGGTTCCTGCAAGTGCCGAGTGCGCATCATGTCCGAAGATTTTTTGAAAGACCCGCTTTCCCTGTTCGACATCCGCGGCAAGACCGCGATCGTCACCGGCGCCACCGGCGCGTTCGGGGCGCTGGCGGCGAAGGTGCTGGCCGCGGCCGGCGCCAATGTGGTGATCTGCGCGAGCAAGCAGGACGAGCTCAGGAAGGTCGCGAGCGAGTGCGACAAGCTTGGCGGCAAGGTCGAAATCGTCGCCAAGCGCCCGAGCTCGGAGGCCAACTGCGATGCGATCGTCGAAGCCGCAGTAAAAAAATTCGGTCGCGTCGACATTCTGGTGGTGGCGTCAGGGCAGAACAAGGTCTCCAAGATCGTCGACCAGAAGCCGGAGGACTTCCTCGACGTCATGGATGCCAATGTCACCCAGTCCTGGCTGATCGCGCGCGCCGCCGGCCGGCAGATGCTCAAGCAGGGGCAGGGCGGCAAGGTCATCCTGATGTCGTCGGCGCGCGGCCTGCTCGGCCATCCCGCCGGCTACACCGCCTATTGCGCGTCGAAGTCGGCGGTCGACGGCATCACCAAGGCGCTCGGCTGCGAATGGGGCGGCACCGGCATCACGGTGAACGCACTCGGGCCCACCGTATTTCGCTCGCCGCTCACGCAATGGATGTTCGAGGACAGCGACCACGCCAAAGGGGTGCGCGCGGGCTTCCTGACGCGCGTCCCCAAGGGCCGGCTGGGCGAGCCGTCCGACCTCGCCGGGCCGCTCCTGTTCCTGGCGTCGAAGGCGTCGGATTTCTACACCGGCCACATCCTCTACGCCGACGGCGGCTACACTGCGGGGTGACGATGGCGAAGGCGCGCATCGCCGTCATCGGCGCCGGCCTGATGGGCCACGGCATCGCGCAGGTCTTCGCGCTCGCCGGCCACGACGTGTCGATCACGGATTCGGTCGCCGCCAACCTCGACAGCGCCAAGTCTCGCATTCTCGCCAATCTGAAGGACCTCGGAGACGATCCATCCGCGGTCGACCGGGTGCACCCGCAATCCGACCTCGCCGCCGCCGTGCGCGATGCCGATTACGTGGTCGAGGCCGTGCTCGAGGATCTGCCGCTCAAGCGCAAGCTGTTCGTCGAAATCGAGCGGCACGCGCGGCCGCAGACGATCCTCGCCAGCAACACCTCGGTCATCCCCATCACCAGGATCATGGAAAGCCTGCGTGATCGCGCGCGCGCGCTCGGCACTCATTGGTGGAATCCGCCTTACCTGGTGCCGCTGGTCGAGGTGATCGGCACGCAATGGACCTCGCCAGCGGCGATCGAGACGACCATCGCGTTGCACAAAGCGGCGGGCAAGATGCCGGTGCACGTCAAGAAGGACGTGCCCGGCTTCGTCGGCAACCGCCTGCAACATGCCTTGTGGCGGGAGGCGATCGCGCTGGTCGAGCACGGCATCTGCGACGCCGAGACCGTAGACACGGTGATCAAGGCGAGCTTCGGCCGCCGGCTCCCGGTGCTCGGGCCATTGGAGAACGCCGATCTCGTCGGCACCGACCTGACGCTGGCGATTCACAACACGGTGCTGCCGGACATCGAGCGCCGGGGAGGCCCATCGCCCTATCTCGAAGCGCTGGTCGCCGCCGGCAAGCTCGGTTTCAAGTCGGGCGAGGGCTTCCGCAAATGGAGCGCGCAGGAGCAGGCGGCGCTGCGCGCCAAGGTGCTGCAGCATCTCAAGCAGGCGCGCGCGAGCGACGCCTGAACGATTGCCAGGGAGGTTCCGATGAAGGACAAAGCCGGAATGCACGAGCTGCGGTCGTCGACCGGCGTTAGTCGACGCAGCCTGGTCATGAGCGGCCTGGGCGCCGTGACGGCGCCGACGGTGTTGCGGGTGATCCCCGCCAACGCCCAGAGCCGCGTCATCAAGATCGGTCACGTCAGCCCGCGCACCGGCCCGCTCGCGGGCTTCGGAGAGGCCGACGGCTTCATCCTCGAGCAGGTGCGCGGCATTCTCCGCAACGGCCTGCAGAGCGGCGGGCGCACCTATCCGGTGCAGATCATCAGCAAGGACAGCCAGTCGAGCGGCAGCCGCGCCGCCGAGGTCGCGTCCGAGCTGATCCTCGGCGACAAGGTGGATCTGATCGTGGCGTCGGCCACCCCCGATACCACCAACCCGGTCGCCGACCAGGCCGAGGTCAACGAGGTGCCGTGCATCACCACCAACTGTCCGTGGCAGCCGTACTTCTTCGGCCGCAAGGGCGACCCGGCCAAGGGCTTCACCTGGACCTACCACTTCTTCTGGGGGCTGGAGGACGTCATCGGCGCGTTCCTGGCGCTGTGGGACAGCGCGCCGACCAACAAGGTGGTCGGCGGGCTCTTCCCCAACGACGCCGACGGCAATGCCTGGGGCGATCCGCAGCGCGGCCTGCCGCCGGCCCTGGCCAAGGCCGGCTACAAGCTCACCGATCCCGGCCGCTACCAGCTCATGAACAACGACTTCACCTCGCAGATCTCGGCGTTCAAGGCGGTCAACGCCGAGATCGTCACCGGCAACATGATCCCGCCCGACTTCGCGACCTTCTGGTCGCAGGCGGCGCAGCAGGGCTTCCGCCCGAAGATCGTCACCATCGGCAAGGCGCTGCTGTTCCCGTCGGTGATCGATTCGCTCGGCGCGCGCGGCAACGGCCTCACCAGCGAGATCTGGTGGACGCCGAACCATCCGTTCAAGTCGAGCCTCACCGGCCAGAGCGCGCGCGAGCTCACCGACGCTTACGTCGCCGCCACCAAGCGGCCGTGGACGCAGCCGATCGGCTTCCAGCATGCGTTGTTCGAGGTCGCAATCGACGTCCTCAAGCGCAGCAAGGCGCTGGAGCCGAAGCCGATCCTCGATGCCATCGTCGCCACCGACTACAAGTCGATCGTCGGCCCGGTGAAGTGGACCGGCCAGCCGGTCAAGAACGTGACGAAGACGCCGCTGGTCGCCGGGCAGTGGCAGCGCAAGGCCGACAAGTTCGAGCTGGTCATCACCACCAACAAGACCGCGCCCGAGATTCCAGTCGGCGGACAGCTCCAGCTGCTGTCGTGAGACAGCCGTGGAAGTGGATCGCTACACGATTTCCCACCCGAAGACGATGCGGGCGATTTTCCAGTGCTGTCGTCCCCGCGAAAGCGGGGACCCATCGTGATCCAAACCCCGGTCTCTGGAATACGGGCCCCCGCCTTCGCGGCTACGATACCGCGCGGTAGTGCCCTGCGCATGTCCCCCATCCTCGCCTTCGACAAAATCTCCAAGCGGTTCGGCGCGGTGGTGGTGGCGCAAGCGATCGATCTTGCGCTCGCGGAAGGCGAGGCCCTCGGCATCATCGGGCCGAACGGCGCCGGCAAGACCACTCTGTTCGGCATCGCCTGCGGGACGGTGCGGCCGGACGCCGGGCGCGTGCTGTTCGCGGGCACCGACATCACGCGCCTGGCTCCGGAACGCAGATGCCGCATGGGCATCGGCCGCTCGTTTCAGATCCCGCAGCCGTTCAACGGCATGACCGTGTTCGAGAACCTGGTGGTGGCGGCGGCCTTCGGCGGCGGGCGCGGCGAGCACGAGGTCTATCCGCGCTGCGTCGAGCTGCTCGAGCAATGCCGCCTCGCCGACAAGGCCAACCGCGCCGCCGGCAGCCTTACGCTGCTCGACCGCAAGCGGCTCGAGCTTGCCCGCGCGCTCGCGACCTCGCCGCGCGTGCTGCTGCTCGACGAGGTCGCCGGCGGCCTGACCGAGCACGAATGCCTCGCGCTGGTCGAGCTGATCCGCGAGCTGCGCGGCGGCGGAGTCTCGATCATCTGGATCGAGCACGTCGTTCATGCCCTGATCGCGGTGGTCGACCGTCTGGTGGTGCTGCATGGCGGCGCCCTGGTCGGCGCCGGCGATCCCGCGGCCGTCATCAGGAGCCCGGCGGTGCGCGAGATCTACATGGGGATCCCCGCCGATGCCTGAGCCGCTGCTCGCCGTGCGCGCGCTCGACGCGTTCTACGGCGACTTCCAGGCGCTGTTCCGGGTCTCGCTCGAAGTGGCGCGAGGCGAGGTGGTGGCCGTCATCGGTGCCAACGGTGCCGGCAAATCGACGCTGCTCAAGTGTATCGCCGGCGTCATGCGCTCGCGCCGCGACGCCCTCCTGTTCGCGGGCGAGCCGATCGGCGACCTGCCGGCGCACGCCGCCGTCGCCCGCGGCATCGCCCTGGTGCCGGAGGGACGCCGACTGTTTCCCTCGCTCTCGGTCGAGGAGAACCTCGTCATCGGCGGCCAGCTCGGCCGCGCCGGCCCCTGGAATCTCGCCCGCATCTACGAGCTGTTTCCGATGCTGGCCGAACGCCGCCACGCGCCCAGCACCTCGCTCTCCGGCGGCCAGCAGCAGATGGTGGCGATCGGCCGCGCGCTGATGTCCAACCCGCAGCTGCTGCTGTGCGACGAGATCAGTCTCGGGCTTGCCCCGATCGTCGTGCGCGAAGTCTACGCCCGCCTGCCGGCGATCATCGCCGAAGGCAGCTCGCTCATCGTGGTCGAGCAGGACATCGTGCAGGCGCTCAAGGCGGCAAAGCACGTCTATTGCCTGCAGGAAGGCCGCGTGGCCCTTGCCGGCGCGGCTGCGACGCTGACGCGCGAGGCGATCTCGGCCGCCTATTTCGGGGCGTGAGGAAGCAAAGCTGTTGGCATGGAGTGGCTCAACGTCATCATCCAGGGCGTGCTGATCGGCGGCCTCTACGCCATGTTCGCGGCCGGGCTTGCGCTCATCTTCGGCGTGATGCGGCTGGTCAACATCGCCCACGGCGACCTGATCGTGCTCGCCGCCTACGTGGCGCTGGTGACGGTGCAGGCGCTCGGCGTCAATCCGCTGGTTTCGCTCGTCATCGTCGTGCCGGTGATGGCGCTGATCGGTTATGTGATGCAGCGCGGCCTGCTCAACCGCACGCTCGGCGACGACATCCTGCCGCCGTTGCTGGTGACGTTCGGCCTTTCCATCATTATCCAGAACGGGCTCCTGGAATTGTTCACCGCCGACAGCCGCAAGCTCCAGGCCGGCCCGATCGAAATCCAGACCGTGCAGGTGCTGCAAGGCGTCTGGATCGGCATCCTGCCGCTGATCCAGTTTCTCGTTGCCGTGGCGGTGATTGCCGGCCTGCA
>DATBKV010000094.1:0-21000 GCA_036555745.1 Xanthobacteraceae bacterium | reverse complement strand
GCAGTCGCGAAGAGCGCGCCCGACGGCTATACGATCCTGGTGACCACGAGCGCCACCGTCGGCACCTCCCCGAGCCTGTTCGAGAATCTCGGCTACGATCCGCGCAAGGACTTCGCCCCCATCGGCCTGATCGCGGCCACGCCCAACCTGATCGTGGTGCATCCGAGCTTTCCCGCACATTCGCTCGCCGAGCTGATCAAGATCGGCAAGGCGGCCGCCACTCCCATTCCCTACGGCTCGCCCGGCACCGGCACGCTCAACCACCTCACCGTCGAGCTGCTCGCCTATCGCACCGGCATGAAGCTCGAACACGTCCCGTACAAGGGCGCCGGCCCCGCGCTCAACGATTTGTTGGGCGGTCACATTCCGGTGCTGATCAGCGCGATCCCGAATGCGCACAGCCACGTGCTCGCCGGCACCATCCGCGCGCTCGCGGTGACCGGAGCCAAGCGCTCGCCGCTGCTGCCCGCGGTGCCGACCTTCGCGGAGTGCGGGCTGCCGGGCTACGAGGTGCCGCTGCGCTGGGGCCTTGCGGCGCCGGCGGGCACGCCGCGCGCGGTCATCGACAAGCTCAATGGCGCGCTCGATGCCGCGCTCGCGAGCGAGGAGGTCCGGGCGCGGCTCGCGGTCGAAGGCGCGGAGCCCGAGCCGGTCACGCCCGAGGGCTACGCCGCCATCATCGATCGCGAGGTGACGATGTGGTCGGATCTGGTCAAAGCCGCCGGCATCAAGCCGGAATGAGCGGTGGTCGCAGCGAAAAGAAAAAACGATGGCAACGGCGAGGAAATGGGCGAATGCGAAGCTCGAGGACTTTTCCTAGCATCGTAATCGCGATGGCGCTGATCGCCGGGCTGGGCGGCGCCCCCGCCCGCGCGGACGACTATCCCAGCCGGCCGATCACCCTCATCGTTCCGCTGCCGCCGGGCGGCACCAATGACATCATGGCGCGCGCCGTCGCCGACAAGCTCAGCGCCGCGCTCGGCCAGCAGGTGGTGGTCGAGAACCGCGCCGCCGGCGGCAGCGGAACCGTCGGCACCCGCCAGGTCGCGCACGAGGCGGCGCCCGACGGCTACACCATCCTGCTGGGCTACACCTCCACGCTGGCGACGGGTCCGAACCTGTTTCGCAATGTGGGCTACGATCCGCGCAAGGACTTCGCGCCGATCGGGCTGATCGCGTCGGCGCCGGCGCTGCTGCTCGTGCATCCGGATCTGCCGGTCCGCAACGTCAAGGACTTGATCGCGATGATGCGGGCCGCGCGCGAGCCGTTCCAGGTCGGCACCCCGGGCACCGGCACGGTGAACTATCTGGCCGCGGTGCTGTTCGCGCAGCAGGCCGGCGTCAAGGTGCAGCTGATCCCCTACAAGGGCTCGAACGCGTTGACGACCGATCTCGCCGGCGGCCACGTCAAGGTCGGCTTCAATCCGATCCCGGTCTCGCGCGGCGCCCTCGAGAGCGGCCTCATTCGCGCGCTCGCCGGCACGTCGCTGAAACGCTCGACCTTGTTCCCGGACTTGCCGACGGTGGCCGAATCCGGGCTGCCCGGCTTCGATGCCGTCCTCAGCTACGGGCTGGTCGCGCCGGCGGCCACGCCGCCGCCGATCATCGCGCGCTTGAACAAGGAGCTGCGGGCCGCGCTCGCGACCGACGAGGTCCGCAAGCGCCTGCACCAGGAGGGCGCGGAGCCGATGCCGACCACGCCGCAGGAGCACGCCGCGGTCATCGATCGCGAGGAAACCAAATGGTCGGCGCTCATCAAGGCAGCCGGCCTGCAGGCGCAATGACGCCGGCTCCTGGGCTTCGGCAGTCGCGGACATCATCGTCTGCGAACGCGGATGGTCCGGTCGTCTCCGGGCGCCCGGCGGGACGTGCATTGCAGCGCCGTTTGGTGTCTACTGGATGCCCGCCTGCGCGGGGATGACGCCGTATCGACCAAGGCTGCGACGCACTCGATCGATCTCCGCCATGGACGCAACCACCGACACCAAGGCACGTGCCGGCTGGCAGCATGAGCTCTACGAGCTGCTGCGCCGCCACCACGTCACCCAATTCGCCTATGTGCCCGATGCCGGGCACAGCGTACTCATCGACCGTGCGCTCGCCGATCCCGAGGTGCACGCGATTGCGCTCACCACCGAGGAGGAGGGCGTGGCGCTCATCGCCGGCGCCGACCTCGGCGGCGCGCGCGGCGTGCTGCTGATGCAGTCGAGCGGGGTCGGCAACTGCATCAACATGCTCTCGCTGATCAAGGGCGGGCGTTTCCCGTTCCTGACCCTGGTCAGCATGCGCGGCGACTTCGGCGAGGGAAATCCCTGGCAGTTTCCCATGGGGCAGGCGACGGCGCCGGTACTCGAGGCGATGGGCGTGATCTGCCTGCGCATCGAGCGCGCCGACGACGTGGCGGCGACGACAACCGCGGCGCTGACCATGGCGTTCAAGAGCGGCCAGGCCGTGGCGGTGCTGCTGTCGCAGCGGCTGATCGGCGCGAAGCCGTTTTGAGGGACGAGCCATGCCCGTGCGCAAAATGAGCGCAGCTCCGGCAGCCGCCGCGATCGGCGAGTTCGTACTGGAACGGAGCGTGGCGGTGCCGGCGCTGATCGGCCGCCACCAGGACTTTCTGTTTATTGCGGGACTCGGCGGCACTGCCTGCGACGTCGGCGCGGTGACCGGCGACGGCGCTCACGTGTATTCGCTGGGCGGCGCCATGGGCGCGGCCTGCATGATGGGATTTGGTCTCGCGCTGGCGCGGCCGGACAAGCGCGTGCTCGTCGTCACCGGCGACGGCGAGCTCCTGATGAATCTCGGAGCGCTTGCCACCATCGCGGTGACGAACCCGAACAATCTCGCCATCCTCTGCGTCGACAACGGCCACTACGGCGAGACCGGCTGGCAGAAGAGCCACACCAGCCTCGGCGTCGATCTGGAGAAGGTCGCGATCGGCTGCGGCATCCGGCGCACGCGCACGGTGGCGCGCGAGGGCGACATCGCCGGCGGCGCGCGGCTCCTGCGCGAGGGCAACGGCACATCCTTCGTGCTCCTGCGCGTGAGGCCGACCGACCCGCCCGAATTCAAGCGCAATTTCGACGCGTCGCTCTGCCGCGACCGCTTCCGCGCGGCATTGCACGCGACTTCAGCCTGAGCGAGCGCCGCATGCGGTTCATCTTCACCGAGGAGCAGCAGGCCTTCGCCGAGGCGGTGCGCCGCTTCGCGCAGGCGCGGCTCGAGAAGGATGCGCTCAAGCGCGCGCACGATCCGCGCTTCCCCTTCGACGTGGCGAAGG
This sequence comes from Xanthobacteraceae bacterium, assembly GCA_036555745.1. Classification (GTDB taxonomy): domain Bacteria; phylum Pseudomonadota; class Alphaproteobacteria; order Rhizobiales; family Xanthobacteraceae; genus VAZQ01. The sequence goes on along the minus strand of DATBKV010000094.1, from coordinate 17,720 downwards.
CAATGAGCGCCCAGGGCCTGATGGGCATTACGCTGGCCGAGGGCGACGGCGGCCAGGGCGGCACGCTGATGGACGCCATCATCGCCATCGAGCAGGTCGCCGCGGTATGCCCGCGCAGCGCCGACGTGGTGCAATTCGGCAATTTCGGCCCGATCCGCACCTTCGCGGAATACGCGACGCCGCGGCAGAAGGCGCGCTGGCTGCCGGCGCTGCTCGAGGGCCGCATGGTGATGAGCCTCGGCATTAGCGAGCCCGACGCGGGCTCCGCCGCGACCGAGCTCAAGACCAGCGCCACGGCGGATGGGACGCATTACGTCGTCAATGGCAGCAAGCTGTTCTCCACCTTCAGCGGCGACGCCGCGATCTTCCTCGTCTACGTGCGCTACGGCCCAGGCGTCGGCGGCATCGGCTCGGTCATCGTCGAGCGCGACACGCAAGGCTTCAGCATCGGCAAGCCGTCGCGCTTCATGAGCGGGGAGGAATGGTGCGAGCTGCATTTCGAGGATTGCCGCATCCCGGCCGAGAACGTGCTGCTGGGACCCGGCGGCTTCAAGCAGCAGATGGCCGGCTTCAACATCGAGCGGCTCGGCAACACCGCGCGCTCGCTGGCGCTCGGGCGCTACGCCTTCGAGAAGGCGCGCGAGCACGCGGCGACCCGGCGCCAGTTCGGCCGGCCGCTGTGCGAGTTCCAGGGGCTGCAATGGAAGTTCGCCGACATGGCGATCAAGCTCGAGGGCGCGCAGCTCCTGCTCTACCGCGCGGCCGCCAACGCCGATCGCGGGCTGCCCTCCGCCTACGAGACCGCCATGGCCAAGGCCGCCTGCAACCAGGTCGGCTTCGAGGTGGCGAGCGAGGCGGTGCAGATCATGGGCGCGACCGGCTACAGCCAGGACAGCCTGGTGGAGTGGTGCATGCGCCGCTGCCGCGGCTGGATGATCGCCGGCGGCTCGGTCGAGATCATGAAGAACCGCATCGCCGAGCACATTTTCGAGCGCCGCTTCGACCAGCGCCGGCCGAAGGGCACCGAGGCCGCGGAGTGAGCCGCTCGTACGACAATGGCACGACCAAGCAACAACAACCTCGGCTGTCATGCCCCGCATAGGCGTGGCATCCAGTAACCACCGGCGGCTGGACCAATTGACCGATCAAGCCCCCGGTCTCTTGAATACTGGATCACCCGCTTTCGCGGGTGATGACGATCCAGAGCGGATTGGATTGGAGGCACTTCATCGCTATCTGTTCGCGCCGCGCTCGGTCGCGATCGTCGGGCAATCCGACGATCCCGCCAAGGCGGCGGGGCGGCCGCTGAAGTTCCTCCGGCAGAGGGGCTATGCCGGGCGCGTCTATCCGGTCAACACCCGGCGCGAGCGCGTGCTCGGCGAGCGCGCTTGGCCCACGCTCGCGGCGCTGCCGGAGCCGCCCGAGCACGCCTACATCGTCACCGCCACGCAGGCCGCGGTCGCCGCGGTCGAGGAGTGCGGCCGCCTCGGCGTCAAGGTCGCGACCGTGCTCGCCGACGGTTTCGCCGAGGCCGGCGAGGAAGGCCGCGCGCGCGAAGCGCGCCTGCGCGCTGCTTGTGCCAACAGCGGCATGCGCCTCGTTGGCCCATCGAGCCTGGGCGTAGTCGATCTGCGCAGCAAGGCCATGCTCACCGCAAATGCCGCCTTCGACGACGCCGAGCTGCCGGTCGGGCGTATCTTCGCCGCCTCCCACAGCGGCAGCCTGATCGGCGCGCTGCTCACCCGCGGCAAGGCGCGCGGCATCGGCTTTGCCGGGCTCGTTTCGGTCGGCAACGAGGTCGACCTCTCGCTCGGCGAGATCTGCGCGGCGACGCTCGATGATCCCGGCATCGACGCCTACATGCTGTTTCTGGAGACCATGCGCCATGCCGAGGCGCTGCGCCGCTTCGCGCTGGGCGCGGCCGCACGCGGCAGGCCCGTCATCGCGTACAAGCTCGGCCGCTCGGCGACAGCGCGCGAGCTCGCGGTCTCCCATACCGGCGCGCTCGCGGGCGAGGACGATGTGGCCGACGCGTTTCTCAAGGCCTGCGGTATCGCGCGCGCCGACACCTTCGATGGCCTGATCGAGGGGTTGCCGCTGGTGGCGCGGGTGCCGGCTTCATCGCACCGACCCAGACGCGTTGGCGTGGTGACGACCACGGCGGGCGGCGCCACCATGGTGATCGATCCGCTGGCGCGCCGCGGGATCACGATCGAACAAGCCGGCCCCGCCACCCTCGCTCGGCTCGCCGCCGCCGGCGTCGCGGCCAAGCCGGCGCGGATGATCGATCTCACCATCGCCGGCGCCCGCTACGAAACGATGAAGGCCGCGCTCGACGTCATGCTGGCCGCGCCGGAATTCGATCTCGTGCTCGCGGTCGTCGGCTCCTCGGCGCGGGCGCAGCCGGAGGCCACGGTGCGGCCGATCATCGACAGCGCGGGCGCGGACAAACCGCTGGCCGCCTTCATCGCGCCCGAGGCGCCGGCGGCGCTGGCCGCGCTGAGCCGCGCGGGCGTGCCCAATTTCCGCACCCCGGAAGCCTGTGCCGACGCGATCGCGGCGGCGCTCCAGCGCCGCCCGGCGCGGGCCACCGGCGCGCGTCACGCCGCGCGATCCGCAAGCGGCGCCTCCCTGCTCGACGAGCACGCGGCCGGCGCGCTGCTCGAACGCCTCGGCATCCCGCGGCCACCGTCGCTCGTGCTGGAGGCCGGCATCGCCAAGGCGCCGGCCCTGCCGTTTTCCTATCCGGTCGCGGTCAAGATGCTGTCCGCCGAGACCGCGCACAAGAGCGATGTCGGCGGGGTGGCGCTCGGCATCGCCGATGGCGCTGCGCTCCTTGCCGCAATCCGCAACATCATAGCGAGCGTCGCCGAGCGAAGGCCGTGCGCGCGCATCGCCCATGTCCTGGTGCAGCCGATGATCGCGGGTCTCGGCGAGGTACTCGTCGGCTATCGCGTCGACCGCGACGTCGGCCCATTGGTCATGGTCGCCGCCGGCGGCACGCTCACCGAGATCGCGCGCGACCGCAGCCTGCGGCTGGCGCCGGTCGATCTCGCCCAGGCGTATGAGATGATCGGGGAGGTGCGCGCGCTTGCCGCGCTCGCCGGCTATCGCGGCCGGCCCAAGGGCGACCTCGAGGCGCTCGCCCACGCGATCGTCGCGCTGTCGCGGCTCGCCGACGACGCCGCTGTCGCGGAGGCGGAGATCAATCCGCTGATGGTGCTGCCGGCCGGCAAGGGGGTCGTGGCGGTCGATGCGCTGGTGCGGCGGATTTGAAGTTCCTACCGTTGCAGACGCAAGCTCGCTGAGGAACTTCAAATCCAAAGCCGCACCAGCATCGTAAAGTTGCCAGTGTCCCTTCGATTCCGAAGTTCGCATCAAAGGGGTGCCGCGACAGCGTGCGAACTTCGGAATCGGGACGCTGGTGAACCTTGCGGGGAGCGAATAGGCTGGCGTCTCCAGGAGGCAGCTATGTCCCACGCCGAAGCCCTGCACACGCTGCATCCCGCCGCCGGCGCGACGCAGGCGATCCTCGATTTTGTCGGCGGTCTGCGCTACGCCGCGCTCAGCGACGAGGTGCGCCATTACGCACGCCGCCACCTCCTCGACACCGTCGGCGTGATGATCGCGGGCGCTGGCGGCGAGGTCGCAACGCGCGCCGAGGCCATGCTCGCGGCGGTGCGGCCGCCCGGCCGCGTGCCGGTGCCAGGTCGGGCGCGGCGCGCCGATCTCATCGACGCCGCCTTTCTCGGCGGCACCGCGGCGCACGGCATCGAGCTGGACGATGGCTTCCGCCAAGGCTCGGTGCATCCGGGCTGCGTGGTGGTGCCGGCGCTGCTCGCGCTCGGCTACGAGCGCCACAGCGACGGCAAGGCGCTGATGGAAGCGATCGTCGCCGGCTACGAGGCCGAGATCGCGATCGGCCGCGCGTGCCATCCCGATCTGCGCCAGCGCGGCTTCCATCCCGCCGCGGCGTGCGGCGTGTTCGGCGCGGTGATGGCTGCCGGTAAGCTGCGCGGCCTGTCGCAGGCGCAACTCGCCAACGCCATCGGCATCGCCGCCTCGAGCGCGGCGGGCTTGTTCGCCTTCGTCAAGGGCGGCGCCGACATCAAGCGCCTGCACGCCGGCCACGCCTCGCGCGAGGGCCTGCAGGCGGCGCTGCTGGCGGAGCAAGGCATCGAAGGCCCGCCCGACGTGATCGAGGCGCGCGACGGCTTCCTGCAGGCTTTCGCGTTCGGCCGCACAGGCAAGACAACAGATATTGCGCTGCCGCCCGCCGTGCCGTTCGGCATCACCGATTGCTACATCAAGCCCTACCCCTGCTGCCGCCACATCCAGCCGGCGGTGGAGGCGCTGATCTCCCTGCTCAGCGAGGAGAACATCGCGCGCGAGGACGTGGAGCGCATCGAGGTCGAGACCTATCGCATCGCCGCCGAGCACGCGCATACCGGCTGGGACGATTTTGCCAGCGCGCAGCTCAGCTTTCCCTACCTGATCGGGCTGGCGCTGCGATACGGCGCGGTCAGGTTCGAGCATTTCTCCGAGCAGACGCGCCGCGACCCCGCCTTCGCCGCGATCGCGCGCAAGCTCACGGTGACGGCGCCGCCTGCGATCGACCGCCTCTACCCGCAGCTGCGCCCGGCGCGGGTGACGGTCACCACCGCGCGCGGCAGCTTCACCCGCCAGGCCGACGAGGCGCTCGGCTCGCGCCTCGTGCCGCTCGATGATGCCGGGCTGAAGGCGAAGTTCTCCGACCTCGTCGGTCCGGCGCTGGGCGAGGCGCGCGCGAGGGAGCTCATGGAACGGCTGTGGTCGCTCGATACGGTCGCCGACGTGGCGCCGCTGGTCGAGTCGATGGCGAGGCTGGCGTAGCCGGCTGCACCTCCCCCGCTTGCGGGGGAGGTCGACGCGCGAAGCGCGTCGGGTGGGGGCACCTCGGCACGATTATCGCGCTTGCCCCCTCCCCAGCCCTCCCCCGCAAGCGGGGGAGGGAGCGCACTGAGCTTGCGGCGCGTCCGTCACCCATACTTCGGAAACAGCGCGAGGGCGTTGGCGCGGTCGATCGCGGTGCGCCGCGCCTCGGAGAGGAAGCCTGATTCGTAGGTGTCGATCATCTCCGCAATCACGCGCGGATTGGCGAACGGAAAATCGGTGCCGAACACGACGCGCTCCGGGGAGGCGACGCGGTCGAGCGTGCCGAAGGTCTGCTCGCCCGGCGAGAGCGCGTTGTCGTACCAGAAATGCCTCAGGCCGGCGTAGACCTCGTCGCGCGAGAGCTGCGGCAGGCGCTTGTCGATCATCGGCGACACCGACAGGCGCCAGGCGAAATAGGGGGCGAGCCCGCCGGCATGGGGAAGAATGAACTGGATGCGCGGGAAGCGCTCGAGCGCGCCGGAGAAAATGAGGTTCACCACGGCGCGCGTCGTGTCGAACAGATACTCCATCATGAAGGCGGGCCACGGCAGCGCCAGGCCCTTGCTCGAAGGATGCAGGCCGGGATGCACGAACACCACCGCGCCGCGCTCGTTCAGCATGGCCAGGACGGGATCGAAGTGGGGATCGCCGAGGAAATTCTCGCCGTAGCTCGCAAACAGCGAGACGCCGTCGAAGGCGAGCGTGTCGAGCGCATAGGCGATTTCCTCGAGCGCGCCCGCGCTGTTCCACATCGGCACGGTGGCGAAAGCGCCGAAGCGCCGGGGCCAGCGCGCGATGAGCTCGGCGGCGTAATCGTTGCAGCGGCGCGCCAGCGCCCGCGCGCTCGCCTCGTCCCCGAAGCCGACGCCGGGCTGCGCCAGCGAGGTGAGCGCGACCTCGATGCCGCAGGCGTCCATCAGCTCGAGCGCGAGCTGCGGGCTCCAGTCCGGATATCTGCCGAGCGCCGGCCCGCGGCCGGCGGCGTAGACCGCATCCCGGTAGAACGGCGGGATCAGGTGGAAGTGGACGTCGATCCGGCGCGGCGATGGCATGGGCATCCGAACTCGGCTGTTGTCATGCCCGCGAAAGCGGGCATCCAGTAGACACTAGAATATATTTCGATGCACGACTGTGCATTGCGTCCCATCCTGTGGTTACTGGATCGCCCGCCTGCGCGGGCATGACAGCCGAGGAGGCTGACGAGGATCAGCGCCGCCCAGTTGAAGTTTGCCGGCGTCCATGTCTCTATGCCGCGCCAACGCGGAGGACGGCCGTGCCCTTCATCGACGTCAACGGCGTCAGCATCCACTTCGAGATCGCGGGCGAAGGGCCCTCGGTGGCGCTGCTGCACGAGATGGGCGGCACGCTCGACAGCTGGGACGGCCTCTTCCCCGCCCTGAGCGGGCGCTTCCGCACGCTGCGCTACGACCAGCGCGGCGCCGGGCTCTCGGAAAAGGTGCGCCAGCCCATCACCACCGAGCTGCTGGTCGACGACCTCGAGGCGATACTGCCGGCGAGCGGGCTTCGCCCGCCCTACCATTTCATCACCGTCGCCGCCGCCACCATGCAGGTGCTGATCTACATGACGCGCTACCCCGACCGGGTGGCGAGCTTCGTGTTCTGCAATCCCTTCACCGGCGCCGATCCGAGCCGGGTCGCCGCGCTCGAGGAGCGCGCGGCGCTGGCGGAGCGCGAGGGTCTGCGCAAGGCCATTCCCGTCACCCTCGACAAGTCGTGGCCTCCCGACATCGGCGACCGCGCCGCTTACGCCGCCTATCGCGGACGCTATCTCGCCCACGATCCTGTGTGCTTCGCCTCCATGAACCGCGCGATTGCGCGCCCCAACGTGACGGCTCTCGCCAAAGACATCCGCGTCCCCACCATGGTGGTGGCCGGCCGTTTCGACCAGGTGCGCCCGCCCGCCGCCAGCGAGCAGTTTGCGGGCACCATCCGCGATGCGCGTTTCGAGTTGATCGACGCCGTGCACATGATGCCGGCGCAGGCGGCGGAACCGCTGCTCGCGCTGCTCCAGGATTTCCTGGGAGCGCAGGCAACATCTACGCCGGCGGCGAGGAGGGCCGAGGGACGGAGCCAATGAAGATCAAGGCCAACGGGATCAGCATCAACTATCAGGTGGACGGGCGCGAGGGCGCGCCCTGGCTCATCTTCAGCAATTCGCTCGCCACCAATCTGACGATGTGGGACGAGCAGGCGGACGCGCTCAAGGGAGCCTACCGCGTGCTGCGCTACGACCAGCGCGGCCATGGCGGCAGCGAGGCGACGCCCGGGCGCTACACGTTCGAGCTGCTGATGGCCGACGCCATCGGCCTGATGGACGCGCTCGGCATCAAGAAGGCACATTTCGCCGGCCTCTCCATGGGCGGGGCGACCGCGCTCGGCCTCGCGGAGAAGCATCCCGACCGGTTCGACCGGATCGTTGTCTGCGACTCGCCGTGCCAATCGACGGCTGCGAGCACCCAGCAATGGGAGGAGCGCATCGCGGTGGCCGAGAAGCAGGGCATCGAGGCGCTAGTCGAGCCGACGCTCGCGCGCTGGTTTCCGCCGGAGACGCTGGCGGCCAATCCGCCCCATATCGACAAGGTGCGCCGCATGATCCGCGCCACGCCGGCGAAGGGCTTCATCGGCTGCGCCGCCGCGCTCGCCCACCACGACTATGCCGCCGCGGTCGCGACGGTGACGCGGCCGGTGCTGTTCATGGCCGGCGAGAAGGACGGCGTCACGCCGGTCGCCATGCGCAAGCTCAGCGCGGCGCTGCCGGGCTCCCGCTACGTCGAGCTGCCGGGCGCCGGGCACATCTCCAACATGGATCAGCCGCGGGCCTTCACCGAGGTGCTGCGCGATTTCCTGAAAGCCGCCTGAGGCCGATCGCAAGGCATTGATCTGGGTCAAGGTCCGCGCTTGCAAACTTGCGGGGACAGCTATACGCCGGCCGAAACCGGCAGCGCTGGATAAAATGGCGTCCGACCGCCATAGTTGACGTCGAGGAATTTGCCGGATTTGCAGGAGAAAACGCCATGGCCGTGACCATGAAGGCGCCCGCCCCCGGCGGGCTCTCGAACAAGGCCCGCGAGTTGATGGAGGAGATCAACGCCGAGGCCGGCAAGCACAATGTCTGGGTCCGCACCCAGGCCAACGCGCCGGCGCAGCGCCCGTGGTTCAGCGAGACCGGCGGCGAGGGCGCGGGCCAACTGGCCTCCGGGCGGGTCGCCGTCGCGCAGCTCAAGACTCAGCCCTACATGTGGCGCTGGAAGGAATACAGCCCCTATCTCCACCAGATCTCCGAGATCGCGCGCAAGGCCGACGTGTCGCCGATCGAGTTCGCGGATCGGCAGAGCATCCTGTTGCTCAATCCCGGGCTGAACGGCCGGCTGCAGGTCACCAACACCATCCGCTGCGCGATCTCGATCTACAATCCGGGCGACGTGGCGCCGGTGCACCTGCACTCCCCGAACGCGAGCCGCACCATCCTCTCCGACAAGGGCGGCTACACCGTGGTCGAGGGCGAGCGCTGCACCGCCACCCGCGGCGACCTCATCCTCACGCCGAACGGCACCTGGCACGACCACGGCAACGATTCCGACGAGCCGGTGATCTGGATCGACACGCTCGACTGGCCCCTGATGGAGTTCCTCGACGCCGCCTGGGTCGATCACAACATGCCGGGCGCGCAGGGTAACTCCAATGTGCAGCCGGTCACCCTCAGCGACGGCTATTCGCGCCGGCTCTACGCCCACGGCGGCATCAAGCCCGCCTTCGTCGACCACCAGCGCGGCGTCGGCCACGCGCCGGCGCCGCTGTTCCACTATCGCGGCGCCGACGTGCTCGAGATGCTGCACAGCCTGCGCAAGGAGAAGGGCGATCCGTACGAGGGCATCAAGGTCGACTTCGTCAACCCGGTCACCGGCGAGCCCGTGTTCAAGACGCTCAACTATTCGGCGCAGCTGCTGCGGCCGGGCGAAGAGACCGAGCTCAAGCGCGAGACCGCCGGCACCTATTACGTGGTGATCGAGGGTACCGGCGCGACCGAGGTCGGCGGCAAGCGCTTCGAGTGGAGCCACAACGACCTGTTCGTGGTGCCCACCTTCATGTGGCGGCGCCACATCAATACCGGCAAGACCGACGCGGTGATCTACTCGGTGTCCGACGCCGCGCTGATGAAGAACATCGGCCAGTACTACGCGCAGGGCCGCGGCAAAAACGGCAAGGTCAGCGAGCTCGTGCACTGAGCTGCGCCACCGACGCGTTTTGCGTCAGTGCGGCGAGTGAAATCGACCTGGCGCCGTATGCTCGGTGCGTTCCCCTCCCCCTTGTGGGGAGGGGCTAGGGGTGGGGGTCGTGCGATGTTCGCAGGTGGCGCCATCGTCTCCTCACCGCGCCACCCCCCTCCCCAACCCTCCCCCACAAGGGGGGAGGGAGCACACCGAGCAAGACGAACGGGCATACCACTTTCGCCCTTCGATCAGCGCTAGTTGCTTACCCCTCGTCCACCACCGTGTTGCGCAACACGCCGATCTGCGGCGAGGAGACCTCGACCACGTCGCCGGGCTTGAGCCATACCGACGGATTGCGGTGCACGCCCGCGCCGGTCGGGGTGCCGGTCCAGATCAGGTCGCCCGGCTTGAGCGTCGCGAACGTGCTGATGTAGTTGATCAGCCAGGCGAAGCCCCAGGTCAGCCGGTCGGTGGTGTCGTCCTGCCGCACTTCGCCGTTGACGCGCGTCGTCACCCGCAGCGGCTTGCCCGGGTCGAGCTCGTCCGCGGTCACCATCCAGGGGCCGAGGCTGCCGGACTTGTCGAAGTTCTTGCCTTGCGTGACGTTGAGCGTGCCGTGGCGGAGCCAGTCGCGCACGCTGCCTTCGTTGCCCAGCGTGAAGCCGCCGATCATCGCCAGCGCGCTCTCGCGCGGAACATGGCGGCCTTCCTTGCCGATCACCAGCACGATCTCGCCCTCGTAGTCGAACTTGTCCGAGACTTTCGGCCGCACGATCGGCTGCTCGGTGCCGACCAGCGAGCTCGGGAAGCGGCAGAACAGGTTGGGATATTTCGGCGCCTCGCGGCCGTCCTTATATTCAGCGCTGCGCTCGGGGTAGTTGATGCCGACGCAGATGTTCTTCTCCGGCGCCGGGATCGGCGGCAGCATTTCCAGGTCCTTGATCTGATAGTCCGGCTTGCCCTGCGCCGCGGCGCGCGCCGGTGCCAGCGCCTGCGCGCGCAACAGCTCGATCAGGGTCGGGAAGTTGGTGAGCCTGCGGCCGAGGTCGACGATGCCGCCGTCGGTCACCGCGCCGTAGCTTGAGCGGCCGTTCGCCTTGAAGCTTGCAAGTTTCATGTCCGTTGCATCCGTTGGTTGGCTATCGCTCAGGCCGCCTGCGGCGCGCCCGGCTGGTGCATCGGATGCGCGCGCGCGAACGCCTCGTTCTGCATGCAGGTGTCGACGATCCGCCGCACCGTCGGGAACGGGGCGAGGTCGTATTTGTAGTAGTTGGCGCCGACGGCCTGGCTCACCAGGCAGATGTCGGCGATGGTGATGGCGTCGCCGTGGCAGTAGCGTCCGGTCTCATTCGAGCCGGCGAGATTGGTCTCGAGCGCCTGCAGCGCGGCGCCGATCCAGTGCTGGATCCATTTGAGCCGCGTCGGCTCGTCGAGCTTGAGCTCGTGCTCGAGATATTCGCGGATGCGCGGCACCAGCAGCGGATGGGAATCGCAGGCGACGATCTGCGCGAGCCCGCGCACGCGCGCGCGCCCGCGCGGCGTGGCCGGCAGCAGCGGCGGCCGCGGATGGGTCTCGTCGAGATACTCCATGATCGCCAGCGATTGAAACAGCACCGGCCCGTCGCCGTCGATCAGCGCCGGCAGCACCATCTGCGGGTTGACCTTGCGGAACGCGTCCTCGCGCTGCCGGCCCTTGACGAGGTCAACGTCGATGACCTCGTCCGGCGCGATGCCCTTGAGGTTGAGCGCGATCCGCACCCGGAACGTCGCCAGCGAGCGCCAGAACGAGAACAGTTTCACGGCTCTTTCCCCCCTGCGGAAATTGTGATGCCAGCGTTCCTACCATAATATATCGCCGGCACGAAGAAAGCCGCATCGTCGCCGGCCTTGCACGCGTGCGCTTGGCGCGCTGGCGCGGGGTCGATGAGCTGCGAGGCGCCAGGACGGAGAAATGGCAATGACCTCGGTCGAGGATGCGCGCGCGCGAGCGCCGGCCGGCAAGAGCCACCGCCATCGCAGCGAGGTGCGCGACGGCATGCGCATCGACTGGGATGTGCCGATCGAGATGGACGACGGCTTGGTGCTGCGCGCCGACGTGTTCCGCCCGGTCCGGGACGGCCGCTATCCCGTGATCCTGAGCTACGGGCCCTACGGCAAGGGGCTGGCGTTCCAGGACGGCTACCCGAGCGCATGGCAGCGCATGGCCGAGCAGCATCCCGACGTCACCGCCGGCTCCAGCAACCTCTACCAGAGCTGGGAGGTGGTCGATCCCGAGAAATGGGTGCCGCACGACTATGCCTGCGTGCGCGTCGATTCCCGCGGCTGCGGCTGCTCGCCCGGCGTGATCGACCATTTTTCGCCGCGCGAGAGCAAGGACTTCCACGACTGCATCGAATGGGCCGGCGTGCAACCGTGGTCGAACGGCAAGGTCGGGCTCAACGGCATCTCCTACTACGGCATCAACCAGTGGCACGTGGCGAACCTGCAGCCGCGCCACCTCGCCGCCATGTGCATCTGGGAGGGCGCCGCCGACTGGTACCGCGACATGACCCATCACGGCGGCATCGTCTGCACGTTCTGGGAGAACTGGTACGACATGCAGGTCAAGACCGTGCAATACGGCGCCGGCGAGCGTGGCAAGCGCTCGCGCGTGCACGGCGAGCTCGTCTGCGGGCCGGAAATCCTGTCAGAGGCCGAGCTGGCGAGGAACCGGCGGCCATTCGGAGATGACATTCGCGCCCATCCGCTCGACGACGCGTACCACCGCGCGCGCTCGCCGGTCTGGTCGAAGGTCAGGACGCCGTTCCTGTCGGCCGCCAACTGGGGCGGCCAGCCGCTGCATCCGCGCGGCAATTTCGAGGGCTTCGTGCGCGCCGCCGCCAAGCAGAAATGGCTCGAGGTGCACGGCATCGAGCACTGGACGCATTTCTACACCGACTATGGACGCAAGCTGCAGCTCGCCTTCTTCGATCATTTCCTGCACGGCAGGGACAACGGCTTCGACCGGCGGCCGCGCGTGCTGCTGCAGGTGCGCCACCTCGACAAGTTCGTCGAGCGCGCCGAGAACGAGTGGCCGCTCAAGCGCACGAAATGGACGAAGCGCTACCTCGATCCCGCCACCGGCGTGCTCACGCGCAAACGCACCAGCGCCAGATCGGTGCTGAGCTTCGATGCCATGGGCGATGGTGTGACCTTTTTAAGCGAGCCGCTCGCGCAGGAGACCGAGATCACCGGCCCGTCGGCGCTCAAGCTCTTTGTTTCCTCCTCGAGCTCCGATGCCGACCTGTTCGTAGTGTTGCGCGTGTTCACCGGCGACCTCAAGGAGGTGGTGTTCCAGGGCGCGATCGACCCGCACACTCCGGTCGGCCAAGGCTGGCTGCGCGCCTCGCACCGCAAGCTCGACAGGACACTGTCCACGCCCTACCGCCCCTATCATCGCCACGACCAGGCGCAGCCGCTCAAACCGGGCGAGGTGGCCGAGCTCGACATCGAGATCTGGCCGACCTCGGTCGTGGTGCCAGCCGGTCATCGCGTCGGCCTGACCATCCGCGGCAAGGATTACGTCTACGGTGGTCCGAGCGGGGGCAAGCTGTCGAACTTCAAGAACGAGCTCACCGGCTGCGGGCCGTTCCTGCACGACGATCCGCGCGATCGTCCCGCGGCGGTCTTCGGCGGCGTCACCAGCCTGCATTTCGCCCGCGACAAACAGCCCTACCTGCTGCTGCCGGTCATTCCGCCGAAGAAACCAAGCGCCAAGCGCTAGCGCATATCCCGGACAACTGGGAAGCGGTTTTCCGATAAGGGCATTCGCAAAATCGAAAGTCTAGGGCGCATCCCCATTCCACCCGACCGGGATGCGCTCTAGCGCTCGCATCCCGGCGAGCTGGTCGGAACGCGCTGGCGCACGCGGTCGCAGGGAGTAGCGGCGGCTGCAAAATTGCGTCATGCTCTTTCTACGTAAGCGCCCCAAGAACACGCACCAAGGAGGATCTCCCATGCCACTGCACCGACGGACGCTGTTGAAAGGCCTTGGCGCCGGCGTCGGCCTGGCGACGCTGAAGGCGCCTTACGTTCATGCCCAGGGCGCGCCATTCAAGCTCGGCCTTCTCACCGTCAAGACCGGCCCGCTCGCACAGGGCGGCATCCAGATGGAGCAAGGCATCGTCACCTTTCTCAAGGAGAAGAATTACACCTTCGCCGGCCGCAAGGTCGACTTCATCTCCGCCGATACCGGGGGCAATCCCGCCGGCTGCAAGACCAAGACCCAGGAGCTGGTCGAGCGCGACCACGTGGACGTCATTCTCGGGCCGCTTGCCGCCTTCGAGCTGCTGGCGATCACCGACTACATCAAGGAACACAAGACTCCGACCCTGAGCCTCGCCGGGGCGGACGACCTTACCCAGCGCCGCCCCAACCCGTATTTCTTGCGCGCCTCCGCCACCTCCTCGCAGGCCATGCAGCCGATGGGGCACTACGCGGCGACCGAGATGAAGCTCAAACGCGTGGTCACCGTGGTCGAGGACTTCGCGTTCGGTTACGAGCAGATGGGCGGTTTCCAGGCGGCATTCGAGAAGGACGGCGGCTGCGTCGTCAAGAAGCTGTGGACGCCGATCGTGACGCCCGACTACACGCCGTTCCTGGCCCAGATCAGCGATTGCGACGGCGTCTGCCAGGGCTTCGCCGGCTCCAACCCGCTGCGGTTCATGAAGCAGTACGCCAATTTCGGCCTCAAGCTCCCGGTGTGCACCGGCGAGACCGGGGGCGACGACGCCCTGCTCAGGAGCTTCGGCGACGAGGCGGTCGGCCTCGTCAGCTGCTGTCCCTACACGCTCGACCTCGACAACAGCAGCAACAAGCGGTTCGTGGCCGCGATGCAGAAGGACTACAGCGTCGATCCCGGCTTCTACGCCGCCGGGCTGTACGTCAATGGCGCAGTGGTCGAGGCCGGACTGCAGAAGACCGGCGGCAAGACCGACGACAAAGAGGCGCTGATGGCGGCGCTCAAGTCGGTGTCGCTGACCGACACGCCGCGCGGGCCGATAAAGTTCGACGACCTCGGCAACGTGATCGGCAACTTCTACGTCCGCAAGATCGAGAAGGCGGGCGGCAAGCTCGTCAACAAGACGCTCAAGACCTACGAGAATGTCAGCCAGTTCTGGGTGTGGCCGGAGAAGGAGTTCCTCGCGCATCCGGTCTATTCGCGCGACTACCCCCCGCTGAAGAAATGCTGAATTGAGCAGGAGCGCCGCGGACGCCGGGCGGCGGCGCCCGCGGTCCCGGCGTCGGGAGCCAGCGGAAGACCGCGAATATGACGTTTTGGCTGCTGCTGACGGTCAACAGCGTCACATTCGGCGGTCTGTTGTTCCTGCTGTCAGCGGGCTTTTCGCTGATCTTCGGCTTGATGCGCATCCCGAATCTGACGCACGGCTCGCTGTTCATGCTGGGAGCGTATCTCGGCGCGACCTTCGCCATCGGATATGCCGGCTTCGCCCTCAATTTCTGGCTGGCCGCGCTCCTGAGCGCGTTGCTGGTGGCGGCGTTCGGCGGGCTGATCGAGCGCCTGCTCCTGCGCCGGCTGCCCGGCGAGCAACTGGCCCAGGTGCTGGTGACGCTCGGGATTTCCTTCATGGTCGCCGATGCATGCCTGATGTGGTGGGGCGGCGATCCGATCTCGGTAGCCACGCCGTCGGAGCTCGCCGGCTTCGCTCGCCTCGGCCCCATGGTGTTTCCGGTCTACCGGCTCGCCATCATCCTGATCGCGATCTTGGTCGCCGTCCTGCTGTGGCTGCTGCTCGATCGCACGCGGCTAGGCGCCATGATCCGCGCCGGCGTCGACGACCCGGAGATGGCGCGGGTGGTCGGCATCCGCGTCTCGCGGCTGTTCACGATCGTGTTCGCGCTCGGCGCCGGGCTCGCCGGCTTCGCCGGCATGATCGGCAGCCCGATCCTGTCGGTCTATCCCGGCCTCGACCAGGACATGCTGCCGTTGGCGCTGGTCGTGGTCATCCTCGGCGGCACCGGCAGCCTGCTCGGCTCCTTCGTCGGCAGCATGGTGATCGGCTTCATCTATAATTTCGGCCAGGCGCTGGTGCCGGAGCTCGCCTATTTCGTGCTCTTCCTGCCGATGCTGCTGGTGCTGGTGCTGCGACCGCAGGGACTGTTCGGCAGGCAGGCGCCATGAGCGGCCGGCGCATCGCACTCGGCCTCGCCTTGCTCGCGCTCGCGACCGCGCCGTTCTGGATCACCGGCGTCTACTACGTCAATGTCGCAAGCCAGATCCTGCTGTACGCCGTGTTCGCCCTCGGCCTCAACGTGCTGGTCGGCTATGCCGGGCTGGTGTCGCTCGGCCATGCCGGCCTGTTCGGGGTCGCGAGCTACGTGGTCGCCTACCTGCTCGCCGACGGCCACAGCCAGACGCTCGCGATCATCGGCGCGCTCGTGATCGGGCTGGGCGCATCCGCCCTGTTCGCCGCCCTCTCGTTGCGCGCCACCGGCATCGGCTTCATCATGATCACGCTGGCGCTGGGAGAAATCCTCTGGGGGCTCGCCTATCGCTGGATCAGCGTCACCAATGGCGACAACGGCATCTCGGTGGCGGCGCGTCCCGAGCCGTTCGGGCTCTCCCTGTCCTCGGCCACCGGGTTCTACTATGCCACGCTGGTGGTGTTTCTGCTCGCGGTCGGCGCAGTCGCGATCTTCGTCGCTTCGCCGCTCGGCGCGGCGCTCACGGGGACGCGCGATCAGCCGCGGCGAATGAACATGCTCGGCTACCACGTCTGGATGATCCGGTTCTGGGCGTGCTTGTTTTCCGGCCTGCTGACCTCGATCGCCGGGGTGCTGTTCGTCTACTACAACCAGTTCATCAGCCCGCAGACGCTTGCGCTCACGGCCTCGGCCGAGGTGCTGCTGATGGTGATTTCGGGAGGGGCGGGAACGCTGCTTGGTCCGATCGTGGGCGCGGCCCTGGTGGTCATCGTCAAGAACGTCGTGAGCGCCTATATCCAGCGCTGGAATTTCATGCTGGGCGCCATCTTCGTCGCCATCGTGATCTTCATGCCCGAGGGACTGGTGCCTGGAACGGTACGGCTGTGGCGGCTGGGGTGGCGGCCGCTGCGCAACCGCGGAAAAAAGGCGCAAGCGGCGCCCGACGCGCCGGGGCCGAAATCATGACCGCGCTGCTGGTGAACTCGCTGTGCAAGTCGTTCGGGGGGCTGCACGTCACCGCCAACGTCAACCTCGCGGTCGATCCGGGCGAGCGCCGGCTGATCATCGGTCCGAACGGCGCCGGCAAGACCACGCTGTTCAACCTGATCATGGGCGAGCTCACGCCGGACGAGGGCTCGATCCGCCTGTTCGAGCGCGACATCACCCGCGTCCCGAGCCGCCGCCGCGCGCACCTCGGCATGGCGCGGACCTACCAGATCATCACGCTGTTCCCCCGCGACACCATCGAGCGCAACGTCACCCTGGCGCTGCTCGGGCGCTCGAGCCTGCGCTGGAACCCGCTGGTGCCGCTGCGCCGCCAGCGCCACCTGGTCGAGGACGCGCGAGCGGCGCTGGCGCGCGTCGGGCTCGACCATCTCGCCGAGCGGCCGCTGTCGCAGACGTCCTACGGCGAGCGGCGCCGCGTCGAGATCGCGATGGCCTTGGCGCAGGGGCCGAAGGTGCTGCTGCTGGACGAGCCGTTCGCGGGCCTGTCGATCGACGAGCGCCGCGACGTGCACGAATTGCTGATGACGATCCCGCGCGACGTGACCATCGTGATGATCGAGCACAACATGGATCTGGCCCTCGACTTTGCCGAACGCATCACCGTGCTGGATTACGGCAAGGTCATCGTCGAAGGCACCCGCGCCGAGGTGGTGGCCGATCCGCGCACGCGCGAGGTCTATCTTGGCGACTGACGCACTCGCCGTCTCCGGCGTCGACGCCTACTACGGCGACAGCCACGTGCTGCACGGGGTCTCGTTCGCGCTGCGGCCGGGGCACCTGCTCGGCCTGCTCGGGCGCAACGGCGCCGGCAAGACCACCTGCATGGCCACCATCATGGGCCTGCTGCAGCCGCGGCGCGGCTCGATCACGCTCTATGGCGAGCCGGTCGCGGGCCTTCCGCCCGACATCATCGCGCGCAAGGGCATCTGCCTGGTGCCGCAGGGCCGGCGCATGTTTCGCTCGCTCAGCGTGCGCGAAAACCTGATGGTGGCGGCGCATCCGCGCAAGGACCGCGGCGCCGACGGCTGGTCGATCGATCGCGTGTTCCGGGTGTTTCCCCGTTTGGCCGAGCGCCACGGCCAGCTCGCGGGCTCGCTTTCCGGCGGCGAGCAGCAGATGCTCGCGATCGGACGCGCGCTCATGGGCAATCCGCGCGTGCTGCTGATGGACGAGCCCTCCGAGGGCCTGGCGCCACAGCTGGTGGCCGAGGTCGGGCGGACCGTCGCGCAGCTCAAGGCCGAGGGCCAGTCGATCGTGCTGGTGGAGCAGAACATCAAGCTCACGCTCGAGCTTGCCGACGACATCGTCATCATCAACACCGGACGCATCGTGTTTGAGGGGCCCGCCAATCGCGTCAAGCTC
>DATBKV010000093.1:0-28740 GCA_036555745.1 Xanthobacteraceae bacterium | reverse complement strand
GTGCAAGGGTGCGCGGGCGGACACAATGCCGCGCCCCCAGCCGGGCCGGAAAGCGGTGGCGGAACCAACCGCGGTGTGGGACTTTGTCTCCCAGGGGCGGCGTATGCGCATGCAAGGCGTCCTGCCGCTGAACGCTGCCGACCGGATGGCCGCCGAGCCGATGAAGCCCCGCCAGTCCAGCCTTGTTTCCGGCGCTTTGCTCGCGAGCTTGCTTGCCGCCGCGGGCGCCGTTGCCGTGACAGCACCGTAGGCCGCAGCAATGGCGCGCCTGATCGAGGACTACGCGCTCATCGGCGACTGCGAGACCGCGGCGCTGGTCGCGCGCGACGGCTCGATCGATTGGCTGTGCTGGCCGCGCTTCGATGGCGGCGCCTGCTTCGCCGCGCTGCTCGGCACTCCCGAGCACGGGCGCTGGCAGATCGCGCCGGTGGATTCGAAGGCGCGCGTCGCGCGTCGCTACCGCGACGATACCCTGGTGCTGGAGACCGAGTTCACGACCGGCGACGGCGCCATAACGCTGATCGACTTCATGCCGCCGCGCGGCAAGGCGTCCGACGTGGTGCGTCTGGTCCAGGGCCGGCGCGGCCGCGTGGCGATGTGTTGCGAGCTCGTCCTGCGCTTCGACTACGGCGCGCTCGTGCCCTGGGTGACGCAACTCGCCCACGGCGCGTTGCGTGCGATCGCCGGCCCCAACATGACGGTGCTGCGCACGCCAATCAAATTGCGCGGCGAGGGTCTCAAGACGTTGGGCGAATTCGTCGTGAGCGAAGGGGAGACCGTGCCTTTCGTCCTCACCTACGGCCGCTCCTATGACCCGCCGCCAGACGCAATCGATCCGCTGGCCGCATTGCGCGACACCGAGGAGTTCTGGCGCAAGTGGTCGGCAGAGTCCCGCGACACCGGCAAGTGGACGCCGATCGTGCGGCGATCTCTGATCACGCTCAAGGCGCTCACCTACGCTCCGACCGGCGGCATCGTGGCGGCTCCGACCACCTCGCTGCCCGAGCAGCTCGGCGGAACCCGCAACTGGGACTATCGCTTTTGCTGGCTGCGGGACACGACCTTCACGCTGTTGAGCTTGATGAACGCCGGGCACTACCAAGCCGCGCGCGAGTGGCGCGAATGGCTGTTGCGAGCGGTCGCCGGCAGCCCGCAACAATTGCAGATCATGTACGCCATCGACGGCGAGCGGCGCCTGACCGAGTTGGAGCTGCCGTGGCTGCCGGGCTATGAGGGCTCGGCGCCGGTGCGCATCGGCAACGCTGCGTCGGGTCAGTTGCAGCTTGACGTCTACGGCGAGGTCATGGATGCGCTCTATCAGGCACGCCGCGGCGGGCTGGGCACGCTCGATGCCGCCTTGGATCTGCAGCGCGCCATGCTCGATCACCTCGAGACCATCTGGCGCGAGCCGGACGAGGGCATCTGGGAGGTGCGCGGCGGGCCGCAACACTTCACCTATTCCAAGGTCATGGCGTGGGTGGCGTTCGACCGAATCGTCAAGTCGGCCGAGGAGTTCGGGCTGGAAGGCCCGATCGACCGCTGGAAAGCGGTTCGGCAGGAAATCCACGACGACGTCTGCAGCAAGGCGTTCAACGCCGAGCTCGGGGCCTTCGCGCAGCACTATGGCGCCGACACGCTCGACGCCAGCGTCCTGCTGATGCCGCTCGTGGGCTTCCTCCCCGTGGACGACCCGCGCATGCGCGGCACGATCGTCGCGATCGAGCGCGACCTCATGGTCGACGGCTTCGTCATGCGCTACGACACCAAGCACGGCAAGGATGGGTTGCCGCCGGGGGAGGGCGCCTTCCTGGCCTGCAGCTTCTGGTTCGCCAACAATCTCATCCTGCTTGGCCGCATACGCGAGGCGGAAGCGCTGTTCGAGCGGCTCTGCGGCCTGTGCAACGACGTCGGGCTCTTGTCGGAGGAATATGATCCGCACAGCAAGCGCCTGGTCGGCAACTTCCCGCAGGCATTCTCCCACATCGGGCTCATCGGCACCGCGCACAATCTGGTCCATCCCGACAGCCCGCTTCGGCAACGCGCGGGGCATCATCACCATCCGCAGCCGGCCGCGCGCTCGAGCGGCGGCGGCCGCCCGTCGCGACCGAGTCGGGAAGCGGCCCGGCGGCGCTAGCGCATGTCCCGGGAAAAGTGGGCGCCGGTTTTCCGATAAGGACATGCGCAAAATTAAAGCCTAGCGGGGCGCGGCGCCGAGTTGCGGCGTGGGCTGCAGGCCGCTCGATCACCCTCACCAGCGTCCCTGCACGCGCAGGCTTTCGGCGAGATTGCCGCCGAACAGATGCTGGCCGAGATGCATGAGCTTGCAGTCGAGATCGACCCAGATCTTGCCGCCCATGTCGCGCCAGCGCCGGCAGAAGGCGAAGTCCTCCGACAGATAGCGCCCGGAATCGGGATCGACCATGCAGTCGAAGAACCTCCAGTAGAGGCGCGCCTGCGGGTTGTTGGGCGGTCCGTCCGGCACGTAGTTGAGCTCGGGATACTGCTTCATCATCGCCAGCAATACCTGACGCTTGATCACCATGAAGCCGGTTGGCGCCTCCGCCACCTCGACGAAGCCGTCGGCATCGGCGTAGGTGCTCACGCGGCTGGAGCCGTGGCCGATCGGGTTAAACGGATAGTCGGTGAAGCGCTCCTCGAATTGCCGCTGCGTCATCCCTCCCGGCAGGCCCTCGGCCGGCCAGTTGAACCGCTTCATCGGATAGACGCCGGCGGCGACGTCGCGGTCGGCGCGCAGCAGGCGGAACACGGAGTCCGACTGGAAGGCGATGTCGGAGTCGATCCAGAACAGATGCGTGAAGGATTCATCCGACAGGAATTTGAGCACGATCATGTTGCGGCCGCGCGTGATCAGGCTCTCGCTGTGCATGTGCAGAATGCAGGGCAGCCCCAGATGCGAGGAATCGAGCGCCAGGCTGAAGATGCTCGCCACGTAATTCATGCTGACCCCGGAAATGTAGCAAGGGGTCGCGAACATCACGCGCATCGATTTCAGAGCTGAGACGGGGAGCATGGCTGATCGCCTGGTTGCGCGAGCTGTTGGAGGGGTGCCATCGCGCACCCGTCATGTGCGGGATGGGGCAGGGCGCGCGGCGGATCCGTCAAGGGGTTTTCGGTTTCGGCGCCACCGGCGGCGCGGGGGCCTGCGCTTGCGGCGCCGCCGGCGCGGCTTGCCCGAACGAGACCGACAGCGCGAACAGCCGCCAGCGGCCGTCCACCGGCGCGAACATCATCTCGAAATTCACCTGCGTGGGCACCGACGGAAAGAAGCCTGCCAGGTGCATCATGCCGTTCGGTTCGATCTGCGGCAGCAGGGTGAGCTGCGGGTCGATCACCGCCACGCCCGAAAGGTCGATGTTGTCCTTGCGCTCCTGGGCGAAGATCTCGGCCAGGCGCGCGGCGCTGTTGGCCTGGAACCCGGGCGCGCCGAGATCGCGCAGCACCGTGTAGTTGCCGGTCTTGTTGGCCTGATCGAGCGCGAGCAGGGTGGAGCGGATCAGGATCATGACCCCGTTGCGATCGATCTGCGCCGGGTGCGGCGCTGGCGGCGGCGCCGGCGGTTTCGGCTGGGCATGGGGCGGCGCGGCTTGTTTCGGCGCTTGCGCCTGCGCGGCCTGGTGCTCTCCCGACAAGCTGACGAAGCCGAGCACGCCCACGCCCACCGCAACCGCGACCAGGGCGGCGGCAGCCGCCACGCGCGGCAGGGTGCGTGGTAGCCAGGAATCGAGAGCGCGTGTTCCGGTCACGGTCATCCGCTGCGTTGCTGCGCCATCGCGCCAGCTTGCACTGGTTCCAGCAGCCGACAATACCCCGCGGCCTTGTCGACGGCTACCACGCGAAGGTCAGACCCGCCCGGGTGCCGACCCCACCATACTGGAACCCGCCCGCGAATCCAGCATTCGCCACCACGTTGTCGCTGATGCGCGCCTGCGCGATCAGGCTCATGGCGTTGGTGCCGCGGAAGTTGCCCCAGTTGGTGGTGATCGCGAACCGCTTGTTGTCCGGCAGCGCCGAACCGCTCATGGCGATCGCGACGGCAGTGCCCTCGTAGGCTTGGTTCAATCCATGCTGCAGGTTCTCCTGCAGAGCGGAGACGTTCGCGCTCAGCTGGTTCATGCCTTGCATCACGGCCGACGGACTGAAGCTGCTGGCCGCCAGATTGCCGTTGGCGTCGGTGGTGACGAACGAGGTCGGGCCGGACTGCGCGGCCAGGCTCGCCGCCGAGGCGATGCCGGGCATCCGATAGGTGTTGGACGCCGTGCCGAACGCCATCTGGTTGGCGGCGGTCGCGCTCGCCCCGGAGCCGATGGCGCTCGAATTCGCGAAGGTCGCCGACGCGCCGGGGCCGACCGCGGTGGCGTTTACCCCGGTGGCGACCGCGCCGTCGCCGAAGGCGGCGCCGCCGTTGGCGGCGCTTGCCGCGGCGCCGACCGCGACCGAGCCGGTGGCCACCGCGCCCGAGCCGATGGCGATGGCGTTCACGCCGGTCGCCGCCGAATTGAGCCCGACCGCGACCGCGCCCGCCTGCGTCGCCTGTGCGCTGTCGCCCAGCGCCACCGCCGAGGCCCCGCTCGCAGTCGCTGCGATGCCGCCGGCGAATGCGCGCGCGCCGCTGGCGGTCGAGCCCTGGCCGACCGCGGTCGCGCCGACCGCGTTGGCGGTGCTGCCCTGGCCGATGGCGGTGGTGGCGTCGCCATTGGCGACGCTGCCCTGCCCATACGCGCTCGCGGTCGCACCGTTCGCGATGCTTTCCCCGCCCGTCGCGGTCGCGAAGAAGCCGTTCGCGAAGCTGCCACTGCCCGTCGCGGTGGCGCTTTGGCCGTTCGCGATGCTTTCCACGCCTGTCGCGGTCGCGCCGAGGCCGTTCGCGCTGCTGCCGACGCCCGTCGCGGTGGCGAAGACTCCGTTCGCCGCGCTGAGCCCGCCGGTCGCGGTCGCGCCGCCGCCGACGGCAAAGCTGCCTCCTCCGGTCGCCGTCGCAAGAGCGCCCAACGCCTGGCTCCCATTGCCCGTCGCGGTCGCGGCGGAGCCGTCGGCGACGCTGTTCTCGCCGGTCGCGGTCGCTTGGGCACCGTTCGCGGAGCTGCCTTGGCCGGTCGCGGTCGCTTGGGCACCGTTCGCGAAACTGGCCTGACCGGTCGCGGTGGCGAAGTTGCCATTCGCGGAGCTGGTCTGGCCGGTCGCGGTGGCGAAGTCGCCATTGGCCATGCTGGCGCCGCCCACCGCACTCGCGAAGTTGCCGTTCGCGAAGCTGTTGGCCCCCATCGCGGTGGCGGCGGTCCCGTTGGCGGTGCTGAATGCGCCGGTCGCGGTCGCCACCAGACCGTTCGCGATGCTGGTCATGCCGGTCGCGGTCGCGTTGCCGCCGTTGGCGACACTGGCCTGACCGGTCGCGGTCGCGTTGGCGCCGTTCGCGGTGGCGAGTTCGCCGGTTGCGGTTGCGCTGGCGCCGTTTGCAATGCTGGCCGCGCCGGTTGCGGTCGCAAGGTCGCCGTTCGCGAAGCTGAACGTGCCGGTCGCGGTGGCGCCGGTGCCGATCGCAGCGGCGCCGTTGCCATACGCGGTGGCGCTGGTTCCCGTCGCATTCGCGTTCAGCCCAACCGCGGTCGAGTTGGCACCGGTCGCGGCTGCGACGTCGCAGGCGGCCGTGTTCAAATTGCCGGCGGTCCCGGAGAAACATTGCGCAAAGGCCGGTGCGCCGCCGAGCACCGTCACCATCCCGGCCGCCATCGCAATCCCGCGCAGGGCGCCGCCGGCAAGCGCGCTCGCACCCATCAGACGGGCGCGCCGACCGACCGGAGCGCCGATCGCTCGACACGCGGCCGCGACTGCGTCGACGCGCGCGATGCTTGGATTCGCCCCGACCTTCCCCGCTTTCACGCCGACCCCCGAGCCCCCCAGGCGACTTTCGTCGCCGCGCCCCCGCGCAAGGGTGTAAAGTTCTCGAATTCATTATTCATAATGCGAACCCCCTCGCGCAACAATGCTGGGGACGACTGCACACAACCCGACGGGCGTATTTTTCCGCGCTGTTGCACGTTTGCTACATCGCGATCCCATTGCATCGCGAGTCTCGGCACCGCGCTAGCCCCGAAAGTGCTGCGGCGATGACGCTCAGCCTTGCCGTGGAAGCGTCGCGCGGCTCACCAGAACACAGCGACGCCGCCGCGCCCGCCCATCACCGAGGTGTCGAAGCCCACGCCGAAAGATCCGTTGGCCTGGACCTGATAGCTGCGGGTCTCGAGCAGGACCCCGGTCAGCCCGACGCCGGCGGCGCCGTGTCCGTCGTAGCTCGCGATATTGCCGAACACGCCGACCTTGCGCCCCGGCGGCACCGCCGGCACGCCGCCCGCCGCCATCGCCACCGCCACGCCGTCGCGCAGCCGGCGATCGTTGTCGTTGATCTGCGACTGCAGGCCGCCGATCTGCGACTGGAATCCCGCAGCCATGCTCGAGAGCTGGCCCACATTGGCCGCGTCGGTCGGACTGACCCCGGCGGCGACGTTGGTGATGCGCCGCTCGCTGCCGGGCGCGCCCACCGACACGGTGTTGGCGACGTTTGCGATCGAGCCTGCGCCCAGCGCCACCGAATTGGGCGCGCTCGCCACGGCATTGGGCCCGAGCGCGGCGGAGAGCGAGCCGGTGGCGCTGGCGCCGTCGCCGAAGGCGGCGCCGCCGTTCGCCGCCGCCGCCGCATTGCCGACCGCCACCGAGCCGGTGGCGGATGCGCTCGTGCCGATGGCGATGGCGTTGGCGCCGGTCGAGGCCGCATTCAGGCCCATGGCGATCGCTCCGGATTGCGTCGCCTGCGAGTTGGTGCCGATGGCGATGGCGTTGTCTCCGCTGCCTTGCGCGTTCGAGCCCATCGCTAGCGCGTTGGCGCCGGTGGCCTGCGCCGCGGGACCGGTGCTGTTGGCCTTGAAGTAGTTGCTGAAGCCGCTGATCGTGCTGAGCTTGGTGTTGACGGCGCCGAACGCGCTGCCGACGTCGTTGTAGGTCGTGCCCTGGATGGTGTAGCTCGGGGCCGTAAGCTGGCCGCTGGAATCGAGGCCGGCGCCGCCGCCGAAGGCGGCGGCCACGCGCTGGTTGGCGGTGAGCAGCTGGCTGCCGTTGACCGCCTCGGTGCTTCCCGCCGACAGCGTGCCGGCCGCGACGTTGACGATCTTGCGCTCGCTGCCGGGTGAGCCGACCGAAACGGTGTTGGCGGTATTGGCGACCGAGCTCGATCCGAGCGCGACCGAATTGCTCGCGCTCGCTTGCGCGCCCTGGCCGATCGCGGTCGCGCCGGTGGCGTTGGCGATGCTCCCCTGGCCGATGGCGGTGGTGGCATCGCCATTAGCCGCGCTTGCCTGGCCGAATGCACTGGCGGTCGCGCCGCTGGCAACGCTGTTCTGGCCGGTTGCTGTGGCATTGGCGCCGTTCGCCCTACTGCCCTGGCCGGTGGCAGTCGCCTGGCCGCCGTTCGCCAAGCTATCTTGGCCGCTCGCAGTCGCTTGGCTGCCATTCGCACGGCTGAACTGGCCGGTCGCGGTCGCGGCGCCGCCGTTTGCGACGCTGGCCTGGCCGGTGGCGGTCGCCTGGAGGCCGTTCGCGGTGCTGAGTGTGCCCGTGGCGGTCGCTTGGGCGCCATTCGCGAGACTGCTCACTCCGGTCGCGGTCGCGAGAGAGCCGTTCGCGGTGCTGAGGGTGCCCGTGGCGGTCGCGGTGGCGCCATTCGCCAAGCTGCCCTGGCCGGTTGCGGTCGCTTGGTTGCCATTCGCAAAGCTGCCCTGGCCGGTCGCGGTCGCGAAAATGCCGCTCGCGAGGCTGTTCGTGCCCGTCGCGGTCGCGTTGGTGCCGTTCGCGAGGCTGCTCGCGCCGATCGCGGTCGCGGCGGCGCCGGCCGCGACGCTGGCCTGGCCGATCGCGGTCGCTCCGGTGCCGTTCGCGGCGCTCAATGCGCCGGTCGCGGTCGCGCTGGCGCCATTCGCGAAGCTGCCGGCGCCTGTCGCGGTCGCGTTGAAGCCGTTCGCTTCGCTGAGCTGGCCGGTCGCGGTCGCGAAGAGGCCGTTCGCGGTGCTGCCCATTCCGGTTGCGGTCGCGGCGCCGCCGTTCGCGAGGCTGGCCTGGCCGGTCGCCGTCGCCTGGGCGCCGTTCGCAAGGCTGCCCTGGCCGGTCGCGGTCGCGAAAAAGCCGTTCGCGAGGCTGTTCTGGCCGGTCGCGGTGGCGTTGGTGCCGTTCGCGGTGCTGAACTGGCCGGTCGCGGTCGCCTCGTCGCCATTCGCGACGCTGGCCTGGCCGGTCGCAGTCGCCTGGCCGCCGTTCGCCAAGCTGTTCTGGCCGGTCGCGGTGGCGGTGGTGCCGTTCGCGGTGCTGACCTGGCCGGTCGCGGTCGCTTGGGCGCCATTCGCCAAGCTGGCCTGGCCGGTCGCGGTCGCCTGGCCGCCGTTCGCGGTGCTGACCTGGCCGGTCGCGGTCGCTTGGACGCCACTCGCCAAGCTGGCCTGGCCGGTCGCGGTCGCGCCGGCACCGGTCGCAGTCGCGTTCAGCCCGACTGCGGTAGAACCGCTGCCGGTCGCGGCGGCGGCGCAGGTGCCGGTGAAGCCGGTATCGGTGGAGGCGCATTGCGCGAATGCCGGCGCGGCGCCGAACACCGTCGCCATCCCGGCCGCGATCGCGAGGCCGCGCAAGGCACCGCCGGCAAGCGCGCTTGCGCCCATCAGGCGCGCGCGCCGGCTCGCCGCAATGCTCGTTACATCACGCCCGACCGCGATCGGGTCGATGCCGGACCGATTTTGATATCCGTCGATGCTCCCCGTTGCCATGTCGACCCCCCAGCCGTCGCAGCGACTCCGCCGTCTCGCCTTGCACGCACAAAGGCAAAACCCAGACAACCTCCGTGTAATATCGAAAGATCGATTGACACCTTAGCTTGCGGTTGGTCGCGGACCAACGACGGGGCGAGGTGATTGCAGAGTTGGCCGCGCGTTTGTCGCGCGTCGTTGCAGATCGGCAACTGTCAATGTCGCAGCGAGGACTCAGCGCAGCGCGGCGGCGAGCTTCTTGGCCTGCTCGGCGAGCAGCTCGGGCGGCGCCTTCTCGCTCGCCGGCGGCTTCATCGCGACCCCGGTCCAGCGCGGAATGACGTGGACGTGCAGGTGGAACACCACTTGGCCGCCGGCGCTCTCGTTGAACTGCTGGACGGTGACGCCGTCGGCGCCGAACACCTGCATCGCGGCCTTGGCGATTTTCTGCGCCACCTTGGCCACGTGCGCGAGATCGTCGGGGGCAACATCGAACACGTTGCGCGCGGGCGCCTTCGGCAGCACCAGCGTGTGGCCGGGGGTGCGCGGCATGATGTCGAGGAAGGCGAGCGCCTTGTCGTCCTCGTAGACCTTGTAGCAGGGCATCTCGCCGCGCAGGATTTTGGCGAAGATGTTGTTGGGATCGTAGGCCGGCATAGTTGGTCCCCTCTCTCGTCCGGGCCGTGGCACGATGCAATCAAGCTGCGGGCGGGGTGCGTAAACTTATCTGCGATGTGGCGTCCAGGCTACGCGCTCCCGGCCGCGCGCTGCGGCATTGAAATCGACATCGTTTGATGATAAATTTGATGTTTGGGCGGAGGACGCGAACATGCGCACAACTTTGGCGCTCGACGATGAGCTGCTGGCGAAAGCGCAGGCGTTCACCGGGCTGAAGGAAAAATCCGCCTTGGTGCGGGAGGCGCTGAAGGCGTTGATCGAGCGCGAGAGCGCCCGGCGGCTGGCGCGGCTGGGCGGCAGCGAGCCCCGGCTCTTATCGCCGCCGCGCCGGCGGTCGCGGTCGACGTGATCCTGGTCGATACTTCGATCTGGGTCGACCATCTGCGCGGCGGCGACAAGATGCTGGCTGACATGCTCGAGACCGGGCAGGTCCTGGCTCATCCGTTCGTGATCGGCGAGTTGGCGCTGGGCAATCTGCGGCAGCGCGACCTTGTTCTCATGACGTTGCAGGACCTCCCGCAAGCCCGCGTCGCCTCCGATCAGGAAGTGCGGCATTTCATTCGCCGGCACGCGCTGTCCGGAGCTGGAATAGGCTATGTCGACGCGCATCTGCTCGCCGCTGTTCGGTTGGCGGCGCCTGCCGCCCTATGGACGCGCGATCGGCGTCTGCTTGGGGTCGCCCAACGGCTGGGTCTGGCCGCGGGCCGGTCGATATAGCCCGCACGAGCGAAGCGACATGGTGCGCGTGCCCCGGATTTCGCTGCACTCATCCGGGCTACGGGTGCTCACTCCTTGCGGAACGGCGCCGCCTGCGCGAGCTCGGCCTCGGCGGCGGCGACATAGACGCGCTCGCGCTCGAGGAAGTCCTCGATCGCGCGCCGCAGCGCGGGATCGACGATGTAGTGCGCGGAGTAGGTCGTGACCGGCAGATAGCCGCGCGAGATCTTGTGCTCGCCCTGGGCGCCGGCCTCGACGCGGGCGAGCTTGTGCTCGATGGCGTACTGGATCGCCTGGTAGTAGCACAGCTCGAAATGCAGGAACGGGTGATGCTCGATCGCCCCCCAGTGGCGGCCGAACAGGGTGTCGGACCCGATGAAATTGATCGCGCCGGCGATGTAGCGGCCGTTGCGTTTGGCCATCACCAGCAGAATGCGCTCGGCCATGGTCTGCCCGACCAGCGAGTAGAACTCGCGCGTGAGATAGGGCCGCCCCCATTTGCGCGAGCCGGTCTCCATGTAGAAATCGAAGAACGCGTCCCACACGCTCTCGGTGAGGTCCGAGCCGGTCAGCCAATGCACGCTGACGCCGGCCGCGAGCGCGTCCGCGCGCTCGCGCCGGATGGTCTTGCGCTTGCGCGAGGCGAGCGCCGCCAGGAAGCTGTCGAAGTTGTCGTAGCCGGCATTCTCCCAATGGAACTGCTGGTGGGTGCGCTTGAGGAAGCCGCGCTCGCCCATGAGGTTCCATTCCGGCTCGGTTGCGAACGTGACGTGAACCGATGAAGCGTGCGCGCGCCGGCAGATATCGACGAGCGCATCGGCGAGCGCTCCCCGCACGGCTTCGGCCTGCGGATGCGGCCGCACGAGCAGCCTGCGCCCGGTCGCCGGCGTGAATGGCACCGCCACCTGCAGCTTCGGATAATAGCTGCCGCCGGCGCGCTCATAGGCGTCGGCCCAGCCGTGATCGAACACGTACTCGCCGCGGGAGTGCGATTTGACGTAGCAGGGCGCGGCCCCGAGGAGGGTGCCCGCGGCGTCCTCGGCCAGGAGGTGCATCGGCTGCCAGCCGGCCCGGGCGCGGACCGATTGCGACAGCTCGAGCGCGGACAGGAAGCTATGCGAAATGAATGGGTTGTAGTGCGCTGTTGAAAGTGTGCATTGGGCTGTAGGCGCCGCTTCGCCGACCGCCAAGTGCGAGTCTCCCGGCCCGAGCCCGGCCGGATTGGCGCAAGCGTCCCAGGCGGCGGCGTCGACGTCGCCGATGGAATTCGCCACGCGCAGGCTGAGCTTGATCATGCGCTCGAATAGGTCTCGCTAAGGGCCGATGCAAGTTTACGGCCGGAATCCCTCGAAGATCATCTGGTCGGCGTAACGCTTGGCCTTATGGTGCTCGGCGTCGGTGCGCACGACCCAGGTCAGCACCGGCAGGCCCCAGAGCTTGCGCGCCATCATAGGCAGCGCCGCCGGCAGATCGGTGACGGAATACGCAATGAATTGCGGATTTGCGCGCAGCGCATGCCAGCCGCGGGCGAGCGCCGGCTCGGCCAAGGGTCGCCCGCGCCGCCGGCTCGGCGCCAGCAGGCCGCGCGCTACCCGCGGGGTGATCGCGCGCAGCGCCGCCACCATCTGTGCGTCGAACGACATCGCCGCCGCCGGGCCGCGATAGCCGGACAGCACCTTGGCCACGCACGCTGCCAGCCGGCAGTCGCCGTCGAACCGGCTTTTGATTTCGACCACCAGCGATGTCCGCCCGGCGACGAAATCGCACAGCTCGCCCAGCGTGACGATGCGATCGGCGGTGGCCTTGAACGCGATGCGCCCGAGCTCGGCCGCGGTCATGGTGTCGAGCCGGCCGTATCCCTCGGTCAGGCGGTCGAGCGTCTCGTCGTGGTACACCACGGCCTCGCCGTCGGCGCTGATCTGCAGATCGCATTCGATGCCGTAGCCCGCGGCGATCGCGGCGAGGAACGCCGAAGGCGTATTCTCGATGACGCCGTTTGCGGCGTCGTGCAGGCCGCGGTGCGCGATCGGCCGCGCGATCAACCAGTCAAGACCGGACATGGGCTAGTCCCGGGCACACTAGGTGCGACGGCGCGAGCTCTCTCGCCTTCATGCTGCGGATCGCGCAGGCGCGTGGAATCCTTACGCGAGCTTGACGCGCGGCGTCTCGAAGCATGAGGGGCACCGTGAGGCGGCCATGCGCAATGGATGCTCTAATGCTGCCGATGCCGCGTAAACCCGAGATCGGGGGGCCGCCTCCATCCTTCGAGACGCCGCCTTCGGCGGCTCCTCAGGATGAGGCGGAACTCGGATCTCGTTGCATCGACCAATAGCTCACCCGACCTCGAACACGCCCTCGACCTCGACTGCGGCATCTCCCGGCAGCACCGCGACGCCCACCGTGGTGCGCGCGTGCCGGCCCTTGTCCCCGAGCGCCGCCACCACCAGGTCGGAGGCGCCGTTCATGACCTTGGGGCCGTCGACGAAGCTCGGCGCGGAATTGATGAAGCCGCCGAGCCGCACCACCTGCTTGACCTGGTCGAGATCGCCGAGCGCCGCCTTGACCTGCGCCAGCACGTTGATCGCGCAGGCGCGCGCCGCCTTCTGCCCGTCCTCGACCGAGACGCCGTCGCCGAGCTTGCCCTTGGCCACGAGCTTGCCGCTCGCGTCGAGGCAGATCTGGCCGGAAACGAACAGCAGAGCGCCGGAGCGCACGAACGGGATGTAGTTGGCGACCGGGCTAGCCGGCGTCGGCAGCGTAATTCCAAGCTCCGCAAGCTTCTTCTCAACTGTTCCGGCCATGTCGGTCTCCCTGCTGCTACGCTTCCACGGCTGTGCTCGGCGGCATCGCCGGCGCTTGTCTTCGCCGATCGGCTGGCGGCGCGCAAGCGGCGCTCACGCGCGCTGCGGGCGTGTCGTCGCGGATGGGTTGATTGTCGATCTGCGCATGCGCGCTGCAAAGTCCAGGGCGATCGGTGCCGTAGTGGTGCTTGCGTAATCCATTTCAGCTCGGCGGCAGGCCGCGGTTGCGGCCCGCGGTGCGCACGCCTATGTTGCGGCGCAACGGGCGGCGCGGAGGGGAAGTTCTCGATGACGATCTCGGGCAGGTCCGTGCTCGTATTCGGGCTCGTGGCGGCAGCCCTGGCCGGCGGCTTCGGCGCGCGCCACGCCGGCGCCGCGCCAGCCGCGGACGAGCTTGCATCCCACCGCGCGGTCTACGAGCTCGCGCTCGCGCAGACCCGCACCAGCTCGCCGGCCATGTCCGCACGCGGGCGCATCCTCTATGATTTCTCCGGGAACGCCTGCGAGGGCTACGCCCTGCAATTCCGCCAAGTGTCGGAGCTCGACAATGGCGAGGGCAAGGTCACGCTCAGCGACCTGCGCTCGACCACCTGGGAGGACGGCGCGGCGAACAAGTTCGTGTTCAAGTCGCAGAACTATCTCAACGAGACCAAGGTGGACGAGGTCGACGGCGAGGCCGAGCGCCACCCGGACAAGATCGTCGTCAGCTTGACCAAGCCGGCGCGCAAGACGTTCGAGCTCGAGCCGACCATCGTGTTTCCGACCGAGCACATGCGCCGCATCCTCGCGGCCGCGCGCGAGGGCAAGAGCCTGCTGCAGGTTTCGGTCTACGACGGCTCGGAGAAGGGCGAGAAGGTCTACGACACGCTGACCGTCATCGGCGGGGAAATCGCGCCGAACAAGCGCGCCCCCGCCGATGCCGCTGCGGGCAAGGCGGCGCTCGCCGCCCTCAAGCGCTGGCCGGTGACGGTGAGCTATTTCGACCGCGGCGCCAGCAGCGGCGATCGGGTCCCGGTCTACGCCATCAGTTTCGAGCTCTACGACAACGGCATCTCGCGCGCGCTGCTGCTCGACTACAACGATTTCGCCATAAGCGGCACGCTCACCGCGCTCGACATCCGCGACAGCAAGCCCTGCCAGTGAGTGGCGATTATCAGCTGTCCAGCGTCCATCCGCCGTTGCTCCAATCCTCCTCCTCGTCGTCGAGCGCGAGCCCCTTGATCACGGCGTCGTCGCCGAAGCGCTCGCGCAAACGGTCGATCGCCTGCTCGGCCTCGGCGGCGCGGCGATCGATGAGATCGGCGAAGTCGGCGCCGTCGGCGTCCCGCAGTGCCGAGACGCCGACGCCGATCAGGCGGAACAGGGTGCCGTCGGTCTCGCGCGCGAGCAACTCGCGTGCGGCGGCGAAGATGCGCGCGGCGAGCTGGGTCGGATGTGCGAGCGAGCTTGCCCGCGTGCGAATGCGGAAATCCGCGGTTTTGAGCTTGAGCGTCACGGTCGCGCCGGCAAGCGCGTTGGCCTTGAGGCGGGCGGATACTTTCTCGGCGAGGCGCCAGAGCTTGAGCTCGAGCGGCCGGAACTCGCCGATGTCGTGCTCGAAGGTGGTCTCCGCCGAAATGCTCTTGGCCTCCCGTTCGGCCCTGACCGGGCGGTCGTCGAGACCGCGCGCCAGGCGCGCCAGCCGCGCGCCTTCCGCGCCGTAGCGACGCGCAAGCTCGCGCTCGTCCGCGCGCTGGAGATCGCCGATGGTGCGCAGGCCGTCGCGGGCGAGCCGTTGCTGCGCGATCTTGCCGACCCCGAAGATCAGCGTCACCGGCTTGGGCGCGAGGAACGCGGCGGCCTCGCCCTCGCCCAGGACGGCGAAGCCGCGCGGCTTGTCGAGATCGGAGGCGATCTTGGCGAGGAACTTGTTGCTGGCGAGCCCGATCGAGACTGTGATGCCGAGCGTGGTCTCGACCTCGGCCGCGAACGCCGCCAGCGCCTTGGCCGGCGACTTCGCGTGCAGCCGCGCAGTGCCGGAGAGATCCATGAATGCCTCGTCGATCGACACCGGCTCGACCAGCGGCGTGAGCTTGTACATCAGGGTGCGCACCTGGCGGCCGACCCTGGCGTATTTCTCCATGTCCGGGCGCACGATCGAGGCGTGCGGGCACAGCCGGCGCGCCTCGAACATCGGCATGGCCGAGCGCACGCCGAACGTGCGCGCGACGTAGCAGGCGGTGAGCACGACGCCGCGCCGGCCCCCGCCCACGATCACCGGCTTGTCGGTGAGGCCGGGATCGTCGCGCTTCTCGATGGTGGCGTAGAACGCGTCGCAATCGACGTGCGCGATCGCGAGCGCGTCGAGCTGGGCATGGCGCAGCAGGCGCGGCGAGCTGCAGGCGGAGCAGCGCGCGATCCCCTCCGGGACGTCGCGGCGGCAATCGCGGCAGAAGCCCGGCATGGCGCTTTTGCCCCCTTGCAAGCGCAAATTCACGCGGGTGGCGCGGTCATGGCGTCTCGCGCTCCCATGCACCGCCAGCGAGCGCGTCGCGGGCGCGCATCACCGCGTCCGGATCGATTTCCGTCTCGGCGGCGAACGCGATGAGCAGCCGCTCCTCGCCGGCGACGTGATCCAGCACGCCGAGAAGGAATTGCGGCTCGCGCGCGGCGTCGCGGATGGAGTCGGGGCCGATTCCGCTCAAAGCGAGGAAGCGGCCGAGCCGCTCGGGCTCGGCCGCGATGAAGCCGAGCGCCGCGACCGCCAGGTTCTCGGCCGCGGCGCGCGAGGCATCGCGCTTCTCCGGCCGGCGCCGCTGCGTCATCGCAATCTCCGCCCGACTCGCCCCCTCATGGCCCGCGACCGGTTACCAGCAAACCCCCGCCGTGGTGCGGGATCAAGGCCGTTGCGCGGGCGTGGGCGGCGAGCCCGTTGTCAAATCCCTCGACGAGAAGGCTGGCATCCGGCTAGGTGAAAGGCCGACAGCCCGGAGGACGAAATCATGCGCACAGGCCGTCTATCCATCGCCGGCGCCAGCATCCTGTTCGCATTGGGGCTCGCGGCCTGGGAGCTCTATTTCTTCTGGTCGGCAGGATGGCTGGGGAACTGGGAAGGGTTCGGGCTGTTTGCGCCGGAGCGGCTCGGCTTCAACATGGCATGGCTCGCCGCGATCTATCTCACCTTCCAGCTGATCTCGATCCCCCTCAGCCTGCCCGCCGGCGGCAGCCGCTTCATCGGCGTGGTCGACGGCATGGCGTCGCTGGTGCCGCTCGCAGTGGTACTGATCGTGGTATTCGGCAAGCCCGAGCTCCTCGGCACGTCGCAGCGCTGGGAAGCCGCCTTCCTGCTGATCTTCATCACCGTCGTCGACCTGTTCGGCGGGTACACCTTCAACATTGCGCTCAGCCGCCGGACCATGGACGTGACGCCGGTCGCGCCGGCCTGATCCTCCGCGGCGCGCCTGGGAGGACTTGTGGGGGACTGCCGCGGGCGGGCGAATCTCGCTAGCTTTGCCCCATGACAGCCGGTGTCCCTGCACCGGCGGATCGCGGTTGGTTTGTGCTTCTGTAACGGATTCGGACTAAGTTGCGCGCGCCCGGCGTGAAAGCGGCCGCAATCGGGCAAGGCGCACCGGCGCGCGCCGCGCGAGCTCGCTAGGGTGGGACATGCCGAAGAAAAAGACCGTGATGATCGTGGAGGACAATGAGCTCAACATGAAGCTGTTCCACGATCTTTTGGAGGCGCAAGGCTACCGCATCGTCGGCACGCGCAACGGCATCGAGGCGCTCGACCTCGCGCGCAAGCACCGCCCGGATTTGATCCTGATGGACATTCAGCTGCCCGAGGTCTCGGGCCTCGAAGTGACCAAGTGGCTCAAGGAAGACCCCGATCTCAAGGCCATCCCGGTGGTGGCGGTGACCGCCTTTGCCATGAAGGGCGACGAGGAGCGCATTCGCAAGGGCGGCTGCGAGGCCTATCTGTCGAAGCCGATCTCGGTCGGAAAATTCATCGAAACCGTACGGCAATACGTCGGCGGCACCTGAGCATGGCCCAGGCGTGTCCCGGGCGCACCCACCACTCGCGCCTGCGCGCTCGCGCTACACCGCATCCGGGACTCGGGAGCCGTGCGACCATCCGTCAACCCCTGAGCGGTCCGCCCGGCACAATTCACCCGGTTTTCCACAACCTAATTTGTTGCTTTCCAGGCCGGTTGCGCTAACTTGCAGGAGGTGGTGGAGGAAACTCTCAGGCGGCCCGCGCTGCGGGCCCCGGGGGGCGAATCGCATCGCCTACGACATTGATAACCCTGCGGAATGCTCAGGTCCGCCGCATCTCCTGGGTCCGTGGGGTTCGGCCGGTTCGGGAGCGGTACGAGTGGCCTCCTCATGACGCCGCTCCCGACCGGCCACCTTCATCGGCGCCGGTTCGTGCGCGATTTCTGCCGAAACGAGCCGCCCGGGGCGCAAGGCCATCGCCCTCCTGGCTCACGTCATTGAAAAAACGCGATGCCCGCCCCGCGGACAAGTTTGCGCTGTCGACGCAAGCTTGACTGCATGCCGGGCGTGACGGCTCGATTTGCCGACTGCGCCGGTGCGGGCCGGTCACTTGATCTTGGTTTCGCGGAACTCGACGTGCTTTTTCGCGACCGGATCGTATTTCTTCTTTACCAGCTTGTCGGTCATGGTGCGCGAGTTCTTGCGCGTGACGTAATAGAAGCCGGTGTCGGCGCTGGAAACCAGCTTCACTTTGATGGTGGTGGCCTTCGCCATGGCAAACCTCGATCGCGTTGATTGCGGGGCAACCTAGTCGCCCGCCTCCCGTTGTCAATGGCATCGGACCGGACGCTGACGGCCTTGCACACTCTCGAACTCACAGCAGCTCGCGCCGAAAGCGCCCGCGCGGCATGCTGTAGAACGGCACCGGCAGATCATGGCCGAAACCGTCGGCGATGCGTGCGTCGAGCTCCTCCAGCATGACGCCGGTGACCGCCGCCATGTCGAGCTGCTTGGCCTCCTCGAGCGTCATCCACACCAGCTCCACCAGTTCGGCGTCGGGGCCGGTCGCGCCTTCGATGCGGTGCGCGACGGCGCTCGCGTCCATGGTGAAGAAGCGCGTATCGAACCGTCGCGGCCGGCCGGGCGGCGTGATCGCGCGGCCGATGAAACGCAGCGTAGCGAGATCCGGAAGGATATTGGCCGCGGCGAAGGCGCCCCACGGGCCACGCGGAGCCTTCACTGCCATCGCGTTGCGCACACCGAGCAGAAGGCCCGTTTCCTCGTAGGTCTCGCGGATGGCGGCGAGCGCAAACGCGCGCGCCTTGGCGGCGCTCGGCCGTTTGAGCCGCTTCATCAGATTGGCCTCCGCGTGCGGATCGAGCGGCCGCGCGAACGGCATGCGCCGGTCCGCCGGATCGACCCGGCCGCCGGGAAAGACGAACTTCCCCGGCATGAATTTGTGGCCGTGATGGCGCTTGCCCAACAGCACCTTGGGCATGCGGCCGGAGCGGTCGACGAGGATCAGCGTGGCGGCATCCTTCGGGCGCACATAGGGCGAGGAGAGGTCGCGCTCGATCTCGTTCATGCGCTGCTCGAAGCGGTTCATGCGCTCGAGGCGCTCGGCGTGGGCGTCGCTCATTTCATTGGCGCTCGGTTAGCTGTCGTGTCCCGGGCGCAGCGCAGCATGGAGCAAACCGCAATGATGCGCTGCCGACCCCGGGACCGTCGCGCACCGGGTTCTGGTGGTCCCGGATCAGCGGTGCACCGGTCCGCAAGAGCTTCGCGCTGCACCGCGTCCGGGACACGCGTCTCGACCTCACGCATTCGGCGACCTCATGGTTTGCCGCGTCGCGCGCGCCTGGCGCCGCCTCTGGAGCCGTCGCGCGCTCGCTCTATCCGCCTCGGTTTGCTGCCGGTACGGCGCGCCTCCGAGAGCAGCTCGAACCGCAGCGCGCCCGCGAGCGGCGCGGCCTCGACCAGGCGCACAACCACGCGGTCGCCGAGCCGATGCGTCAAGCCGCTGCGGTCGCCGACGAGGGCGTGGCGGTCCTCGTGATAGCGGAAATATTCGTCGCCGATGGTGCGGGCGGGAACGAACCCGTCGGCGCCGGTGTCGTCGAGCTTGATGAACAGGCCGGCGCGGGTGGCGCCGGAAATATGCCCCTCGAAGGTCGCGCCGATGCGGTCGGCGAGGAAATGCGCGAGCAGCCGGTCGAAGGTCTCGCGCTCCGCTTTCATCGCGCGCCGCTCGGCGGCCGAGATCTGCGCGCCGATCTCGCCGAGCGTGCGGGCGTCCTGTTGCTCCGGCAGCGCGCCTTCGCCGAGCTTGTTCGCGCGGATGAGGCCGCGGTGCACGACGAGGTCGGCGTAGCGGCGGATCGGCGAGGTGAAATGGGCGTAGCGGCGCAGGTTGAGCCCGAAATGTCCGTAGTTCTCCGCCGCGTATTCGGCCTGCGCCTGCGTGCGCAGCACCACCTCGTTGACGAGCTTCTCGACGTCGCGCCCCTTCACCCGCGCGAGGATACGGTTGAACTGCGCCGCGCGCAGCGCGCCCGCCTTGGGCAGCGAGATGTCGAGGCTGTGCAGGAACTCGTGCAGCGCGTTCACCCGCTCCGGATCGGGCTCGTCGTGCACCCGGTAGATCAGCGGCACGCGCGCGCGCTCCAAGGTCTCGGCGGCGGCGACATTGGCGAGGATCATGCATTCCTCGATCAAGCGGTGCGAATCGAGACGCTCCGGCGTCATCACCCGGTCCACCGTATTGTGGGCGCTGAGCACGATCTTGCGCTCGGGCAAATCGAGGTCGAGCGGCGCGCGCTCGTCGCGCGCCTGCTTGAGCGCGCGATAGGCGGCGTAAAGCGGCTCGAGCACGGACGCGAGCAGCGGTCCGGTGGTGTCGTCGGGCCAGCCGTCGACTGCGGCCTGCGCCTGCACGTAGTTGAGCTTGGCCGCCGAGCGCATGAACACGCGATGGAAGCTGTGCGAGCGCTTGCGGCCGTCGGCGCCGACCACCATGCGCACCGCGAGCGCGGCGCGATCCTCGCCCGGCCGCAGCGAGCACAGCTCGTTGGATATGCGCTCCGGCAGCATCGGCACCACCCGGTCGGGGAAGTAGACCGAGTTGCCGCGCAGCAGCGCCTCGCGGTCGAGCGCGCTCCCGGGCCGCACGTAGTGCGCGACGTCGGCGATGGCGACGCTGATGACGAACCCGCCGGCATTCTTGGGGTCGCTGTCGCGCGCCGCGTGCACGGCGTCGTCATGGTCCTTGGCGTCGGCGGGATCGATGGTGACGAGCGGCAGCGCGCGCCAGTCCTCGCGTCCGGCGAGTCGGGGCGGCTTCGCCGCCTCCGCCTCGGCCAGCGCCGCGGGCGCAAACACGTGCGGAATCGAGTGCGCATGGATGGCGAGCAGGCTGACCGCGCGCTCGGTCGCAAGCGAGCCCAGCCGCTCGGTGACGCGCGCGGCGGGCAGGCCGTAGCCGCCGCGCCGCGGCGTCACCTCGACTGCCACCAGGTCGCCGTCGCGCGCCTGCGCGGCGGCGCCGGGGCCGATCGCGAACTCCTGGCCGAGCTGCTTCTTGTCGATCGGCACGAGCCGGCCGCCGCCGCCGGCAGCGGCACGGAAAACGCCGAGCACGCGCTGCCGGCCGCGATCGATCAGCTTGATGACGCGCCCGCTGTAGCGGATCGGATCGTCGCGCTCGCCGCTCTCCTCTACCCGCAGCAGCGCGCGATCGCCCACGCCGGCGGCTTCGCCCGGGCGCGCGCGGCGCGCTACGCGAACGCGGATCTTCGGCGCCGGGCCGTGCTCGGTCTCGTCCCATTCGCTCGGCAGCGCGATCAGCTCGCCGTCGGCGTCGCGCCCGGTAATCTCGCTCAGCACCACGTGCGGCAGGGTGCCGGGATGATGCAGCTTCTTGCGGCGGCGCTCGACGCGGCCTTCGTCGGCGAGCTCGCGCAGCATGCGCTTGAGCTCGGCGCGCTCGGCATTCTTAGCGCCGAAGGCGCGCGCGATCTCGCGGGTGCCGATATTGCCGCCGCGGCTGGCGATGAAGGCGAGGACGTCGTCCTTGGAGGGGAGGGGAGGTTTGGTGTGACGTGGTGCCATGATCAAAGAATTATCGTCAGCCGAAGTCGGATTTATACGACTTCGGGCCAGCGATATAAGCGGAAGCGGAGACCCATCGTGCCATACGGTCCGATCTCTGGGATATGGGTCCCCGCCTGCGCGGGGACGACAGCAGGGATGCAATCCCGAACCAGGATTTTCGTGTGACTACCGGCCTCTGCTCTTGCGCGCCGGCTTCTTGTCCGCGCTCGCTGGCGGCTTTGGCTTGGGCGCAGCCTTCGCGCTCGCCGCCATCTTGCGCGCGCTGGCGCGCCGCGCGGCCGGCGGTTTCTTGCCGCCGCCGCGCGCCGCCCGCGCCTCGATGAGGCCGAGCGCCTGCTCGAGCGTGATTGCGTCCGGCGTGATGTCGGAGGGCAGCGTGGCGTTGACGCCGTCGTGGCTCACATAGGGGCCGTAGCGGCCGTTCTTCACCACCACGGCGCCGCCCTTGCCGGGATGCTCGCCGAGCGCGCGGCCGGGATCGGCGCCGAAGCGGCTGCGGCGCGGCCCCTGGGCGCGCTTCTCCGCGAGCAGCGTCACCGCGCGGTTGAGCCCGATATTGAGCACGTCCTCGTCCGCGCTGAGATTGGCGTAGGTCTTGCCGTGCTGGACATAGGGTCCGAAGCGGCCAATGCCCGCGACGATCGGCTCGCCGTCCTCGGGATCCCGGCCGACCTCGCGCGGTAGCGACAGGAGCCCGAGCGCGCGCGCGAGATCGAGGTCGTCGGGCGAGAGACCCTTCGGCAGGCCGGCGCGCTTGGGCTTCTCGCCCTCGCTCGCCTCGCCGAGCTGCAGGTAGGGGCCGAAGCGGCCGGAGCGCAGCGTGACTTCGAGCCCGGTTGCGGGATCCTCGCCGAGCTTTTTGATGCCGTCGGCGCCGCCGTTGGCGCCGTTGCCGGGCGCGAGCTGGCGGGTGTAGCGGCACTCCGGATAATTGGTGCAGCCGATGAAGCCGCCGAACTTGCCGAGCTTGAGCGAGAGCCGGCCGGTCTCGCAACTCGGGCATTTGCGCGGGTCGCTGCCGTCCGCGCGCGGCGGAAACAGGTGCGGCGCCAGCATCTCGTCGAGGGCGTCGATCACCTGGGCGACGCGCAGCTCCTTGATGTCGCCGACCGCGGCAGTGAACTCGCGCCAGAAATCGCGCAGGAGGTCGCGCCAGGCGATCTCGTTGTTGGAGATGCGGTCGAGCTGCTCCTCGAGATCGGCGGTGAAGCCGTACTCGACGTAGCGGGCAAAGAAGCTCTCCAGAAACGCGGTCAGCACCCGGCCCTTGTCCTCGGGGACGAGCCGCTTCTTGTCGATGCGAACATAGCCGCGATCCTTGAGCACCTGCAGGATCGAGGCATAGGTCGAGGGCCGGCCGATGCCGAGCTCCTCCATGCGCTTGACCAGCGAGGCCTCCGAGTAGCGCGGCGGCGGCTCGGTGAAGTGCTGGGTGGCGTCGATTTTGCGCTTGGCGAGGTTTTCGCCCGCGCTCATCTCGGGTAGCCGGCGGCTCTCCTCGTCCTCGGCGGCGTCGTCCTCGCCCTCCTGGTAGAGCGTGAGGAAGCCGTCGAACTTCACCACCGTGCCGGTGGCGCGCAGATCGATGATGCGTCCCCCCGCGTTCGCGGTGATGTCGGCGGTGGTGCGCTCGAGCTCGGCGGATTCCATCTGGCACGCCATGGTGCGCAGCCAGATGAGTTCGTAGAGCCGGGCCTGGTCGGAATCGAGGACCCGCCTGGCGTCCTTCGGCCGGCGCGCGAGGTCGGTCGGGCGGATCGCCTCGTGCGCCTCCTGGGCGTTCTTCGCCTTGGCCTGGTAGCGGCGCGGGGAGGGCGGCAGATAGCGGGTGCCGTAGTCGGCGCCGATGACGCGGCGGGCGGCGGCGAGCGCCTCCTCCGCGATGTCGACGCCGTCGGTGCGCATGTAGGTGATCAGTCCGACGGTCTCGCCCTCGATCTCGACGCCTTCGTAGAGCCTTTGCGCGATGCGCATGGTGTGGGCGGGGGCAAGGCCGAGCTTGCGGCTCGCCTCCTGCTGCAGGGTCGAGGTGGTGAACGGCGGCGGCGGATTGCGCCGCGCCGGCTTGGCCTCGACATTGGCGACGGTGAAGGCCGCGCTTTCCAGCGCCTGCCTGAAGGCCTCGGCCTCGGCGCCGGAGCCGATGTCGAGGCGGGCGACCTTGCGGCCGTCGGCGCCGACGAGCCGGGCCTCGAACTCCTCGCCGCGCGGGGTGGCGAGCGTGGCGATCAGCGACCAGTATTCGCGCGGGACGAATTTTTCGATCTCGAGCTCGCGGTCGCAGACCAGCCGCAGCGCCACCGATTGCACCCGGCCGGCGGAGCGCGCGCCCGGAAGCTTGCGCCACAGCACCGGCGAGAGCGTAAAGCCGACGAGATAGTCGAGCGCGCGGCGGGCGAGATAGGCGTCGACCAGGGCGCCGTCGATCCCGCGCGGGCGCTTCATGGCGTCGAGCACCGCCTGCTTGGTGATGGCGTTGAACACCACGCGTTCGACCGCCTGCTTCTTGAGCGCGTTCTTCTGCTTGAGCACCTCGAGCACGTGCCAGGAGATGGCCTCGCCCTCGCGGTCGGGATCGGTGGCGAGAATGAGCTTGTTGGCGCCCTTGACGGCGCGGGCGATGTCGTTGAGGCGCTTCTGGGACTTGTCGTCGACCTCCCAGATCATCCTGAAATCATGCTCGGGGTCGACCGAGCCGTCCTTGGCCGGCAGGTCCCGCACGTGGCCGAACGAGGCCAGCACCTCGTAGCCGGGGCCAAGATATTTATTGATGGTCTTGGCCTTGGCCGGGGACTCGACGACGACGATATCCATGAAATTCCAATGTGTTGAAAGCCGCCGCGGGGCGGGCGAGGGGCGGGCTCGGCCCGCCTTGTCGCGGCGAAAGATGGGGATGTCAACCCGCCCTGTCAAACCGCGGCACCAGGATGCGGCGGCCGCTGGAGCGCGGCGCGCGCGGCAGGCCGGCGCTCGCGCGGGCCCGCAAGAAGCACTTTTTCTCTAGCGATTCCAGAGATGTGAAGTAATGAGCAAATGATCTAGATGAGATGAAATGACCGGCTGCGGCGCGGCCTCTGCGGTGGGATTAACACTGCCGGGCGGAAGGGCCGAAAGAAGCGCTTCGCGACGCCGCGCACGCGAGTCGCGTGCGCGGCTCCGCAGATTGAAGGCGAGTGCCTAACGGCACCAGCGCCGGCCGTAGCGCCAGATGCAGCGCCGCCAGCCCGGGCCCCAGTTGCGGCGACAGGCGCCATAGGGCCCGCGGTGCCAGCCGAGACCGCATCCGCCCCTAACCGTGGTCACGTCGGACGGCTGCGCCAGCGTTGCGCCGAAGGTCGTCGTGAGCGCTTGAGCGTTATAGGAGGCGAGTGTGAGCGTCAGGCCGACGCCCGCTGCCAACAAAGTCGTCTTCTTCATTGCGTTCTCATCTCTCCTTGGGCCGCTCCCCGCGCGAGCAAAGCGTCTTCTTGCGCGAAATGCAATGCGCATCGGCGAGGCTTGCGCGCTCGGCGGTCCAAGCCCGCCGCGCTCATGATTTGTTGCTGATCAGGCGCAACAGCCCGTCGCCGAAGCGGTCGAAGGTGTCGTGGATGATTCTGCGCACCGCCTCGACGTCGAAGCCGCCGCGGCGCCACAGCTCCGGCTTGTCGGTGATGTGCTGGCGCCAGTCCTGGAATACCTCGGTGAAGCTGCGCGCGCTGTCGAGCGCGGACAGGTCCATGACCAGCACCAGCGCGTCGGGCTGGAAGCGGCTCTCCGACGGCGCCCAGGCGATCAGGAACGGCCCGCGCCGGCTCGCCAGGCTTTCGTGCTGCTTGTCGGCATCCTGGATGGCGTCGAGGCCGAGCCGCAGCGCGTAGTTCGAGACCAGGTGCGTGCAGTCGCCGCGCTGCGCGTCCGGCGCATTCTTGTCGGTGATGGGCCAGTAGGTGATCATCTGCTCCGACAGCGGTGTACCGGCAGGAAGCTCGGACTGCGCCATGAGCGTCGCCTTGTAGGCCTCGCAGATCAGCTTGTAGCGCTCGATGTCGTTTTCCATCGGCCGCGTGGTGAAGGCGACGATGCCGTAGCCCGCGACCTCGCGCGGCGGCATCTCCGCGGGTTCGATCAGGGCGCGCACCGCGCGCACGCGCGCGGGTGGCGCGGCCACCGACGGAATCGCGGGCCGCGCCGCGGTCGCAGGCGCTGCTCCGGTCACGCCTCCGCCGTTACGAGGGGCGGTTGCGGACGCCGGTGGCGCTGGCGGCGGTGGTGCGCTGCGCGCCGCGGGTGAGGTCGTCGGCGCGGCCGGCGCGGAGGGCGGCGGCACCACCGTCTCGTATCGCCGCGGTGCGGCCGGCGCCGTCGGCGCCGCCGTGGGAGCGGCGGGGTGCGCAGGCACGACGTAGGGGGCGGAGTAGGACTGTGGCGCGCGCCGCCAGGCGCGCTTCTTGCTCACGCAGAAGATGTAGGGCTTGCCGTTATGGTAGCGCGTGACGCAGCCGGAACGATTGGGTTGCTGCGCGTGAGCTGCCGGAGCCAGCGCCAGCAGCGCGGCGACGATCGCGCCGGCGGCCAGCACGCGTGCGCAGTTCAGGCTTTTGTCGGCCATATGAGCTTCCCGATGCCGCTCACGATGCTGAACACGATGATCGCCAGCAGCGCCTGCCCGCCTTTGCTGTCGGGCTGAATCCAGTACAGCGCCAACAGGCTCGCCAGGAGGCCGAGGCCTCCGAGAATTCCGATTTGCATGAGCATGGTACGGCGCTCGCGTGGCCGATTGTGTGAAATTCATCACACAACCGCGCATGACACAAGCGCGCTGCGCGCAGCCGGTCCAGCCTGCGCACGTTCGATCGATCATGCCGAACGCGCCGCCGCCCGCGCCGGGTCAGATCTTGCGGCTGTCGTAGGCCCAGTGCAGCAGCGCCTGGCGCTGGCGCGCGCGGCAGGTGACGTCTCCCGGCTCGCAGTGCCGCTCGATTTGCCGCACGTGCCGCCGCATCGCCTTCCAGCGCTTGATCTGCCGGCGGTCCTCCTCGGGCATGCGCCGCCCCATGTAATAGCGGCAATACCACTGGAACCAGCCG
Source organism: Xanthobacteraceae bacterium (assembly GCA_036555745.1). Classification (GTDB taxonomy): domain Bacteria; phylum Pseudomonadota; class Alphaproteobacteria; order Rhizobiales; family Xanthobacteraceae; genus VAZQ01. The sequence goes on along the minus strand of DATBKV010000093.1, from coordinate 2,589 downwards.
CGCGGATCGGCGGGGTGGATCCAGCCCTTGGCGCGCCAGACCGAGAGCGGCTGGCTGGCATCGACGCCGAAGAAGTTGAGCGAGCAGTCGCGGCGCAGCGGCGCGAGCTTGGCGCGTGCGAACCAGCTCTCGGGGAATTCCCTGCGCGTGTCCGTCATGTACTTGCCACAGAACACGCCGAGCCGCAGCATCTCGAGCGGCGTGAGCTCGGGTTTGAACTCGGGATCGAAATTGCGGCCGACCGGCGCCGTGCGCTGGTAGGTGTAGCCCCTCTGCATCCTGTCGTTCACGACCACGGTACGTTTGCGCATGGCGCCACTCGCGATGGCTCCGGGCGGAGCCGGCCCGGGGCCATGCTGCCACGGGTCGCGCTTGCAGGCACGCGAGGCGACGACCGGTCAGGTGTCCTACGTCAGCGATACCAGCGCGCCGCCGTGGCGATCGAGCCGGCCCGCGAGCTCGAGCTCGAGCAGCGCCACCCGCACGCTGGCGGGCGTGCTTTCGGACAGGCGCACGAGATCGTCGATCGCGACCGGGGTCGGTCCGAGTAGCGCGATGATGCGCGCGCGCCCGTCGGCTTCGAGCTCGGCATCCGGCGCGGGCAGCGCCTCGGGCTCCGCCACCGCAAGCGGCGGAGCCGCCGGCTCGCCCAGGATCGGGCGCAGCACGTCGACGACGTCGGCGGCCCCGGTGGCGACGGCGGCGCCCTGCTTGATCAGGTCGTTGCTGCCTTCGGCGCGGGGATCGAGCGGCGAGCCTGGCACCGCGAATACTTCGCGGCCCTGCTCGAGCGCGCAGCGCGCGCTGATCAGCGAGCCCGAGCGCTTGTCACCCGCCGGAGTGTCCACTGCTGTCTGTCCAAATGTGTCTGTGTCGCCACATCAGCCCAGAAAATCGGATTAATCCCCGCCATTGCCGTCTTTGCTTGTCCGCCTCCGTCGGTTAGTATCGGCATTGCCAGTATGGGCAAGCGATAGGACATGGGACACCATGCGGACGTTGAACAGGTTGACGGCGATGAAGGTAGCCAAGGCCAAGACCCCGAAGGCCGGCAAGGGCCTGCTGCTTTCTGATGGCGGGGGGTTGTACCTGAGGGTCGCGCCGGGCGGGTCGAAGCAGTTCATCTTTCGCTACGTCGTCAATGGTCGGCTTCGGGATATGGGTCTCGGCCCGACCCACACTCTGAGCCTAGAGCAGGCGCGAGAACGGGCCAGGGAGGCGCGGGTGCTGAGGCTAGATGGAATTGACCCCATCGAGGCGAAACGCGCACGTATGGCCGCCCTACGGGCCGAGGCCGCCAAGTCCATGACATTCGGGCAATGCGTTGATGGCTATTTTCGAGACCATGCGAATACGTGGAAAGAGAAACATCGCACCGACTGGATTAACTCCCTTCGCCTGCACGCCATTCCGACACTCGGATCGCTGCCCGTTGCAGCCATTGACACAGCGCTTGTGCTGAGGGTGCTGAAACCGATCTGGACCACAATTCCCGAAACGGCCCGCCGCATAGGCAACCGGATCGAGACGGTGCTCGATTGGGCAACGGCGCACCATTATCGCGAAGGCGATAATCCGGCGAGATGGGACGGGCGGCTAGAGCACGCCCTTCCGGCCAGACGGAAGATAGCGCCGCTCGAACATCATGCGGCCCTGCCGTACACCGAGATTGCCGCCTTCTTGGCGAAGCTGCGGGAAGACACTGGCGTGGCAGCCCGGTGCCTCGAATTTATCATCCTGACGGCCACCAGACTTAGCGAGGCGATCTTCGCTACTTGGGACGAGATCGACCTTGATGGCGCGATTTGGACAATACCGGAAAGCAGGATGAAGGCAGGCAAGGAGCACCGCGTCCCGCTGTCAAGGGCGGCGCTTTCGGTGCTGGCGAGTATGAAAGCGGTCCGGCAATCCGCTTACGTCTTCCCCGGCAGATTAGAGGGCAAGCCCATAGGCGACAATTCAGTGTGGCGCATCGCGAGCGTTGCAAATGTTACAGTGCATGGTTTTCGCAGTTGCTTCCGCGATTGGGCGGCCGAACGCACCAGCTATCCGGGTGAGGTTGCTGAGATGGCACTCGCCCACGCGATCCCGAACGCCGTTGAGGCCGCCTATAGGCGCGGCGACTTGTTCGAGAAGAGACGGCGGTTGATGGATGCGTGGGCTGAGTTCTGCGGGAAGCCGCAGGCTGCCAGTAAGGTGGTGGCGATCCGCGCCTGACACGGCGGATTCCGCCGTTCTTTAAGCGTTGCGCGGCGGTTTCGGCGGCGGGTAGGCAATTTCGAGCGCTTGTATCGGATTCGAATCGCCGTGATATTCCCATCGCTGACGATTCCCGTTGGCCGGGTCAGATCGCCGCCTTATGTGCTCCAATCAACGCGCTGGACCGCGACACGATGTTGTCAAAATCGGAGCAGAATAAGGGCCGTATCAAGGTTCGTCGGCTCCCGTTGGCTGGCTCACATGGCCGCCGATTGCGATCCGGCAAAGGAGTTAGTGCAAATAGGCAACGAGTGATTTGCTCGGCCGGAATGGAGGTAAGATGGAACTGAAACGCGCGTATGCAGTGAAAGAGTTCTGCGAAGCCTATGA
>DATBKV010000092.1:0-2440 GCA_036555745.1 Xanthobacteraceae bacterium | reverse complement strand
CTGGCCCGGCACGGGATGGACGAAAAGGACATCGTCGCCAACATCAACTTCTTCATGAACGTCCCCGTGCTGGCGGACGGGACCATGGGCATCGTGGACGGCCGGTCGAAGCCGGGCGACTACGTCGAGTTGCGGGCCGAGGCGCGCGTCCTGGCGGTGATCTCGAACTGCCCGCAGACGCGGAACCCGTGCAATGGCTTCAAGCCGACGCCGATTCGGGTGGTGGTGAGCAGCGCGGGTTAGGGCTCATTGATCCGATTGCCTTGGCGAGCGCGCGATCGGAAGGTGCCAGCCGCGTCGCATCGCCATGAACCGGAGCCCAAAGCAGAGGACCGCGCCGGCCGAGGCGGCCGCGATCGGCGGGACGGCCAGCATCCTGCCGACTACCACGACGGCCGCACCGATGAGGGCGGCGACCGCGTACAGCTCGGTGCGCAGTACGGTGGGGATCTCCCTCACGAGGACGTCCCGCACCATGCCGCCGCCGATTCCCGTCAGCATGCCGAGCATCAGCGCGCCAACTGGCCCGACGCCGAAGGCGAGCGCCTTGCTCGCGCCGGACACCGCAAAGAGCGCCAATCCGGCGGCGTCGAACACCAGCACCGGACTGCTCAACCGGTTGATGATCCGGTACCAGGAGAAGGTGATCAGTCCGGCGAGGATGGAGACCGCGATGTATCGCCAGTCGCCGATCGCCACGGGAGGGAGCGCGCCGATCAGCACGTCGCGGGCCACGCCGCCGGAGTTGCCGGCGGCAAACGACAACACCAGCACTCCGAAAAGGTCGAGCCGGTGCTTGACGCCCGCCGTCGCGCCGCTGAGCGCGAAGACGAAGGTACCACCGAGATCGAACACCACGAGTAGCGGATTCTCCGTCAGTGGGGATTCACCGGGCGGCTGCCGTGTCGCCCAACGGCAGTGTGCGCCGCGGCGATGTGGATCAGCTCACCGTCGAACCGATAGACCCAGCCGGTCGTCGCCCGGCACAGGTCCAGTGCCTTGGCCGCGATGGCGTCGAAGACCGGCTCGACATTGGTCTGAAACCGGCTGATGAGGCGGAGGACCTCGCTGGTGGCCAGCTGGCGCTCGAGCGCCTCCCCCAGCTCGTGATCGCGCATCTGGAGCTGCCCGAGCACGTCGGCGAGCCGCTTCTGCGGGGCACGGGCGCTTCCGTTCTTCCGCGGGCTGCGGGCGGTCGCACGCTGGCCTTGGACCCTGCGTTTCACGGGCTTCCCACGCCGCCTCATCGATTCTGCTCGCCCCCCGTACTCTGGCCTCGACAGGCTAGGCGAAGGACGCCGTCGGATCAAGCTCGGACGACGAGCCGCACGGGCGCTATTAGCGCGAGATGTCGGCGAAGAACCGCTTGAAGATGGGCCCGAGGCGCCGCAGCTCGCGCCGGTGCAGGGCGGCGAGGGTGGCGAGGATCGTCCGGCCGTGCGGGGTGAGGGTGAGCTCCACTTTGCGCCGGTCGGCGCTCGAGATCGCCCGCGTCAAGAGGCGCTGCTGGACCAGCCGGTCGACGAGGCCGACCGCGCTGTTGTGCTTGACGTAGAGCTCCCGGGCGAGATCGCTGATCGTCACCGGCCGCTCTTCCGCCCAGCCGCGTACCACGAGCAGCGCCTGATACTGCTGGGCGGCGAGGCCGACCTCGGCGGCGGCGCGCTCGCTGAAGCGCAGGAACGTGCGCAGGGCGAGGCGCCACGCGGCCAGCTGCGCGTAGTCGTGCGTGGTGAGGTGGTAGCGCAGTTCCGCCTTCCTGAGCTGCATCGTTACCCCCCTCGGCGAAGTTGTACCATTCCGCGGAAAATCGGTTAATATCGTCCCACGATATATCGTCCAGCGACATATTTTCTCTCGAGGAGGACACCATGCGCGATCAGACATCAGCGCCCCGGCGCGGCGCGCGCCGGCAATTCATCCGCAACGGCTTGCTCCTGGCCGGGGGCCTGGCCCTGCCCGGCCTGCCCCGGCGGGCGGCCGCCGAGGATCACCCGCCGATCGGCACGTACCCGGCCGGCATACAGGGCAGCACGGCCACCATCGGCGTCGCGGTGCCGCGCACCGGCACCTACGCGGAGCAGGGGGAGGACGAGCTGAAGGGCTGGCAGCTCGCGGTCGAGCACATCAACAGCGGCCATCCCCTCATCCGGGAGATCTCGCCGAAGACCAAGAAGGGCGTGCTCGGCAAGGAGCTCCATCTCGTGGTCGCCGATTCCGCCGCGAAGCCGAACGACGCGGTGCAGGCGCAGCAGCGCTTCATCACCGAGAGCAAGGTCATCCTCATGACCGGGTCGACGTCGAGCGCGGTCGCGGTGGCCATGAACAAGCTCGCCCAGCGCGAGAAGGTGCTCTACGTCACCGGCATCTCCGGCTCGAACGACACCACCGGCAAGGACTGCGTGCGCTACGGCTTCCGCCAGAACTTCTACGGCGAGAC
>DATBKV010000091.1:0-8770 GCA_036555745.1 Xanthobacteraceae bacterium | reverse complement strand
CATGCGGCGCGGGCGGGGCATCCTCAATGGGCGCGATCCCGGCGGGTCACCTAAGCCGAATAGCCACGTGGGATCAATTGCCCCTGGATCGAACAGCGCTCGACACATTGCTATGTGGGGACCGGCAATTCGGTGCGGTAGGGGCGCCGGCGGCGTACATCGCCGGGCGCAGCAAAATCGCCCGTCCGGCGCCGGATCGCGTGCAAGCATGATCCGTCGGCAAGCTCATCGCGTCAAATACGACGCACGGCGCACCCGCGATGCTGCCGCCGCTAGGCGGCGCCGGAGGCAGCGGCTAACAAACAGCATGAGCGCTGAAAACGCGAATATCCAGGCGATCTATCGGTATCCGGTGAAGGGTCTTTCGCCCGAGCCGCTGGCACATGCGGCGCTGGCGCCGTGCGAGACGTTGCCAGGCGACCGCCTCTATGCCGTGGAGAACGGGCCCTCCGGCTTCGACCCCGCCGCTCCCCGTCACCAGCCCAAGCAGCGCTACCTGATGCTGATGCGCAACGAGCGGCTGGCGCGTCTGCGCACCCGTTTCGAGGACGCAAGCCACACGCTGGCGATCGCTCTTGATGGCCGCGAAGCCGCGCGCGGAGACCTGCGCATGCCGGAGGGCAGGGCGCGGATCGAGCAATTCTTCGCAGGGTTCTGCGCCGACGAGCTGCGGGGAGCGCCGCGCGTGCTGCACGCGCCGGGCTTCAGCTTTTCCGACGTGGCGCACAAGGTCGTCTCCCTCATCAACCTCGCCTCGCTGGCCGCGCTCGAACATGCGATCGGCGCGCCGGTCCACCCGCTGCGCTTCCGCGGCAACGTCTATGTGGCGGGCTGGCCGGCTTGGCGCGAATTCGATCTGGTCGGACGGGAGCTCACGGTCGGCAGCGGCGTCCGGCTCAAGATCATCAAGCGCATCGTGCGCTGCGCCGCGACCGACGTGGACCCCGATACCGGCATCCGTGACCTCTCGGTCCCCGCGGCGCTGATGCGCAACTTCGGGCACGGCGACTTCGGGGTCTACTGCGAAGTGTCCGATGGCGGAGAAATCGCGCTGCGGGACCAGGTCAAGATCGTGGACGCCGAGCGACCGTGACCCGGCGCGGACCGGCGAACGCGGGATGCGACCGCCCCGCTGCACGCCCACCTAGACCCACCCGCCGCCGCGGTCATCCGCGCCGGCTCAGCAGGAACACCGCCTGCTCGCCAAGCAGATTCCAGAACCACCAGGGCGCGTTGAAGCGCAGCGCCCGACCCCAGGCATTGAGCGCCACCGCCTTCTCCATCTTGGCGCCGACCACATGGCAGAGCTCGCGGAAATCCTTGATCGTGCAAAAGTGGATGTTGGGCGAGTCCCACCAGGCATAGGGCAGATTGTCCGTGCGCGGCATGTGCCCGCCCAGCAGGAGCTGAAGACGGATGCCCCAATGCCCGAAATTCGGAAACGACACGATGCCGTGGCGGCCGATGCGCAGCATGTGCTCGAGCACCAGACGCGGCCGTCGGGTGGCCTGCAGGGTTTGCGAGAGGATCACATAGTCGAAGGCGTCGTCGGGATAATCCGACAGGTCGGTATCGGCGTCGCCCTGGATCACCGCCAGACCCTTGGCGACGCACTCGTTCACCCCCTCGCGCGACAGCTCGATGCCGCGGCCGTCGACGCCGCGCGTCTCACCCAGCAGGCGCAGCAGCTCGCCGTCGCCGCAGCCCACGTCCAGCACCTTGGCGCCGGGCGCGACCATGTCGGCGACCACGACTAGGTCGATGCGCGCCCCACCGGGCGTGCGCGCCGCCTCCGCCATGGTGAGATCCTGCTTGAGCCGCGTCAGCATGGTCATGGCCGCGCCGGCGGCAGGCCACGCGCCCTGCCGGCGCCGTCGAGGAAGCCGCGCACGATCGCGAACAGCTCGGGTTCCTCGAGCAGGAATGCATCGTGACCCTTGTCGGTCACGATCTCGGCAAACGACACGCGCGCGCCGCCGGCATTGAGCGCGTGCACGATGGCGCGCGAGTCGGAGGTCGGAAACAGCCAGTCCGAGGTAAAGGAGATCACGCAAAAGCGCGTCGGAGTGCGTTTGAAGGCATGCGCGAGCACACCGTCGAAATCCGCCGCCAGATCGAAATAGTCCATCGCGCGGGTCAGGTAGAGATAGGAGTTGGCGTCGAACCGCTCCACGAAGCTGATGCCCTGATGGCGCAGGTAGCTCTCGACCTGGAAATCGGCGTCGAATGAAAACGTCGGCATGTCACGGTCCTGGAACCGGCGACCAAACTTGCGGTGGAGCGCCGCATCCGAGAGGTAGGTGATGTGAGCGCCCATGCGCGCGACCGCGAGGCCGCGCCGCGGATTGGTGCCGGCGGCAAAGTAGCGTCCCTGTCGCCAGTCCGGATCCGCCATGACCGCTTGGCGGCCGACCTCGTGGAAGGCGATATTCTGCGCGGAGTGGCGGGTCGAAGTTGCGATCGGCAGAGCCGAGAACACCCGCCGGGGGAAGCTCGCGCACCATTGCAGCACCTGCATGCCGCCCATCGAGCCGCCGGCGATCGAGAACAGCGAGGATATTCCGAGCTGGTCGAGCAGCATCGCTTGCGCACGCACCATGTCGCGAATGGTGATGACGGGGAATTCCAGGCCCCAGGGCATGCCGGTGCTCGGATTGGTGGACGCCGGTCCGGTGCTGCCCATACAGCCGCCGACCACGTTCGGGGAGATAACAAAATAGCGCTCGGTATCGATCGGCCGCCCGGGCCCGACCATGGTCTCCCACCAGCCCGGCTTCTGCGTCACCGGATGGAGATTGGCGACGTGCTGATCGCCGGTGAGCGCGTGGCAGATCAGCACGGCGTTGCTGCGCTCGGCATTGAGCGTGCCGTAGGTCTGGTAGGCGATCTGGAACGGCGCGAGATCGATGCCGGCATCGAGCGGCAATGGCTTGTCCGGGCCGAAACGGGCCACGAGCGAATGCGGCTCGTCGGCCTCGCGCAGGCGGTCGACCTGATCAAGAGGAGCGCTGAGATCGGCCTCGACCATGGATTACAATCCGGCCGGCAAAGCGGAAAATCCGCGAGTTCGCGCTCGACCCGCAGCCGCCGGGCGCTGCGACCGGCTTAGATAGGCCGCGTGTCGCCGCTGTCAACGTTTTCTTTGCTTTCGCCACGGCCCACACCTATCAATGGCGCTGTCCGCGCCGGCGGCCATCGCCGCTGCAAAGACCTGCATCATGGCGAAACCGTCACGTTCCGAAACGCCTTCGCTCGCCGAGCTGCGGCACGAGATCGACCGCATCGACGAGAGCATGCACGGCCTCTTGATGGAGCGGGGCGAGATCATCGATCGGCTCATTTCGGCCAAGCAAACACAGGAATCCGGTTCCGCATTCCGTCCCGCGCGCGAGGCCGACATGATGCGCCGCCTGGTGCAGCGCCATCGCGGCATCCTGCCGCTCGACACCGCCGAGAGCATCTGGCGGGTGATCATCGCGACCTTCACCTATGTGCAGGCGCCGTTCTCGGTGCACGCCGACCTCTCGGCGGGGGACGCGGCGATGCGCGATTCCGCGCGCTTCCATTTCGGCTTCACCGTGCCGTTCGTCCCGCACATGGGCGCCGCCAGCGTGGTGGCGGCAGTGTCCGACTCCAAGGGCGATCTCGGGCTGGTGCCGGCCTTCGGCATGGCCGGTGCGGGCGCATGGTGGAGCGCGCTCGAGTTCGACACCGCGCCCAAGATCATCGCTCGCCTGCCTTTCATCGAACGTCCGGATCACCCAGCCGCCGTGCCGGTGTTTGTGATCTCCCGCGCCGCCGCGGATTCCATGGTCAGGGAGGTCGAGGTCTGGAGCGTGCGCGTCGCCGGCTGGAGCACGACGGCGGCGCAGGCAATCGGCCCCCTCGCCGAGGTGATCGCGGTGCCCGACCGCGCCTTCGACGGTGCGGCGCTGCTCGTCTCGGTGCCAGCCGGCGGCAGCATCGACCAGGTGACCGGCGTCCTGGTGGGTGCCGGCGCGTCGGTACGCGCCTCGGCCCTCGTCGGAGGCCACGCGACCCGCTATAGGGTCTCCGGCCAAGACGCGCGGCCGCTGCCAACCGGCCGGTGACGATTAGCGGGGTGCGAAATGTCCGTCCTGGAGCGTCCGCAGCCGCGTCCTGGTGTGCTTGCGATCGATCCTTATGTTCCCGGCCGCAGCGCGGCGCCCGGTGCCGGCCGGGTGTTCAAGCTCTCGTCGAACGAGACGCCGCTCGGCCCGAGTCCCAAGGCGGTCGCGGCCTATCGTGCGGTCGGCGAACACCTGCAGGACTATCCCGACGGCGCCTCGACCGCATTGCGCGAGGCGATCGGCCGTGCCTTCGGACTCGATCCCGGCCACATCGTTTGCGGCGCCGGCTCCGACGATTTGCTCAACCTCATCGCCGACGCCTATTTGTGCGACGGCGACGAGGCGATCCACACCACCCACGCCTTCCTGGTTTATCCGATCGCCACGCTCGGCTCCGGCGCGACGCCGATCGCAGTGCCGGAAAAGGACCACACCGCCGATGTCGACGGGATGCTCGCCGCCGTGAGCGAACGCACGAAAGTCGTTTTCCTGGCCAATCCCAACAATCCCACCGGCACTTACGTGCCGTTCGACGAGGTCAAGCGCCTGCATCGTGGGCTGCCACCGCATGTGCTGCTGGTGCTCGACGCGGCTTACGCCGAATACGTTCGGCGCAACGATTACGAAGCCGGGATCGAGCTCGTAGCCACGCACGACAACGTGGTCATGTGCCGCACGTTCTCGAAGATCTACGGCCTCGCGGCGCTGCGCCTCGGCTGGCTCTACGGCCCCGAGCATGTGGTCGACGCCATCAACCGCATCCGCGGGCCTTTCAATGTCAATGCGGCGGCGATGGCCGCCGGCATCGCCGCGATCGCCGATACGCCGCACGTGGAGCGAGCCCGCGCTCACAACGACGAATGGCTGGCATGGTTGACGGCGGAGATCCGCAAGCTCGGCCTCGAGGTGACGCCGAGCGTCGCGAATTTCGTCTTGATCCACTTCCCCGAGAGCAAAGGCCGCACGGCGGGGGACGCTGATGCCTTCCTGACCGAGCGCGGTCTGATCCTGCGCCGGGTCAAGGCCTACAAGCTGCCCAATGCCCTGCGAATGACGGTCGGCAGCGAAGAAGCAAACCGCCTGGTGGTGGCGGCGCTCGCGGAGTTCATGGGCCGCAAATGAGCGGACGGGCAATCTTCAACCGTCTCGCGCTGATCGGAACCGGGCTGATCGGCTCGTCCATTGCGCGCGCGGCGCGCGCGCAGGGCGCGGCGCGCTCCATCGTCGCGACCGCCCGCTCGGCGGCCACCCGCCGGCGCGTCGCCGAGCTCGGCTTGGCCGATCAGGTGGTCGAGACCAATGCCGCGGCCGCCGCCGGCGCCGATCTCGTCATCGTATCGATCCCGGTCGGAGCGTGCGGGCCGGTCGCCGCCGAGATCGCCCCGCATCTCGCGTCAGGAGCGATCGTCTCCGACGTCGGCTCGGTCAAAGGCGCGGTGGTGCGGGACATGGCGCCGCACATTCCCTCCGGCGTGCATTTCGTGCCCGCACATCCCGTCGCTGGCACCGAGAACTCGGGACCGGATGCCGGATTCAGTGAATTGTTCGTCAATCGCTGGTGCATTCTGACGCCGCCGCAAGGCACCGATCCCGCCGCGGTCGAGCGGCTGGCCGCGTTCTGGCGCCTGCTCGGCGCCAACGTCGAGATCATGTCGCCCGAGCATCACGACCTCGTGCTCGGGATCACCAGCCATCTGCCGCACCTCATCGCCTATACCATCGTCGGCACCGCCGACGAGCTCAGCCAAGTCACCCGCTCCGAGGTGCTGCAATTCTCGGCCGGCGGCTTCCGCGACTTCACTCGCATCGCAGCCTCCGATCCCACCATGTGGCGCGACGTGTTCCTCGCCAACAAGGACGCCGTGCTCGAAATGCTCGGCCGCTTCAACGAGGATTTGGCGACCCTGACCCGCGCGATCCGCCGCGGCGACGGCGAAACGCTGTTCAAGCAATTCAGCCGCACGCGCGCGATCCGCCGCGGCATCGTCGATATCGGCCAGGATTTGCCCGCGCCCGACTTCGGCCGCCCGCATCCGCACCTGCCGATGCCGCGGCCTTACGCAGCCGAGGAATGACGTCCGCGTTGCAGTGCAACTCTGCGGCCGCAACACACGATCAGAACAGCGGCGGCACCTCGCCGACACGAAACGGTCCGAGAAAAACTGCGCCGTCGGCGAAGCGAATAGGAAACGCAACCGCCGGCTTGCCGTCGAGCACCGTCCGCTGGCCGAGCGCCGCCACCAAGCCCGGGGCCGCATTCTGACGCGCGATCCCCCCCAGGCCTGGGACCAGGCGGTCGAGCGCGCTGATGGTCGTGCCGATCTGACCCTCCGACATGATGCGCTCGATGCCGAACATCTTGATCACCTTCTCGATCCCGAGGACGGTCACCCGCAGGCTGCCGTCGAGTCCGCCACGCGGCGTGAGTGTGAGCATGCCGCTGCCCACCGCGACCACGTCGTCCTGCGTGACACGGGCATTGACGATCTCCAGCCGGCCGTCGTGCGCCTGCCATTCCTTGAACCGCGCCGGCCAGGGCTTGGGCGTGATGTCGTCCAGCCCGCGCAGCACGGTTTCGACTTCGGCATCGATCGGCGTGGCGGCCAAGGGATGCAGCTTTTCCGCGACCGCGGCCTGCAGGCGCAGCACGATGTCGACCGCCGGATTGTCGGGACTGGACTCGCGGTCTTGGCGTCCGTGCAGCTCCAGCCGCTGCGCCCGGAACACGGCCTCGTGAGGGCTGGCGGGATCGCGAACGGTCGGCGCATCGAGCACGAGCGAGGCCCGCTCGACGCCAGCAGGGAGGCCGCGCACGCTGGCCTGCGCGAGCTTCCAGTCGACCACCAGGAGCGCCGCCTGCCCGGGCTCGGAAATTTGCAGCGGACCTGTGAACTCGCCGATCAGCAGCTTCGGGTCATAGACTTGCGCCGCAACGAGCACCAGCGGCAGCTTGAGCTGCAAGGTTGGAGCGCCCTTGAGCTCGAAGCTGGCATCGCTACAGCGGACCTCGATGCGGAACGGATAGCCTCCGACCGACTGGGACCCGCAGTCCTGCAGCCGTCCAGCCTGGCGTTCACGCTCGCGCCAAGCCGCGAGTTCCTCCGGCGCGCGCGCGGCGGCGTAGAACCACAGCGCCGTCCACGCGACCGCGAGCAGCACCACGATGAGAAACGGAGCGAACAGCGGCCAACGGCGTCGGCGCGGCATGGGGTCAGCGGACTTCGGCATTGCGGCCCTCCTGTGCCGGTCCCGTTCGCGGCCTCGCCGAGCGCAGACCGCTGACCTCTCTCCAAGGGCGCCGATTGCGGCGTTTCGAAGTCGCTTCCGGCACCCTTTCGGGCGCCGCAAACCGGCTCGGCCCCGTCGTCGGCACGGTCGCTCGACTGGCCGCAGGACTTCCCGCCGCCATGGCGGCCGTGCGACGGCGGCGCAACCGGCTTGCCCGCGCCACGATCTTCCTTGATACCGCAGCATGCATTTGAAAGCCGCGGACGGCATGCAGGATCTCTGGGTGTTTGCCTACGGGTCGCTGATGTGGCGACCGGACTTTCCATTCGCCGAGCGCATCGAGGCCCGGCTGGTCGGCGCCCATCGGGCGCTGTGCGTCTACTCGTTCGTGCACCGTGGAACGCCGGAGCGGCCGGGCCTGGTGCTCGGCCTTGACCGGGGCGGAACCTGTCGCGGAATTGCCTATCGGGTGCGTGCGGCGGAGCGTGATGACACTGTCGCCTACTTGCGCGCGCGCGAGCAGGTGACTGCCGTCTACCGCGAATGCATGCGCCCGATCTGGCTCAAGGGCGGTTCCGAGCGGGCGCAGGCGCTCTGCTACATGGTCGATCGCGGACATGTGCAATATGCCGGGCGGCTTTCGCTCGAGCAGCAGTTGCATCACGTGCGTCAGGGGCACGGGCAATCCGGCGCCAACCGGGACTATGTCATCGCCACGGTGGCGGCGTTGGAGCAGCTCGGCTACCGCGAGACCGACTTGCACCTGTTGGCCGAGCGGCTCGCCGGGACACATGAGATCAGCACCGCCTGATCCCGCCGGCTGCTAGAGCATAATCCCGAAAAGTGGGTACCGGTTCTCGGAAAAGGTCATGCTCCCGCATCTAGCCGCATGTCCCGCAAAAGTGGGCCAACGGTTTTCCGACAAGCACATGCGCAAATCAAAAAATCTAGAACGGATCCAGATTCGATCGAATCGGGATGCGCGTAGGGTTGCCCTGCTCGCAGCTTGCGGCACTCTTCAGGACAGCGGCGCCAGCGAAGGATTCTCCCTCGCTCGCTCGGCGATGTCGCGCTCGCCTTCCGCGAGCAGTCGCGCGGAGGATGCTTCGATCTCGCCCTGCAGCCGCTCGAAAAAGGCCTCCCTGCCCAGGCCCGGCGGGATCGGATCGAGCACCTCGACCCGGATCGTGCCGGGATATCGCCGCAACGAACGGCGCGGCCAGAACAGGCCGGAATTGAGCGCGATCGGAAGGCAGGAAACGCCGGTCTCCTGATAGAGATGGGCGACGCCATACTTGTATTTCGGCTCCGCGCCCGGCCGGCGGCGGGTGCCCTCGGGAAAGATGATGATCTGACGATGGCGCGCGAGCTCACGCCGCGCGCGCGCATTCATGTCGGCGAGCGCCTGCGAGCGCTTGCCGCGATCGATCGGGATCATGCCGGCCTTGCAG
>DATBKV010000090.1:0-41284 GCA_036555745.1 Xanthobacteraceae bacterium | reverse complement strand
GCCTCGCAGATGCGCGTGGCGTTCGCCAGCATGGTCGCGAAGACGGGCTCCAGGTCGCCGGGCGAGCCGGAGATGACCTGCAGCACCTCGGAGGTCGCGGTCTGCCGCTCCAGCGATTCCGTCAATTCGCGCGTGCGCGCCGTAACCTCGTCGAACAGCCGCACGTTCTCGATCGCGATCACCGCCTGGTCGGCGAACGTGGTCACCAGGTCAATTTGCTGTCGGCTGAAAGGCTCGACCTTGGTGCGCGTCAAGAACAGAACCCCGATCGGAGTTCCCTCGCGCAGCAGCGGCACGCCGAGCGTGGTGCGATAATCCCCGATCGATATCAGCCCGCTCAGATCGTAGTCCGGATCGGCTTGAATATCGTGGACATGCACCGTCCTTCCCTCGAGCAAGGTACGGCCAACGATCGTGCCTCGACCCGGCTTTATGGCGACCGTCTCCAAATATTTCTTGTTCTTCAGCCACTCCTTGGATTTGCTTGTGACTCCGTAGCTGGCGACAAGACGGTAGCTGCCCTCCCTGGGTCGCCAGATGTTCGCCATTTCGGCGTCGCATAGCCGCGCCGCGGATTCGACGAGCGTGTCGAGCACCGTCTGCAGATCGAAGGCCGAACGGCTGATCACCTTGAGCACGTCGGCGGTGGCGGTCTGCTGCTGCAGCGATTCGCGCAGTTCGTTGAGCAGCCGCGCGTTCTCGATCGCGATGACGGCCTGGGCGGCGAAGTTAGTGAGCAACTCGATCTGCTTGCCGGTGAACGGCCGCACCTCCTGACGATAGATGGTGATGACTCCAATTAGTTCTTTGTCCTTGAGCATCGGGACATCGAGCACGGTCCGATAGCCGCCAAGTTCAACGGTAGAGACGCGCAGCGGATCGCGTTCGATGTAGGCTTCTTGCGCCCGGACGTCGGCAACGTGAATTACTTGTTTAGTTTTCGCAACACGACCGAGGCCGGTTCCGGGACCGGGACGGATCACAGGGTCGCGCTGCCGCTGCGCGGCATAAGCAGGTGGCACGTTGTGAAGCGCGACGGAGCGGAAGCCATCGCCCTCGCGCAGCCACAAGATGCCGAACTTGGCCTCGCAGATGCGCGTGGCATTCTCCAGCATCACCTGAAAGACGGGCTTCAAATCACCAGGCGAGGAGCTGATGACGCGCAGCACCTCCGAGGTTGCCGCCTGCTGCTGCGCCGCCTCGGCGAGCTCGCGCGTGCGCGCCGTGAGCTTTTTCTCGAGCTCGCGGCTACGCGCCGTCGACTTCTTCTCCCGCGCGCCGTCCGATGCGCGCTCGCGGCCGGCGCGCGGGCGTGCCTTGCCTGCCGCAGCGCGAGCGCCGCCCTTGTGCTTCCGGCTTGCGGGTCCTTTGCGCGACAATGTCCCCTCATGCGACACGGTCGACCGCCCCGTGCCGGTCGACCGAGACGAGGCGTACAACGATAGCATGACCCGTGTTCGCTCGTGTGCGAGCAAAGTCAGAGGCCGGAGCGGCCACGACAAACCCGGCCCCGGCCGCAATTCGTTCGCCCCGGCAACGGCTTGCGGCGAGCTTACGCTCTCCCGCCGGCGGGACCCGGCGCCCTCGCGTTGCAGAAGAACGGCGCCGCTAATCGGCGGACGCTGCGGATGCTTCTTGCGACAGGCCGTTGGGGCCAACGTGCGGCCGCGTCCTTCAGCGCGCCGCCCGCGCGCCGGTCCTGTGCTGCTGCGCCGGAATCATCGCGAGGAGCGCAACGCCGCCCACCACGGCGAACGCCGCGCCGAACAGAAACACCGCGCCGTGGCCGACATGATCCCATAACAGCCCGGCGGCGATGCTCGCCACCAGGCCGAGCAGGCCGACCGTGGTGTTGTACCAACCCACGCCGCTGGCGCGCAGGTGCTCCGGCGCGAAATCGGTGGCCAATGCCTTGCCGACGGCGCGGAATATCCCCTGGTACAAGCCGTAGAACACGAACAGCGCCGCGATCAGGAGCACGTTCGCGGTCATGGCAAATCCCAGATAGGCGACGAAGAAGATCGCGAACGACGCCAACAGGAGCTTTTTGCGCCCCCAGCGGTCGGACAGAAATCCCGCCGGATACGAGATCAGCGCGGCCACCAGGTTGAAGGCGGCGTAGATGAGGATGGTCGCCTCGAGCGAAGCGCCGATGGCCTGCGTCTGCAGGATCAGAAACGCGTTGCTAGAATTGCCGATCCCGAACAGCGCGGTGACGAGCAGATACTTCCAGTAGATCTCGGGGAATTGCCGCAGGCCGAAGTCGAGCTTGGCTTTCGCCGCGACGGCGACGGGCCGTTCCGTCACCAGCGCGATCATCAGCATGGCGAGCAGCCCGGGAATGAGCGCCAGGTAGAAAATGACGCGCATGTCCATGCGCCAGACCATGAGCAGGCCAACGGCCAGCAGCGGACCCAGGAATGCTCCCAGATTGTCGCCGATGCCCTCGAGTCCGAATGCCTTGCCGCGATGCTCTTCATCCGCCGAGGATGCGACCAGCGCATCGCGGGGAGCGGACCGGGTGCCGGCTCCGAACCGGTCGAGGAAACGGCCCCCCAACACGCCCGGCCACGCGGTCGCCAGACCCATCAGCGGCTTGGCGATCGCCGCCAGCAGATAGCCAGCGAGCGCGATAGGCTTGCGCCGGCGCAGCCGGTCCGACAACCAGCCGGAAAATCCCTGCACGATGTTCTGGGTAGCCTGCGCAACGCCATCGACGAGGCCGACGACGCTGCCGCTCGCGCCCAACACTTGCGTCAGAAAAGCCGGCAACACCGGATACAGCATTTCGGTCGAGATGTCGGCGAACAAGCTGGCACAGGCGAGCAGGAAGGTGTCGCGGGAGAGCCCGGCGAAATAACGCTGTCTCGCTGATTCAGCCATCGTACAGCTTCTCAGACATGAAGCTCGAGCACGCACGCCTGCATGGATATATCGACTTTCGATATCGATCGCCATATGATGCAGGTGGCGACCCCCCGGACGACACGGCGCGGCGAAACCCGCGGGCGCAACAAGCAATCCTTGCGCGCCGGCGGACCGAGGCATCATTGCGGAGCACCGATGTCAGGATCGAATCGAAGGGGGATCGACTGTCAAGGCCGAGCAAGCATGATGCCATCACCCGATCAATCGACAACGCGGCCGTGTGACCGATGTCGCTGACGGATCTGCTCAGCAGTCGGCTGGTCGCCCTGCCGCTGCGGAATCCGAACTTCGCGCTTTATGCCGCCGGAAGCGCGGTATCCCTCATCGGAATGTGGATGCAGCGGATCGCGATCGGCTGGCTGACGTGGCAGCTGACGGGATCGGGACTGTGGCTCGGCATCGTCGC
This sequence comes from Xanthobacteraceae bacterium, assembly GCA_036555745.1. Taxonomy (GTDB): domain Bacteria; phylum Pseudomonadota; class Alphaproteobacteria; order Rhizobiales; family Xanthobacteraceae; genus VAZQ01. The sequence goes on along the minus strand of DATBKV010000090.1, from coordinate 37,950 downwards.
CTTTGCCGACTTCTTTCCGGTCGTGCTGATCGGACCGGTCGCCGGGGCGGCGGCCGATCGCTGGGATCGGCTGCGCGTGGTGAAGATCAGCCAGACCATCTCCCTCGTCCAGGCCACCGTGCTGTTCCTGCTCACAGCCAGCGGTCATATGACCATAGAGCTGCTGGTGGCGCTGACCGCGTTTCAGGGGATGGTGGTGGCCTTCAATCAGCCAGCGCGGCTTGCCCTGGTTCCGTCCCTGGTCCCGGCCGCGGATCTCGCAACTGCGGTGGCGATCAATTCGATCGTATTCAACCTCGCCCGCTTCATCGGCCCGGCTTGCGCCGGCCCAGCCATCGTCTGGTCCGGCGTATCGGCAGCCTTCGCCGCCAATGCGGTAAGTTACCTCGCCTTTCTGCTTGCACTCGCCCGCATTCGCATCCCTGCCGACGTATCGGCGCCGTCGCAACGCCGCAGCCTGCTGGCTGATCTGACCGAGGGCATACGTTACACCGCCTCGCATCCCGGCATCGCCGCGTTGCTCGTGCTGCTGATTGCAATCGGCGTCGGCGGGCGACCGCTGAGCGAGCTGCTGCCGGGAATTGTCGCCGAGGTGTTCGGCTCCGGGGCCGGCGGGCTTTCGCTGCTGGCGTCGTCGATGGGTGCGGGCGCCATCCTCGGCGGCCTCTGGCTCGGCCACCGCGCGCACTCCTCCGATCTAACGCAGGTTGCCATCGCGGGCTCGATCGGGGCCGCGCTGGCGACAGTTACCGCGATCGCGACCGCCAGGATGTGGCTGGCGGTCCCGGCCGTGGCGGTGGTGGGGTTCTCCATGTCGAACGCCGGCATCGCAATCCAGAGCGCGATTCAGCTTGCGACCGACGGCGCCATGCGCGGACGGGTGATGGGACTTTACGGCCTCATTTTTCGCGGCGCGCCCGCCATCGGCGCCCTCGGCGCCGGCCTGGCCTCGGCCTATTTCGGCCTGCGGCCGCCGGTTCTGTTCGGAGCGCTGATCGTGCTCGCGGCTTGCCTTTGGGTCTATCTCGGTCGCGAACGCATCGCCGCTGCACTGAAGGCAGACGATCCCAATCCCGCGGTCTGAACGCGGAAGCGCGGCCTGCCCGACGATGGCCGCAATGAATTGTAGTGTTACGATATCGAATCTCGACATCATGGGTGAGACGCTGGAAGAAACGCGATGTTGAGCCGACGGCGATTCGCGCTCGGCGCCGCGGCTATGATTGCGCCCGGCGTCCTCTCCAGCCGGCACGCAAGCGCCGCATCGCCGCAGATCGAAACACCGCTACCGATCCCCAGGCTGATCGATACGGAAAAATCGGGACGGGCCGTGAAGTTGCGGATCGCGGCGGGCCGGCATGCCTTTGTTCACGGCAAGCCGGCGGCGACCTACGGCTATTCGGCGCCCGTGCTTGGACCGGTCATCCGCGTGCGCAAGGGCGATAGCCTGATGATGGCGGTGGACAATGCGCTGGACTGCGACACCACCGTGCATTGGCACGGGCTTCACGTCCCTGGCGACGTCGACGGCGGACCGCACCAAGTCATCAAGCCGGGCGGGAGCTGGCACCCCGTGCTCGAGATCAACCAGCCGGCGTCGACCGCCTGGTTCCATCCTCACCCGCATCACGACACCGCCCGCCAGCTTTATACCGGGCTCACCGGGATGATCATCATCGACGACGGCTCCGATGCGCGCCTGGATCTGCCGCGCAGCTACGGCGTCGACGATCTGCCGATCATCCTGCAGGACCGCTCGTTCGCATCCGACGGCGCGCTGCTTTACGCCGCGGACCCGCTGGCGACCGCGTATGGCAGCCGCGGCGACATCATCATCGTCAACGGTGCGATCGCCCCGGTCGCGACGGTCCCGCGCGGGCCGGTACGCCTGCGCCTGCTCGATGCAGCCAATGCCCGAAACTTCTACCTGCGCTTCGGCGACGGCCGCGGCTTCCACGTCATCGCCTCCGACGGCGGCTTCCTGGCTGCGCCGGTCGCCGTCACTCGCCTGACGATCTCTCCCGGCGAGCGCTTCGAAATCCTCGTCGACTTCTCGAACGGCAAGGCGGTAACGCTCGAGACCGGTCCGGACGAGGAGATGGGGTTGTTCGGCGGACCGGGCGCGCAAGGCGGCAGCGAGCACGTGCCGGTGATGCGGTTCGAGCCGGGCGCGACGCCCATCGCAGCAACGGCGCTGCCGCTCCGCCTCGCCGAACCGGCCGTGGCCGATCCCGGCAAGTCGGCACGGCGCCGACGCTTCATCCTGGACAGCAGCATGTGCACGGGCGAGCCGCGCGAGGCGCAGGCCGATCACGGCCGCATCATGTGCATCAACGGCAAGCCCCACGACATGGACCGCATCGACGAGCAGGTGAAGCTTGGAACGACCGAGATATGGGAAATTTTCTCGGTCGGCATGGCGCACCCCTTCCACATTCATGGCGCGTCGTTCCGCGTGCTCGGGCTCGGCGGCACCGCGCCGCCCGCGCACCTCGCAGGCTGGAAGGACGTTGTTCTGGTCGAGGACAAGGCCGAGCTTCTGGTCGCCTTTCAGCAGCCGGCGACAGCACGGCATCCCTTCATGTATCACTGCCACATCGCCGAGCACGAGCAGGCAGGAATGATGGGGCAATACGTCTGCATGTAATGGCCGGATGCGGCGCTGGAGACGTGCCGTTCGCCTCGCGTCGCTTTCACAAGCCCGCAACCTGGCCGGCTTGGTTTGAGGAATCGAAGGTTGCTATCGTGGCGAAAGAGGAAACCTTGAGGGCGACAATGGCGAGAATGAAGCATCAGGACCTGCTCAAGGGGCTTATTCGATTGCACATCCTGCATCACGCCGCGCAGGACGAGTTCTACGGGCAGTGGATGATTCACGAGCTCGCCCGCCACGGCTATACGCTCAGTCCGGGCACGCTCTATCCGATGCTTCATCAGCTCGAACGCAGCGGATATTTGAGGTCGCGCGAACAGCGCCTGGGGCGCACCTACCGGCGCATCTATCGCGCCACGGCATTGGGCAAGGAGGCAAACAAGGTTGCCAAGATCCAGGTGCGCGAACTCACCGGCGGACGGCGCGGGCGCAAGTCGACGCGCCGGCGCCAAGCCGCGATGGGCGGCTGACCGACCTACGAAATTTCGGGATGCCGAATGGTCGTGGAGCGCGATTGTATTGCGAGCTCAGGTTGACGATATCGACTTTCGATACCGAGTGGTCTAGCCTGCAACTTGGCGAGTTTTACACCAGCGCTTGCAACCAGGGCTAAGTCTGGTTGAACAACCGGCGTAGCGCCGGAAGCTCGGGGCGACGCAGAGTGCTCACCAATGCTCGAGGAGCCCAAGGATGACCCCGATCCGATCGCCACTGCACTCGCCGGCCGACACCGGCCATAGCCGGCGCGGTTTTCTCTCCGGCGCGGCCGCGCTCGCGCTCGGCTTGCCGGCGATCTCGCCTGCGCTTGCCGAAAGCGCGCCGGACGCGGGCCAACGGCCCGAGGGCAAGGCCGACTACACCATCATCATCGCCACCAGCCTCATTGAGCTCGCGCCCGACCACATTGTTTCCACCACCACCTACAACGGGGAGTTTCCCGGTCCGCTGATCCGCCTCAAGGAAGGTCGGCAGGTCGTGGTCGACATCCGCAACGACACCGACACCCCGGAGCAGCTGCATTGGCACGGACAGTTCGTGCCGGTCGACGTCGACGGCGCTGCCGAGGAAGGCACGCCCTTCGTTCCGGCCCATGGCATGCGCCGCATCGCCTTCACCCCGAAGCCGGTGGGCTTTCGCTTCTATCATTCGCACGTGGTGCCGCGCGCGGACTTGAGCAAGGGCACCTATGGCGGACAGGCGGGCCCGGTCTACATCGAGCCGCGCAACGAGCCCGGCGCCTACGATCGCGAGGTGTTCCTGATACTCAAGGAGTTCGAGCCGACGTTCAGCCGCGGCGGCGACATGGCGCAGGATTTCCTCGCGCCCGCCACGCGCGACAAGGCGCTAGAGGATGCCGGCGAAGCGGCGATGCGCGCGTCCCTGGCGAAGGGAATGCCGCACGGCTACGAGGTCGGCTACGGCCTGTTCTCCATCAACGGCCGCATGCTCGGCCACGGCGAGCCGGTTCGCGTCAAGGCCGGTGAGCGCGTGCTCTTCCATGTGCTCAACGCCAGCGCCACCGAGATCCGCAGCCTGGCGCTGCCGGGACATACGTTCAAAGTCGTGGCGCTCGACGGCAACCCGGTGCCCACGCCCGCCGACGTGCCGGTGCTGTGGATCGGCACCGCGGAGCGCGTCTCCGCGATCGTCGAGATGAACCATCCCGGGGTCTGGGTGATGGGAGATCTCGCCGACGACGACCGCAGCCACGGCATGGGCATCGTGCTCGAATATGCCGGCCGGACCGGCAAGCCGCGCTGGTCGGCGCCCAAGCCGTTCAAGTGGGACTACACCCGCTTCGGCAAGCCGGGTGCGGTGGCGGCAGCGCCCGACGAGACCATCGAGATGACGTTCGAGAAGAACAACGCCGCCCTCGATGGGTTCAACCAATGGACGATCAACGGCATTCCGTTCTCGATGGAGACGATGGAACCGAAGCTCCCGTTGCGCCAGGGCCGGCGCTACCGCCTGCGCATGCGCAACGCCAGCGACGACGTTCATCCCGTGCATCTGCATCGCCACAGCTTCGAGCTGACGCGCATCGCCGGCAAAACCACCGCCGGCGTGCTCAAGGACGTCGTGATGCTGGGCGGCTATCAGGAGGTGGAGGTGGACTTCACCGCCGACAATCCGGGGCTGACCCTGTTCCACTGCCACCAGCAGCTGCACATGGACTTCGGTTTCATGGCCCTGTTCGATTATGCGTGAGGCGACTCGACCGGCGGTTTCGCAAAACCAAGCTCCGTGCGCAGGCATTGATATGCGACTTCAAGTCATGCGATCGCCGGCCTCGAAGCCGCAAGGTGACGCATGACATTGGATGACGCCGCGGCGGGGGCGAGTGTGCCGCGCGGCTCCGCCTGGGAGGTCTTCCTCATCTTTCTGCGGCTCGGGCTGACCAGCTTCGGCGGCCCGATCGCGCATCTCGGCTACTTCCATGGCGAGTTCGTGGTTCGGCGCAAGTGGCTGGCGGAGAAGACCTACGTTGATCTGGTCGCGCTCTGCCAGTTCCTGCCGGGCCCGGCGTCGAGCCAGGTCGGCATCGCGATCGGCCTGTCGCGCGCGGGCTATCCCGGCGCGCTGGCGGCATGGACCGGCTTCACCATGCCGTCCGCCATCGCGCTCGTGCTGTTCGCCTACGGCCTCGACGCGCTCGGCGGCGCGCACGGCGGCGGCTGGCTGCACGGCCTCAAGGTGGTGGCCGTGGCGGTGGTGGCGCAGGCGGTGCTGGCGATGATGCGCTCGCTCGCGCCCGACCGCGAGCGCGCGACGCTCGCGGTGGCGGCGGCCGCGCTGGTGCTGGCGATCCCCACGGCCTGGGGACAGATCGGCGCCATCGTTCTCGGCGGCGTGGTCGGACTCGTCCTGTTTCGCGGCGCCGCGCCGACCGGCCACGCGGCGCTGCCGCATCCGGTCAGCAAAGCCGTCGGCGCGCTGGTGCTGATGCTGTTCTTCGCGCTGTTGCTCGGGCTTCCGCTGCTGGCGGGCGCGGTCGCCAGCCATAGCCTCACGGTGTTCGAGGCGTTCTATCGCTCGGGCGCGCTGGTGTTCGGCGGCGGACACGTCGTGCTGCCGCTGCTGCAGGCCTCGGTGGTGCCGCCGGGCTGGGTCGGCAACGACGCGTTCCTCGCCGGCTACGGCGCTGCCCAGGCGGTGCCGGGGCCATTGTTCACCTTCGCCGCCTATCTCGGCGCGGTGATGCGGGAGCAGCCGAGCGGCTGGATCGGCGGCCTTATCTGCCTGGTCGCGATCTTCCTGCCCTCATTCCTGCTGGTCATCGGCGCGCTGCCGTTCTGGGAACAACTGCGCCGGCGCCCGCTGGCGCAGGCGGCGCTGCGCGGCGTCAATGCCGCAGTGGTCGGTCTACTGCTGGCCGCGCTCTACAATCCGGTGTGGACCGTGGGCATCACCAGCGCCGGCGACTTCGCGCTCGCCAGCGCCGCCTTCCTGCTGCTGTTCATGTGGCAGACCCCGCCCTGGCTGGTGGTGATCCTCAGCGCCGCCGGCGGCGCGTTGATCTCCGTGTTGTGAGCCGCCGCGCGCCGCGACAAAGAAAGACTTGATCGCGCCGGCGATGGGCGCAACGGTGCGGGCAGCATTGTTGGAGAGAACCGCATGTCCCGCACTTTGCTCGCCGCCGCCGCGTTTGCGGTCATTGCGCTCGGCCACGGCGCCGCCGCCGAGGACTGGCCCACGCGTCCGATCACGCTCGTCGTTCCGTTCGCCGCCGGCGGCGGCATCGATACCAGCGCCCGCATCCAGGCGCAGCGCATGGGCGAGCTGCTCGGCCAGTCGATTGTGGTGGAAAATATCGGCGCCGCGGCCGGCATGGCCGGCGGCCAGCGCGTGGCCAAGGCGGCGCCCGACGGCTACACGCTGCTGATCGGCAACACCGGCACGCACGCCTACAACCAGACGCTTTACAAGCGACCGCTCTACAATGCGGTCACCGACTTCCAGCCGGTGGGGCTGGTTTCGGAATCGCCGCGGATTTTGATCGCGCGCAAGGACCTGCCGGCGAACAACCTGCAGGAGCTCATCGCCTACCTCAAAGCCAACGAGAAGACCGCCCAGTTCGCCTCCGCCGGCGTCGGCTCCGGCACCCACATCCCCTGCGTGCTGTTCAACTCGGCGATCGGCGTGAACGTCACCCATGTGCCGTATCGCGGCGAGGGGCCGGCGCTGCAGGACCTGATCGCCGGCCGCGTCGATTACATCTGCGCCACCATTCAGACCGGCGCCGCGCAGGCCAGGCAGGGCAGCGTGAAAGGCATCGCGGTGATGGCGGAGCAGCGCGTGCCGATCATCCCGGAGCTCGCGACCACCGGCGAGCAGGGCCTGCCGGGGGTGGAGGCGGCGGTGTGGAATGCGTTCTTTCTGCCCACGGGCTCGCCGGATCCGATCGTGCGCAAGCTCAATAAGGCGATGAGCGATACCCTCGACGACCCCGCGATTCGCAAGCGGCTGGAGGAGCTCGGCCTCACGGTGGTGCCGCCGGAGCGGCGCAGCCCGGAATACCTCGCCAAATATCTGCCGCAGGAGATCGAGCGCTGGGCGAAACCGATCCGGCAGGCCGGCATCAGCGCGGATTGAGATCACAAGTCCCGGATGTGGTGCAGCGCGAAGCGGTGCAGCGCTGATCCGGGACCGCCACAGACCGGAACGGTCCCGGGTCTGCAGCGCACCATTTGCTTCGCTCATGCTGCGCTGCGCCCGGGACACGCACCTAAGTCAGTTCGTATCGGCCGCAAGCGAGGTCCACATTCCAGAAGTGAGTGCTCGCGGTTCGCCGGGATGACGGCGCAAACTCACCAACTGGCGCATCAAGCGCTCATCGCGCTCAGGGAGAAAAGCATGCTGAGGACGATCATCGCCGCCACGATCGCGGGCTCGCTCGGCCTGTGCGGTTCGGCGCACGCGCAGGACTGGCCGGCGCGGCCGCTGACCATGATCGTGCCCTATGCCGCCGGAGGCCCGGTCGACACCATCGCGCGCATCCTGGCCGCACGGTTGAGCGAAATCCTCGGCCAGCAGATCGTGATCGAGAACGTGGGCGGCGCCGGCGGCATGACCGGCGCCAGCCGCGCCGCCAAGGCCGCGCCCGACGGCTATACCGTGCTGGTCTCGGGCAGCGCCGTGCTCGCCATCAACCAGACCCTGTACAAGCGGCCGCTCTACAATGCGGTCACCGATTTCGAGCACGTGGCGCTGTTTTCGGATTCGGCTCGGGTGCTGATCGCGCGCAAGGATCTGCCGGTGAATACGCTGCCGGAGTTCGTCGCCTACGCCAAAGCCCACCAGGGCGACATGCAATACGGCTCGGCCGGCGCCGGCTCCGGCATGCACGTCTGCGCCGTGCTGCTCGACGTCGCGATGGGCACGCGGATCACCCACGTGCCTTATCGCGGCGCCGCGCCCGCGATGCAGGACCTGATCGGCGGCCGCATCGACTTCGTCGCCGAGCAGATCTCGACCGCGCTGCCGCAGATCCAGGCGGGCGCGGTGAAGGCGATCGCCACGCTCGGGGTCGACCGCGCGCCCGGGCTCGAGGGCCTCGCCACCGCGCAGGAGCTGGGGCTCGCCGGGCTCGACTGCGGCAGCTGGGGCTCGCTCTCGTTCCCGAAGGGTACGCCGCGCGAGATCGTGCAGCGGCTCGCCAAGGCCTCGAACCAAGCGGTGGAGACGCCGGCGGTGCGCGAGCGCTACCAGGCGATCGGCGTGACCATCCCGGCGCCGCAACGCAGGACGCCGGAATATCTGGCGAAGTTCGTGCCGAGCGAGATCGCGCGCTGGGCCGGCCCGATCAAGGCGAGCGGGGCGAGCGCGGACTGAGCCAAGACATTTGCCGCTGCGGGCTGCGGCATTGCGCGGCTTTACATCGGCGGAACTCTCTGGCGACCTCTCGGCGCGGGCGAAGCATGATTGCGAGCGCCGCATGGAGGAGAGGCCAATGGCAAGGATGCCGATCGCTGTCCTGCTGGCGTGCCTGCTCGCCGCGCCTGGCCCGGCGGTGGCCGAGGACTGGCCGAGCCACCCGCTGACCGTGGTGGTGCCGTTCGCCGCCGGTGGCCCGATCGACGTGGTGGGCCGCCTGATCTCGCCGCGCATGTCGGAGCTCTTGGGCCAGCAGCTGGTGATCGACAACGTGCCGGGCGCCGGCGGCATGGTCGGAGCGAGCCGCGTCGCCAAGTCCGCCCCCGACGGCTACACCATGCTGATCGGCAACCAGGCCACACACATCTACAGCCAGTTCCTCTACCAGAAGCCGCTCTACGATCCGCTTACCGACTTCGCGCCGGGCGGCCTGCTGCTCAGCAATTATAAGGTCCTGGTCGTGCGCAAGGACCTTCCAGTCAACACGCTGCCCGAATTCGTAGCTTACGCGAAGGCGCACGCCGCACAGCTGCAATACGGCTCCGGCGGCGGCGGCTCGGCCACCCACACCGCCTGCCTGCTGCTCAACGCGCACATGGGCACCCAGATCACGCACGTGCCCTATCGCGGCACCGGACCGGCCATGCAGGATGTGATGGCCGGGCGCGTCGACTTCCTATGCGACGTGGTCTCGACCGCGCTCCCGCAGATCCGGGCTGGCACGGTGAAAGCGATCGCGATGCTGTCGAACACGCGCGCCGCCGTGCTGCCGGAGCTGCCAACCGCGCTCGAGCAAGGCCTCGCCGGGGTCGACGCCGACGGCTGGAATGCGTTGTTCTTTCCCAAAGGGACGCCGGCCGCGATCATCGAGCGCGTCAACGCCGCGGCTGGCGAGATGCTGGACACGCCGGCGGTCCACGCCCGCATCGAGGCGCTCGGCCTGTTCGCGGCGCCGGCGGCGGAGCGCAGCCCCGAATATCTCGCCAAGCTGGTGGTACGCGAGCTCGACAAGTGGGGACCGCCGATCAAGGCATCCGGGGTGACCCCGAAGTGAATGCGGTCGCGCGCGGCGGATGACGCCTCGCGCGAGTGGAACGCGCTGCTCGCGTCGCCGGTTTTAAGTACGGTGTTGCAGCACGATCAGCATGCTGTCGTCATAAGCGCGGCGCTCGAGCTCGTCGAAACCTTCGGGCGCGGTGAAGCCCGCCTTGGCCGCTTCCTCCACCAGCACAAGCGCATCGGGCGCGAGCCATCCGCCGGCGCGCGCCCCCGCGAGCGCGCGTTCGGCGAGGCCCTGCCCGTAGGGCGGATCGAGAAAGGCAAGCGAGAACGGCGCGACCGGATGCGCGGCGCCGAGCTTAACGGCGTCGCGCCGGAAGATGCGCGTGGCACCGCCCAGGCCGAGCGCCGCGATGTTCTCGCGCAGCAGCGCGCGCGCCTCCGCGGCGTCGTCGACGAACAGGGCAAAGGCGGCGCCACGCGAGAGCGCCTCAAGCCCGAGCGCGCCGGTGCCGGCAAAGAGATCGAGCACGCGCGCGCCGCTGACGGGATCGCCATAGGCATGGGCGAGGATGTTGAACAGCGTCTCGCGCAGGCGGTCGGAGGTTGGCCGGATGGCGCGCGATTTCGGCGCCACCAGCGTGCGGCCGCGCAGACGCCCGCCGACGATGCGCATCAGGGCACATCCCGATTGGCTCGAATAGCAATGCGCTTTGGATTTTGTTGTTTGCGCATGTCCTTATCGGGAAACCGGTTCCCACTTCTCCGGGACATACGCTAGCGCGGTTTGAGCCGCGCGGGGCGGCGGCCGCGGCGCTTCTCGCGCCGCGCCCGCTCCGGCTCCCCGATGCGGTCGAGATCGCGGCGGCGGCGCTTGTCTTTGAGCGTGCCTCCGGAATTGTCGTCCCCGCGTAGGCGGGGACCCATATTCCAGACTTTGCGCTGTGGAGCACGATGGGTCCCAGCTTTCGGAGGGACGACAGCTTTCGGGCTGCGCGATTGGTGTGCCCTCTCGGGCCCTCCTGCGCGAGTCTCGCGCTCGACGCGCGGGCCGGAGAAATCCGCCGCGGCGAGCGCGGCCACGCGCGCGCCTAGCTGCTCGCGCAAGGTGCGCGTTTTCACCTCCTCGATGGCCCCGACCGCGAGCTCGCCGAGTTGGAACGGCCCGAACGACACCCGGATCAGGCGATTGACCGCAAGCCCGAGATGGCCGAGCACGTTGCGCACCTCGCGATTCTTGCCCTCGCGCAGGGCGACCGTGAGCCAGAGGTTGCCGCCCTGCACGCGATCGAGCGTGGCCTCGATCGCGCCGTAGCGAATGCCATCGACCGTGACGCCGGCGCGCAGCGCCTCGAGCTCGTCCTGCGTGACGCGGCCGTGCGCGCGCACGCGGTAGCGCCGCAGCCATCCGGTCGCCGGCAGCTCAAGCACGCGCGCGAGCCCGCCGTCGTTGGTGAGCAGCAGGAGCCCCTCGCTATTGAGATCGAGGCGGCCCACGCTGATGAGCCGCGGCAGTCCCGCGGGCAGGCGCGAGAAGATGGTCGGACGTCCGCCGGGATCGGCGTGCGTGGTCAAGAGCCCGCGCGGCTTGTGATGAAGAAAGAGCCGCGTGCGCTCGCGCTCGGGCAGCGGCTTGCCGTCCACCGTGATGCGATCGTGCGCCGTCACGTTGCGCGCGGGCGAGGCGACGAGCGCGCCGTTCACCGCCACCCGCCCGGCCGCGATCCAGGCCTCGGCTTCGCGGCGCGAGGCAAGCCCGGCGCGCGCCATCACCTTGGCGATGCGCTCGCCGGCCGCCGGATGATCGTCGCCTCGGTCCATCTGCGTTGTGCGGGCTCGCAAAGCTGTGCGAACTTCGGAATCGGGACACTAGACCCGCGGCGTGATAGCAAAGTTGCGGCCGCTTGTCCCGGATGCGCTGCGCACCCGAAACGCAAGCGCGGGAGCCGCCACGGACGCGATTGCAGATCACGCGATGCCGACGCAGAGCTTCATGGACCTCGCGCTCGAGGGGGCGCGCGCCGCCGGCGCTGCCGGCGAAGTGCCGGTCGGCTGCGTGATCGTGCGCGACGGCAAAATTCTGGCGCAGGCCGGCAACCGCACGCTCGCCGAGCGCGATCCGACCGCCCATGCCGAGATGCTGGCGATCCGACGGGCGGCCGCGGCGCTCGGCAGCGAGCGGCTCACGGGATGCGACCTCTATGTCACCCTCGAGCCCTGCACGATGTGCGCGGCGGCGATTTCGTTCGCGCGCATTCGGCGGCTCTACTACGGCGCCCCCGATCCCAAGGGCGGCGCGGTGGAAAGCGGCGTGCGCTATTTCTCCGCCCCCACCTGCCTGCACCGGCCGGATGTCTATGCCGGGATCGGCGAGCGCGAGGCCGCCGCCCTGCTGCGGGAATTTTTCGCGGCCCGCCGCTGATCCGCATCGTCGCCGGGGTGCGCGGCATGCACCCGGGCGAGGCCGCAGGCCGGATGACGTGGTGCGAGCGCGACCATAATATCCGCGCACAATCGAATCGACCGAATCGAGGAGGCTCTCGTGAACAGATCCTGCGCGCTCGCCGTGACCGTCATCGCCGCCATGACGGCCGGCGATGCTTTCGCGCAACAGCAGCAATCGTTCAAGACCATCGTCGGCATGGGCTACGAGATCAAGGCTGTCACCTTTGCGCGCGGGGAAGCGACCGACAACCGCGAGGTGTTCCTGGTCACCTTGCAGAAGGAGAAATCGGTGGCCGTGTGTTATTTCGCCGCCGCCAACTGGATCAATCTGAGCACGGCGTCGCTCGAGGATTCCAAGCGCTGCGACGTGCGCTGACGCGGACGACGGTGCAGGCGAGCGTCCGGCAAAAATGCGCTCAAAAAAGCCAGTCGTCGTTGATGCCGGCGTGCAAGTGGGTCAGGTCCGCAAGGCCGTTTTCCGCGGCCGCGGCGAGCGTGACGACGTCGGCTTGCCCGGATGGCGAGGGGCTGCTGAACAGCGAAATCATCGGCGGATCGCTGGATGCGGCAAGCCGGGCGGCCGCGCTCTGCCGGCACGGCGGCGAGGCTCACGTCTTCAGCAGCGCCGAGAGCTTCTGCTTGAGCTCGGCCTTGACCGGCTCCGACGCCCGCAGGATCGCGCTCGCCTGCAGGAAATCGAGCGCGCGGAACGCGCCGACCCGCGGCCGTACCACCAGATCGGGCGCGCGATGCCTGATCTTCTCGGCGGTGATGGCGCTGCCCATCACCAAGAGCGTGCTGAGCAGGCATTCCCACGGATTGGGAACGTCGTGGCGCTCCTCGGTCGGCTCGCCGGAAATATCAACCGCGACCACCACGTCGGCGCGGCCGGACAGCTGGTCGAACGGCAGCGGATTGGTCGCGCCGCCGTCGATCAGGACACGATGGTCGACGACGACCGGGCGCATCACCGTCGGCAGCGCGATCGAGGCGGCGGGCGCCGGCCTGAGCACGCCCGACGAGAACACCGTCTGCCGCCGGCGATGCAGGTCGGTGGCGACGACCGCGAGCGGCAGCGCGAGCTCGGCGAAATCATCGGGCACAACCGGCGGCAGGAACTGGCGGCAGAATTTTTCCGCGTCGACCAGCGCGGCGCTGCCGAAACCCACGTTGAGCAGGTTGGCGAAGGTGCTGGCGCGCGTGGCAAGGAGCCGCCGGAAAACCTCGGCGCGATCGTGGGCGAGCGCGATGACGAAGCGGCGGATCTCGCGCCCCGACATTCCCGCCGCATAGGCCGCGCCGATGAGCGCACCGATCGAGGTGCCGGCAATGGCGGCCGGCTTCGCGCCCATGTCGTCGAGCGCTTCGAGCACGGCGATATGCGCGAGCCCGCGCGCGCCGCCACCGCCCAGCGCGAGCGCGAAGCTCTTGCTCATCGGCCCGGCGCCTCGCGCGCGAACTCCCAGCCCTTGACCGCGAGCGGACGCACCAGCGGGGCCATGGCGGCGGCGCTCTCGCTGGTGGCGGTGCCGTCGCGCACGCGCCCCACGATGCCCTGCAGGATCGCCGCCAGGCGGAAGAAATTGTAGGCGAGATAGACCGGCAGGTGCGGGCGTGGATCGAGTCCGGTGCGCGCCACGTAAGCGTCGACATAGTCGGCGCGCGAGGGGATGCCGAGGCGGCCGAGATCGTGGCCAACGAGCGTGCCCACGCCGGCTCCGGTCTGCGACGGCGGCATGTCCCATTGCATGAGATGATAGGCAAGATCCGCGAGCGGGTCGCCGAGCGTGGACAGCTCCCAGTCTAGCACGGCGAGGACCTTGGGCTCGGACGGAGACAGAATGATGTTGTCGAGCCGGTAGTCGCCGTGCACCAGCCGCACCGGCGCCGGCGGCGGCAGGTGCCCCGGCAGCCACTCGATCAGCCGCTGCATCTCCGCGATCTCGTCGGTCACGGACGCGCGGTACTGCTTCGACCAGCGCTCGACCTGGCGGGCGACGTAATTGTCGCCGCGTCCGAAATCGGCGAGCCCGAGCGCCGCCGGATCGTACGAATGCAGCCGCGCCAGCGTCGCATTCATGGCGTCGTAGACCGCGGCGCGCTCGGACGGCGTGGCATCCGGCATAGAGGGCTCCCAGACGACGCGGCCCTCGACATGCGCCATCAGATAGAACGGCGTGCCGGCGACCCCGGCGTCCCCGCAGTAGAGCACCGGCGCCGCCACCGGAAAGCCCTGGGCGTAGAGCGCGCCGATGACCCGGAACTCGCGCTCGACCGCATGCGCGGACGGCAACAGCTTGCCCGGCGGCTTGCGCCGCAGCACGTAGCGGCGCGTCGGCGTCTCGACGAGATAAGTGGGGTTCGACTGGCCGCCCTTGAATTGCTGCACGCGAAGGGGCCCGCGGAAATCTGGGAGCCGCGATTCGAGATAGGACTGCAGGTGCGCCTCGTCCATGGCGAGTGGCGGGGCGACGTCCTTCGTCCCGGAGAACGTCTCTTGGCGGTCGATCGGCATCAGCCGCGATCCATAAAACGCTGTCGTCCCCGCGCAAGCGGGAACCCAGTATTCACAGGATGACGTAAGGGGCACCGACCGTGCCACACGCCACGTCGAAGTGTACCGGATCGCCCGCCGACGCGGGTGATGACAACGGAGAGAGTGCGCGACGCCTTATTCCTATCCGGCGGTGAAGAACTCGATCAGCGCCGCCGCCGTCGCTTCCGGCGCTTCCTCGGCGAGATAGTGCCCGCAGTCGAGCGGAAAGCCGCGCACGTCGGGCGCCCATTCCTGCCAGCTCGCAAGCGGCCCGGCGGTCTCGGCCGGGATGCCGCCGGCGGCGCCCCAGAGCGCCAGCAACGGACAGGCGATCTTCTCGCCCTTGCCGCGTGAGGCCTCGTCGTGGGCGAGATCGGTGGTGCGGCCGGCGCGGTAATCCTCACAGGTGGCGTGGATGCGCGCGGGATCGTTGAAGAAGGCGTGGTAGTGCGCGAGCGCGCGCGGATCGAAGACGGCCAGGCTCTTGCTCTTGGTCCCCGCCGCCGCCCGTGCATCGAAGTAGAACAGCGCCTCGTTGGCGATCATGGTCTCGGGAAACGGCGCCGGCAACGCCAGGAACATCCAGTGCCAGGCGCGATTGGCGAGTCTCGCGTCCATCCTGTGCCACATGGTCCAGGTCGGGACGATATCGAGCACGGCGAGCCGCTCGAGCCGCCCGGGATGATCGAGCGCCAGCCGGTAGCCGACGCGCCCGCCGCGGTCGTGGCCGGCGAGGCGAAAGCGCACGTGCCCGAGCGCCTCCATCACCTCGATCATGGCGTTCGCCATCGCGCGCTTGGTATAGGGCGCGTGCTCGGCGTCGGAGCGCGGCGCATCCGACCAGCCGTAGCCGGGGAGATCTGGAATGACGAGACTGAAATGCCGCGCCAGCGCCGGCGCGACCCGGTGCCACATCACATTGGTCTGCGGATAGCCGTGCAGCAGGAGAAGCGGCGGGCCCTCGCCCCCGCTGCGCGCAAAGATGCGCCCCGCCGCGGTATCGATCCAGTGCGACGCGAAGCCGCCATAGAGGTCGGCGAGATCGGGCACGGCTCTAGCGCTCCCGCTCGCGTTCCAGCGCGCGAAAGCCGATGTCACGGCGGCAGAAGCCGTCGGGCCATCTGATGCGGTCGACTGCGCGATAGGCGCGCGCCTGCGCCTCTGCGACGGTTTTGCCGCGCGCGCAGACATCGAGCACGCGCCCGCCATAGGCGAGTACGCGATCTCCATCAGCCTTGGTGCCAGCGTGGAAAATCTCGACGCCCTCGACCGCCGCCGCGGCGTCGAGCCCCTCGATCAGCGAGCCCTTGGCAGTGGCGCCGGGATAGCCCTTGGCCGCCATCACCACGGTCAGCACCGCCTCCGGGTACCAGCGCAGATCGAAGTTCTTCAGCATCCCGTCGCAGCTCGCGACCAGCGCGGGCACCAGATCCGACATCAACCGCAGCATCAGCACCTGGCATTCCGGATCGCCGAAGCGCACGTTGTATTCGATCAGCTTCGGGCCCGCGGCCGTAATCATCAGCCCGGCATAGAGCACGCCCTTGTACGGCGCGCCCATGGCCTTCATCGCGCGCACCGTCGGCAGCACGATCTCGTCCATGGCGCGCCGCGACAGTTCCGGCGTCATCACCGGCGCCGGCGAGTAGGCGCCCATGCCGCCAGTGTTCGGCCCTTGGTCGCCGTCGAACGCGCGCTTGTGGTCCTGCGCCGAGGCGAGCGGGATCGCAGTCTCGCCGTCGCACAGCGCGAAGAACGAGGCCTCCTCGCCATGCAGGAACTCCTCCACCACCACTTCCGCGCCGGCGGCACCCAGGGCGCCGCCGAACATCATGTCGACGGCGGCCTCCGCTTCGCCGACGCTGGTGGCGATCACGACGCCCTTGCCGGCGGCGAGCCCGTCGGCCTTGACCACGATCGGCGGCCGTTGCGCTCGCAGATAGTCCTTGGCCGGCGCCGCGGCGGCGAAGCGCGCATAGGCGGCGGTGGGAATCCCATTGGCTTTGCAGAGGTCCTTGGTGAAGCCCTTGGAGCCCTCGAGTTGCGCGGCGAATTTGCTGGGCCCGAATGCCTTGATGCCGGCGGCGGTGAGATCGTCGACGATTCCGGCGCACAGCGGTGCCTCCGGCCCGACCACGACGAGGTCGATGCTGTTCGCCCTGCAAAAAGCGATCACCGCCGCGTGGTCCGCGATTTCGAGTGCGACCAGCTCGCATTCGCGCGCGATGCCGGCATTGCCGGGCGCGCACACGAGCCGGTCGACCAGCGGGCTGGCCGCGATTTTCCACGCCAGCGCGTGTTCGCGCCCGCCCGAGCCGAGAAGGAGGATGTTCATCGCGCGCGCGCCCGGACCGCTGGAATGGTTTTCGGCCGCTGGTGTAGCATGGCGCGACCCCATCGCAAGCTCAGCGCGAGGAGAACGCAGCCATGGACATCAAACCGTTGGGCTCGATGCCCTCGCGCCGCACGCCGGCGGACTATTTCACCGGTACGGTGTGGCAGGATCCGATCATCGAGGCGCCGGCGCCGGCGCGCATTCGCGGCGCCTGGGTGCGGTTCGAGCCGCGCGCCCGCACCGCCTGGCACACGCATCCGCTCGGCCAGACCTTGCACGTGATCTCGGGCGTGGGGCGGGTCGCGCTGTGGGGCGGCCCGGTGCGCGAAATCCGCGCCGGCGATACCGTGTGGATCGCGCCGGGCGAGAAGCATTGGCACGGCGCCGCGCCCGACTGCAACATGGTGCACCTCGCGCTGCAGGAGCATCTCGACGGCACCCACGTGAACTGGCTCGAGCACGTCACCGACGAGCAATACGACGTGAAGCCGACCGGCTAGTGCGGTGTTTCTGACCGCTTGCACCCGGCGCGCACGGGCGAACCGATAGAAAGTGTCAAGGAGCACCGCCATGCAATGCCGGAGAGCGCGCCTTGTCCTCGCGATCACGATCCTGACCGCGGCGCATTTGCCGGCCGCGGCCGAGACCATCGCCACCTTCACGCGCAACCCCTCCAATCCGATCCTGCGCGGCGTGCGCATCGGCGGCGAGACCGCCGCGCGCGCGCGAGGCGCGCAGATCGTCCACTACATCCCGCGCAGCGAGGCCGCGCCCGAGCAGCTCGGGCTGATCAACGAGGTGCTCGCCAGCAAGCCCGACGCCATCGTGCTGGCGCCGTTCGATCCCAAGGCCATGGTGCCGGCGGTCGATAAGCTCAACGCTGCCGGCATTCCCGTGACCAACGTCAATGAGCGGCTCGCCGGCGGCGCCGTTGTCGCCTATGTCGGGACCGACGATTATCAGCTCGCGCTCGCCACCGCGCGCTATTTGTTCAAGGCGATGGGCGGCAAGGGCAACGTCGTGATCCTGGAAGGACCGGATAACCTGCCGACCAGCGTCGCCCGGGTGAAGGCTTACAAGGACGCAATCAAGGAAACGCCAGGGGTGAAGCTCCTGGCCTCGAAGTCGGCGAATTACGCCCGTACACCCGCCGCCGAAGTGATGAAGAGCTTCCTGCGGCTCTATCCGCAAATCGACGGCGTGCTCGCCGCCAACGATCCGATGGCGATCGGCGCCATCGAGGCGCTCAAGGCCGCCGATCGCAAAGCGCTGGTGGTGGGCATCAACGCCAGCAAAGAGGTGCTCGAGTTCATCAAGTCGGGCGAGCTCATCGGCAGCGGCGATTACAACGGCTTCCTGCAGGGGTGCCTTGCGGTCGAGATCGCGATCCGCAATCTGCACAAGCAACCGGTGCCGAAAGAGGTCAACCTGAAGGCGGTGGTGGTCGACAAGAGCAATTACGGACCCTACGAAATCCCGATGGAGCGCCGCGCCTGTCCGGCCCTGGAGAGCGTCGGGACGAATTGACGCGAGCGCCGGCCGCCGCAGCGCCGATTCCGCAGGTTGACGCCACGGCGATATGGTGATTCACCAGTCCGCGATGGACGAGCAGGCGCGCGTCAACATTCAGGAATGGACCGTTTCCGAGCTTTCGGCGGCGCTGCGGCGCACCGTCGAGGACGCGTTCGGCTATGTGCGGGTGCGCGGGGAGGTCTCCGGCTATCGCGGCCAGCACTCCTCCGGACATTGCTACTTCGCGCTCAAGGACGAGAGCGCTAAGATCGAGGCCGTGATCTGGCGCAGCGCGTTTGCGCGCCTGCGCCTCAAGCCGGTCGAGGGGCTGGAGGTGTTCGTCACCGGACGGCTGACGACCTTTCCCGGCAAGTCGACCTACCAGATCGTGATCGAGACGCTGGAGCCGGCCGGCGTCGGCGCGCTCATGGCGCTGATCGAGGAGCGCAAGAAGCGCCTCGCCGCCGAGGGGTTGTTCGACGCGGCTCGCAAGCAGCTGCTGCCGTTCCTGCCTGGGCTGATCGGCGTCATCACCTCGCCGACCGGCGCGGTCATTCGCGACATTCTGCATCGGCTCGCCGACCGCTTCCCGCGCGACGTGATCGTGTGGCCGGTGCGCGTGCAGGGCGACGGCTGCGCCGAGGAGGTCGCCGCCGCGATCCACGGCTTCAACGCGCTCGCGCTCGACGGGCCGGTGCGCCGGCCCGATCTCCTGATCGTCGCGCGCGGCGGCGGCTCGCTTGAGGACCTGTGGTGGTTCAACGACGAGCTCGTGGTGCGGGCGGCGGCCGCGAGCCTGATCCCGCTGATCGCCGCCGTCGGGCATGAGACCGACGTGACGCTCATCGATTTCGCAGCCGACAAGCGCGCGCCCACGCCGACCGCGGCGGCCGAGCTGGCGGTGCCGGTGCGAATCGAACTCGTCGCGCGCCTCGACGGCCTGACGCGGCGTTCGCTCGCCTGCTGGCAGCGCTGCCAGGAGGCGCGCCGCAGCGAGTTGCGCGCGGCGGTCCGCGCGCTGCCCACGGCGGAGGAGCTGTTCGCGCTGCCGCGGCAGCGGCTCGCGCAGGCCGGGGCGCGCCTGCCGCGCGCGCTCATCGCCAATGCGCAAATCCACCACACGCAATTCTCGCGCATCGCCGGACGGCTCGGACCGCAGCTCGTGTGCGCGCGCACGACGCGCTGCCGCGAGCTGGTCACCGCGCTCATGCAGCGAGCCGAGCGCGCCGAGACGGTGGCGCGCCAGCGCCGGCGCGAACGGCTCGCGACCGCCACGCTTCGCCTGGCCGCCGGCGTGCGGGCCAACACCGACGCGCATCGCGCCCGCATCGGACGGCAGTCCGAGCGCGTGGCCGCGCTCGCGGAACGCAACCATCGCGCGGCGCGCCTCCTGCTGCGGCACCGCTTGGCCGCGCTCGAGCGGTGCGGGCAATTGCTCAACGCGCTGTCGCACCGCGGCGTGCTGGCGCGCGGCTTCGCGCTCGTGCGCGATCTCGCAGGACACCCGGTGCGCCGGGCCGCGGCGGTCAGCGCCGGCATGCCGGTCGACATCGAATTTTCCGACGATCATGTGCGCGCCGTGGCGCAAGGCTCGTCTGCCGCCGCCGGCAACGACAGACCGCAGTCGAGCGGCGCGTCCAGACCGCGCGGCCGTCGCAGCAACGGCGATTCCGGCCAGGGCAGCTTGTTCGGCGCATAGCGCGGGCTGGCCGGATAGGACACGGTGGGTTACATCAGCGCCGCCGAGCCTCTATGTTACGTGCCGGAGCCACCACGTGCTGAACCGATCCGATCCCCCCTCGCCGATGGCAGGCGAAGCCGAGGTGAAATATCTCGACGGCGATTTTCGCGTCGTGCGGCCGGGTGCGTTCGTGCGCTGTGCGGTGACCGGCTTGCCCATCCCGCTCGAGGAGCTCAAATACTGGAGCGTCGATCTGCAAGAGCCCTATGCCAACCCCGAAGCGGTCTTGCGGCGGCACTCCCCCGATCTCAAACGGCGCCCGGCGGACGACCGCTGACGGCAGCACGCAGAAAGCCGGCACGCTCACGCGCCTGCGTATGCCGCTCGATCGGTTTTCACCGTCCTCCTGCGCGCTGCCGCGATCCGCTCCAGCAACAACGATTTGAACGCCTCGGCATCGTCGAAATCGAGCGTCACCGGCAGCGCACGCGCGCGCGCCGCGAGTCCGACGAGCTCGTCGTCGCCGGTCAGCCGCACCAGATCCTTTTCCGTGGTCACCAGGATCAGACCGTCGCGCTGGGCTTGCGCGCGCAGCGCGCGCGCCTCGGCGGCGCCATAGCGGTGATGGTCCGGAAAGCTGCGCGTTTCTGCGATCGTGACGCCGGCATCGGCGAGGGTGGCGAAGAACTTCTGCGGGTCGGCGATGCCCGCGAAGGCGAGCACCTTTCGGCGCGCGAGCGCCGCGATCGTCGCGGAGTCGGGGTGCAGCCGCGCCTGAAACACCGCGATGCCGCGCGTGCGCGCCGCAGCGATGATGGCCGCGGCGTGCGACGGCGCCCCGACCACAAGGAGCGCATGGGCGAGCGCAAGCTGCGCATCGACCGGCGCCCGCAGCGGTCCCGCCGGCAGCACCCGGGCGTTGCCGACGCCGCGCCTGCCGTCGAGCGTGAGCATCGAAAAATCCTTCGCCAGCGCCGGATTCTGGAAGCCGTCATCCATAATGACGACGCTGGCGCCGGCCTCGACCGCCATGCTTGCACCGGCGACGCGATCGCGCGCCACGATCGTCGGCGCCGCGCGGGCGAGCAGCAGCGGCTCATCGCCCACGTCGTGCGCCCGATGGCGCGCCGGATCAACCGCGACCGGACCGGACAGGCTTCCGCCGTAGCCGCGGCTCAAAAGCACGGGACGTTCCCCCGCGGCGGCGAGCATTCGCGCCGCTGCGAGCACGGTTGGCGTCTTGCCGGAGCCGCCGACGGTCAGGTTGCCGATGCAAACCACCGGAACCGAGGCGCGGCGTCCCGTTCGCGCGAGCCGCGCCCGTGCCACCGCGCCGTAGATCGCCGCCAGGGGTGCGAGCGCGCGGCCGGCGATGCCGGGCTCGCGCCACCAGAACGCGGGCTCACGCATCGGACCCGCGGTGCTCGAGTTGAATCTGCATGAGATAGGGCTCAAGCGCGGCAAGCGTGCGCTCGAGCCCGCCGCCGAGCGCAGCAACCGTCGCGCGTGCGGCCGTCACCGCCGCCGCACGTTCGCCTGCGTTCTTGAGCCACCCCTTTACGCGCTGCACCAGCTCCTCGCTGTCGGCAACTCGCTCGGCGCCGTGCGCCTTGTCGAGCTCCGCGTAGATCTCGGCGAAATTCCAGATGTGGGGACCATGCAGGATGGCCGCGCCGAGCTTGATCGGCTCGATCGGATTCTGGCCGCCGTGGCTCGCAAGCGAGCCGCCGACGAACACGATCGGCGCCAGCCGATAGATCAGGCCGAGCTCGCCCAGCGTGTCCGCAACGTAGATCTCGGTCTCGGAGCGAGGCAGTTCCCCGCGCGAGCGCAGCGCCGCCTTGAGGCCTGCGGCCTGGGCGATTTCGAGAATGCTTGCGCCGCGCTCGGGGTGACGGGGCGCGATGATGGTGAGCAGCCGGGCATGTGCGGCGCGCAGCCGCTGGTGTGCCTCGATCAGCATGCTCTCCTCGCCGGCATGGGTCGACGCCCCGGCGATGACGGTGCGCTGGCCAATCGCCGTCCGCAGCGCCGCCAGCCCGATGGGATCAGCGGGGGGCTCCGGCACGTCGAGCTTGAGATTGCCGGTATTGAGAACGTGCGGCGCGCCGAGTTCGCGGTAGCGCTCGGCGTGGGTGGAAGACTGCGCGAGACAGAGCTCGAAGCGGCCCAGCAGCGCCGCGATCGTGCCGGGGACCCGCCGCCAGCGCTGGAAGGAGCGCTCGGACACGCGGCCGTTGACCAGGATCAGCGGAATGGCGCGCTCGGCGCTCGTTACGATCAGATTCGGCCACAGGTCCGATTCCACGAACAGCGCCAGATCGGGCCGCCAATGGTCGAAAAAGCGCTCGACGAAGCGCGGCGTATCCAGGATCACGAATTGATGGATCACCCCGTTCGGCAGCCGCTGCTGGGCAAGATTGGCCGAGGTAACGGTGCCTGAGGTGCACAATACGCCGAAGCCCTTGTCGTGAATGCGCTTGATCAGCGGGATCACCGACAACAGCTCGCCGACGCTCGCGCCGTGGACCCACACCAGCGGACCGGATGGCCGCACGATCTTGCTCTCGCCGTAGCGTTCATTGAGGCGCGCCGAGAGCTCCTTGCCGTGCTTGAGCCGATGCGAGATCAGCACCGGCGCGAGCGGCGTCGCCGCTGCCGTCAGCAGCCGATAGGCGTGGAGCGTGAGCGGCAAACCGTCAGCCACGGATGCGCTCCTTCGATCGTCGATCCGCGATGGCATAGGCGCGCGCGGTCGCCGCGTCGAGCGATACTTCCAGCAGGCGCCGCGCCGATTCGAGCGCCGCCTCGTCGGCGTCCGTCGGCACGCGCAGGGGCTCGGCCGCCACCCCGCCGCCGGGGCCGAACGGAAGGTTGATCGTGGTGCGGTCCCAGTTGTTGAGCTGCAGGCGCCGTCGGGTCGCAATCGCAATCGGGTAGATCGGCCGGCCGGACACGCTCGCGAGCTTGACGACCCCGAGTCCGGCGACGCGCGCCACCTTGGGAATGTCGGCGGTGAGGGCAACGCTGTAGCCCTCGTGCAAGGCGTTCAGCATCTCCTTGAACGCGCTCAAGCCGCCTTTGCCGATGAAGCCGCCGCCGTGATGCCCGGAACCGCGAATGGTGCCGACGCCGAGGCGTTCGGCCGCGATGGCATTGATCTCGCCGTCACGATGCCGCGACACCAGGACCTTCGCGCGATCCCCGGCTCGCCTGATGAATGGGGCGAGGAAGTGCTGCCCGTGCCACATCGCGACGATCACCGGCGCCTCGCGGTCGACGCGTTCGTAGATGCCTTCCGGCTCGATCGCCAGCCTGGTGGTGTTCCAGACCAGACGGAGATATTCGGCCGCCAGGAGCCCGGCCGATTGCTGGAACGCGCGCGAGGCCACAAGGCGTTTCACCCACGACATTACGAGAAGCCCGTGGCGTAGCGTCAGCGCGTGGCGCGCTGATCCGTTTCGGGATCGAGCAGCCGGTGCAGGTGCACGATGAAATAGCGCATATGGGCGTTGTCGACCGTTTGCTGCGCCTTCGCTTTCCAGGCGGAATAAGCGGTGGCGTAGTTGGGATAAATGCCGACGATGTCGAGCTTGCCGAGATCCCTGAACTGCACGCTGTCCAGATCCGCGAGCTCGCCGCCGAAAACGAGATGCAGCAACTGCCCGCGTTGCAGCTGGTCCGCCATGACTTGGTCCCTCGACACCCGGTCGATTACGCAAATTCGGCGAACCGATCGCGAATGAGACCGAGCAACACCGCATGACGCGCGCGACCGGCGGCCACCAGCGCGCCATGGACCGGATCGGGCCGATTGTAGGTCACCCCCTGCCCCGTCAAGGTCGACATCAGCCCGCCGGCTTCGTGCACCAAAAGATCGGCGGCCGCAAGGTCCCAGTCATGGCTGTTGGGCGCCGCGAAGGCGCCGTCGAGCGCGCCGCTCGCGACCCGCGCAAGGCGCAGCGCGAGCGACGGCACCCGCGCCATGACCTCGATGCGCGGCTCGATCGATGCCAGGCTCTCGAGCCGGCGCTTGGGGCCGGAAAACTTCGCGCCGGCGAGACGATCGCCGGAGCTCGCGCTGAGCCGTGCCCCGTTCAGGGTGGCGCCGGCGCCGGCGACGGCCAGGAACAGCTCGTCGCTGACCGGGGCATAGAGCGCCGCCAGCACGGGACGCCCGGCATGCACCAGCGCGGCGGAAACCGCCCAATCCGGCAGGCCCGCAAGATAGGCGCGCGTGCCGTCGATCGGATCGACGACCCACACCTCGGCGCGCTGCAGTCGCGCCGGGTCGTCCTCGGTCTCCTCCGACAGCCAACCGGCATCGCGGATGCCGAGCAGCCGCTCCCGCAGCAGCGCATCGACCGCGAGATCGGTCTCGCTGACCGGCGATGAGGTGCCCTTGATCCAACTCTTGGGCGTCGCGCGGAAGGTTTGCAGCGCCAGCGCGCCCCCTGCGCGCACGGCCGCGGCAAGATCATCGCGCAGCTCCAGCCAGTCGGCGCCGAGATCACCGGCCGGCAACGGTAAGGCCCTCCACGCGCACGGTCGGCGCATTGGTGCCGAAACGGAACTCGAGATCGTTGGCGGGCGACAGCGTGCGGAACATCTCGCGCAGGTTTCCGGCGATCGTGACCTCGCTCACCGGATGGCTGCGCCTGCCATTCTCGATCCAAAAGCCGGATGCGCCGCGGCTGTAATCGCCTGTCACCTGATTGACGCCCATGCCGATGAGATCGGTGACATAGAAGCCCTCCGCGATGTCGGCGATCAGCGCATCCACAGTGGCGTCGCCGGCGGAAAGATGGAGATTGCTCGGTCCCGGCGACGGGGTCGAGGACACGCCGCGCTGGGCATGGCCGGTGGTCGCCAGGCCGAGCTCGCGCGCGGTCGCGGAGTCGAGCAGCCAGGAGGCGAGCACGCCATCCGCCACCACCGCCAGGCACCTGGTCGCGACGCCTTCGCCGTCGAACGGCCGCGAGCGCAGTCCGCGCTTACGGCGCGGATCGTCGATGACATCGACGCCGGACTTGAACAGCCGCTCGCCGAGCGCGTCCCTGAGAAAGCTGGTCTTGCGCGCGATCGCGGCGCCGTTGATCGCGCCGGCGAGATGGCCGACGAGCGAGCCCGCTACCCGGCGGTCGAACACGACCGGTACGCGCTTGGTTGCGACCTTGCGCGGATTGAGCCGTTCGACTGCGCGCTCGCCGGCGGTGCGTCCGACTTTCTCGGGCGACTCCAGATCGGCCCCGTGCAGCGCCGAGGAATAATCGTAGTCGCGCTCCATCGCGGTGCCGTCGCCGACGATCGCCATCATCGACACGCTCTGCGCCGAGTTGAGGTAGGCGCCGCGAAAGCCGTCGCTGGTCACCAGCACCATGCCGCCGATGCCGGCGGAGGCGGAGGCGCCGCCGGATTTGGTCACGCCCTTGATCGCCAGGCCCGCACTCTCGGCGCGCCTGGCGCGCTCCTCCAGCACGGTCACCGTCGGAAGGTCGGGATCCAGCAGGTCGAGGTCCGGAATGTCACGCGCGAGCAGCGCGCGGTCGGCAAGCCCGGCGAACGGGTCCTCCGGCGCCACCCGCGCCATGGCCACCGCCCGCTGCACGAGCTCATCCACGTCGGCCTTGAGATCGTTGGACGAGACCACCGCCTGCCGCCGGCCGATGAACACGCGCAGCCCCAGGTCGTCGCCTTCGGAACGCTCGGACTCCTCCACCGCGCCCTCGCGCACCTCGACCGCGAGCGAAACCGAGCGCAGCGCGAGCGCGTCGGCGGCATCCGCGCCGGCGCGCCCCGCCGCCGCGACCAGCCGCTCGGCGAGGTCGGTCAGCGCGGACTGGTCGAGCAGCGAGGACATCGCAAAGGCCAAGATTCGTTTCGGACGGTCAGATTTTCAGATTTCGAGCTTCAGGCACCTCGCCGCCGCGGTGGAAGCTGTAGCGTCGGCGGGGCGAAAGGACGCGGAAAGGTCTCGTCAAGCATGAGTCGCAGTCGAGCGGTGATACCGCGGATTAACCAGGAACGTTAAGCCAATTCAGACCGGTTTGGGGCATGATTGCGGCAACGATCGGGGCAAGTTCCGACGGGGCGAACCCGCCGGGCTCCCGGCAGGGAGATAAGCTTAGAGGCGTCGAGCGGCAACCAGCAGGGTCATGCCTGCGGGGGTCGGGCCGGAGGAGCGGCCCGGCCCCTCAGCCGCGAGCGCGGCGCGGCCGCGGCGAGGGCGAGGAACGCGGCCCCGTCGGCGCGCGCGGCAGCCGTCGTCAGCGCCGCCGTTCCGGGATTTGGATCAACTCGGCCAGCTCGTCCTTGCTGAGCGGCGCGGCGATGAACTTGAAGGCGACGGCGTCCGCCATCACCTCCTCGATCCCGGAAATACGGTCGGGATCGACCGCGGCGGGCGGCAGGAACTCGCGCAACGCGCGCTCCGCGGTCGGCTCCGACAGCTTCGCAAACGCGGCATAGGCCTTGCGTCCCTCGGGCGAGGAGTAGATCCAGGCGAGCGAATCGCGATAGCCGCGCATGAAACGCGTGAACACGTCGGGGCGCGCCTTGAGCTCGCTGGCATTGGCGATGATGACGCGGCTGGTCTGCTTGTCGAACTCCGGCGCATCCGATGATTTCATGATCAGCCGGGTCTTGCCGGCTTCAAGCTCGGCCACGCCAAACGGCGCACCGGCCCAGCCGACATCGACCTGGCCACTGAGCGTTGCGGTCATCGTTGCCGCCGCGTTGCCGGTCGGCGTCGGCTTGAAGTCGACCCCGTAGTGTTTCTTCAGTGCGAGCGCGCCGGCATGGGTCGAGGAGCCGTTGGTGGAGTAGGCGACGGTCTTGCCCTCGAGATCCTGCGGCGTGCGGATCGGCGAGCCCGCCGGCACATACCAGAACACTTGCGAGCCGCCGGTATAGGAGCCGCCGATGATCCGCACCGGCGCGCCCTTGGCGAATACGCCGATGGCGCCGAGGAAGCCGGAGGCAACGCCGATCTGAGCGCTGTCCGAGATCACGGCCTGCTGAGTCTCGCCGCCGCCGTCGGTATAGAAGATATCGAGCGCGAGCTTGTGCTTGTCGAACAAGCCAGCCTTGTAGCCGACCTCGGTGACGAAGGTCTCGCCGATGCCGCGGCCGCCCACCGCGATCTTGAGGTGGTCCTGGGCCTGACACTGCCCGCCCGCCGCCCATGTCAGCACGGCGGCGAGTGCTGCCGCGATAACCCCTGCACCGGACATAGCTGCTCCTTCCGCGCCTGCGCTCCGCGCAGAGCTAACATCGCCGCGGCCGCGGGTGCAACGCGGCGCGCCCGCGACATGCTCGCGCGGCAGGGCTTCCTGGCGCATTGAATGCGCTGGTGTGATTTGCCATCGTCCTCGCCGGAGACGGCGACGATGACAGAACCGCAATGGCTGGCCGGCCGCGCGGCGGTGGTGACCGGGGCGGCGAGCGGCATGGGCCGCGTGATGGCGCGCGCGCTTGCCGGTGCCGGCGCGCGCGTAGCCGGCGTCGACCTCGATGAGGCCGGCCTTGGCCGTCTCGCAACCGAGACGGTCTTCGCCGGACAATTTCTCGCTATCGGCGGCGACGTGTCGAAACATGCCGACTGCCGGGCCGCGGCCGCGCGCACGCTCGAGCGTTTCGGCGCGCTCGACATCCTGATCAACTGCGCCGGCGTCAGCATGTCGTCGGCGGCGAACGACAAGGAGGCGCGGATCAAATTCTTCGAGGCCGACCCCGACGGCTGGCAGCGGATCGTGGCGATCAACTGCGGCGGCGCATTCCTGATGGCGCGCTTCGCGGCAGAACCCATGATCAAGCGGGGCTGGGGCCGCATCATCAACGTGACGACGAGTTTCGACACCATGCTGGCGGCCGGGCTGTCCGCCTATGGCGCTTCCAAGGCGGCGTTGGAAGCCATGAGCGCGGCCTGGGCCAAGGAGCTCGACGGCACCGGCGTGACTGTCAATATCCTGGTGCCGGGCGGGCCGACCGACACGCCGGGTTTCTTTCCGCCGGGCAAGCCGCGTCCCGCGGTGCTGCTCGATCCGCAGATCATGGCGGCGCCGGTGGTGTGGCTCGCGTCGGCGCAGTCCGACGGGATCCGCGGCTGCCGCTTCATCGCGCGCGACTGGGATGCGAGCTTGCCGCCGGCGGAAGCCGCCGCGCGGGCCCGCTCGCCGGCGGCTTGGCCCACGCTCGCGCAAGGCGCGGCGGCGGCCCGCGGGCATCCGATGTAGCAGGCGATCCGTGGGCAGCGCGCTTACAGCCTGCCGGCGAACGCGTCGAGCGCGAGCCCGGCGAACAGGATCAGCCCGGCATCGCGGTTCGACTTGAACACCATCAAGCAGCTCTCGGGGTCGTCGATATCGACCTGCGCGATCTGCCAGGCAAGATGCGCAGCGAACGCCAGCATTCCGAGCGCCAAGATCAGCCCTCCGCCCGCGCTCCATCCCGCGAGCGCGATCAGCACCACGGCCAGCGCATAGAACAGCGCGAGCATGGGTTTGGTGTGCTCGCCGAACAGCAGCGCCGTGGACTTGATGCCGATCAGCGCGTCGTCCTCGCGGTCCTGGTGGGCATAGATGGTGTCGTAGCCGATCACCCAGGAGATTGTGCCGGCGTAGAGCAGGAATGCCGGCGCATCGAGCCGCGCAAACGTGGCCGGCCATCCCATCAGCGCGCCCCAGGAGAAGGCAAGGCCGAGCACGATCTGGGGCCAATAGGTGATCCGCTTCATGAAGGGATAGATCGCGACGACGGCCAGCGAAGCGAGCCCGACAGCAACCGTGAAGCCATTGAACTGCAACAGAACCGCAAGCCCGATCAACGCCTGCAGCACGAGAAAGGCGGCGGCGGCCACGAGCGTGACCTGCCCGGAAGGAATCGGCCGCGAGCGCGTGCGCTCCACCCGCGCGTCGAGGTCGCGGTCGACGATGTCGTTCCAGGTACAGCCAGCGCCGCGCATCGCGAAGGCGCCGACGAAGAACAGAAGCAGATGCCAGAGATCGACATTGCTGCGGGCGTGCACCGCCGCCAGCGCCGAGGACCACCAGCACGGCAGCAGAAGAAGCCACGAGCCGATCGGCCGATCGAGACGGGCCAGCCGCAGATAGGGGCGCGCCCACGGCGGCGCAAAGGCATCGACCCAGTTGCCAGTGGCATCAGCGACGCGGCCGGCGTCGCCGGTCATCGCGCCAGCGGGCTGCCGGTCAAGGTGTCGAACGTCCCCTGCCCCTTTTTGGTCGGCGTCGAGGCATCCGGCACCATGGGCGTCGTACCCAGGGCGTCGCTCAGGCTCGGGCCGGATGGACGCGGTCCCTGCGCGGCAGCCTCGCAGACCTGCTTGCCAACCTGCGCAGCCTTGCTGTGCGAGAGCTTGATCTGCTTGAGGATGTCGGACGGCACGCCACAAAGGGCGCTGTTCTCCTCCAGCCCCTTTACCATCTTACCTTCGGCTGCGAGGAAGTTCTTGAACAACTTGCACAGCTCTTCGGGAGGCGCTTTCTTCTGGCTGGCGGTATGGATGGCTTGGCCGTATTTGGCAGCCTCGTCGCGCGTGCTCAGCAGCTGCTTGCAGGCGGGGGGCGGTTCCTGCGGCGCGCCGAATCCGCCCGGCGTGCCCGGCGACATCCCGGGCGCGCCGGGCATTCCCGGCGATCCCGGCATCCCCGGCATGCCGCCAAACTGCGCCGCCGCCGGTGAGAGCGGCAACACGGCGAGCGCCAGCATCCACGGAAGAGCCCGGCTGAACATCATGTGTTGGTCCCCCGGCCAGCTCGATTCGATCCCGGTCGATCCTGCGGGCGGAGTATTAACAGCCTTTTGAATTCGGCGATAACACGGCAGAACCGGGTTCCCGCGGCACGGCGCCGCCGGGGTGCGATGTCGCCAGGAGGCCGGCATCCGGCCCCTCGGGGTGCGTGCCCGAACCCGGTCGCGGCAATATCATCAAGCACGGCCGGCGCTTGCCTGCCGATTCCGACAACGGCGCTCTTCTTCCCGATGGCTCGCTACGATTTCCACACCCCGCGTCTGTACATCGATGCGTCGCTTAACGTGGGAGCCACCGTCGCGCTCGCGGCGGCGCAAGCGAACTATCTGCGCAACGTGCTCCGTCTGAAAACCGGCGATTCCGTGCTGGTCTTCAACGGCCGCGAGGGCGAATGGCGGGCCGCGCTCACGAGCAGCGGCAACCGCGGCCTCGCGCTTGCCATCGCCAGCCATAGCCGGCCGCAGACCCGCGCGCCCGACCTGCACTACCTGTTCGCGCCGCTCAAACACGCGCGCCTCGACTACATGGCGCAGAAGGCGGTGGAGATGGGCGCGTCCCGCCTGCAACCCGTGATCACCCGTCATGCCCAGGTGAGCCGCGTCAACCTCGAGCGCCTGCGCGCCAACACCATCGAGGCGGCCGAGCAGTGCGGCATCCTGACGCTGCCGGACATCGGAGCGCCGCAGACATTCGAACGCATGCTGGCGCAGCGCGACCCGGCGCGTCTGCTCGTGTTCTGTGACGAGGAGGCCGAGGTCCGCGATCCGATCGCGGCGCTGGTGCAGGCTCGCGACGCCAGCCGAGGCGGGGCGATGCCGATCGCCGTGCTGGTCGGTCCGGAAGGCGGCTTCGCCGCGCACGAGCGCGCCGCGCTCCTCGATTTGCCGAATGCGGTGCGGCTCGCCCTCGGCCCGCGCATTCTGCGCGCGGACACCGCCGCAGTGGCCGCGCTCGCCCTTGTGGGCGCGGTGCTGGGCGATTGGCGATGATCGTTTGACGACCTCGGGCACACGCCGCCGACGTTAAGCGCGTTGCGGGTTTGCCGTCGAATTCACCTCGCCAGCGTGCTAAATCGCCGCCGCCGCGAGCCTGGACCGATCGTCGCCGAGCGCACCAATGCCGAGTGGAAGTCTGTCAGCATCGAGCGCCGCGCCCAACGTGCGGGCCGAGACGCTGCTCGCCGCCTTCGAGCGCGCGGGCTATGCGCGGGTCGCGCCGGCGATCCTGCAACCGGCGGAACCGTTCCTCGATCTGTCCGGCGAGGACATCCGCAGGCGCATGTATCTCGCGACCGATCCGGAGGGCCACGAGCTGTGCCTGCGCCCGGACCTGACCATCCCGGTGTCGCGGCTCTATCTCGCCTCGCCCGCGGCCGGCAAGCCGCAGGGCTTCTGCTATCTCGGCCCGGTGTTCCGCCACCACGACGCGGGGCCAAGCGAATTCCTGCAGGCCGGGATCGAGTCGTTCGCACGTGCCGATACCGCGGCGGCGGACGCGGAAATGCTCGCGCTCGGGCTCGAGGCCACGGCGCATTACGGGCTCGACGCCCCCGCTATCCGCATGGGCGACGTGGCGCTGTTTTCGGCGCTCGTTGCCGCGGTCGATCTCTCCCCCGCTTGGAAGCGGCGGCTGATCAAGCATTTCAACCACAAGACCTCGCTTGCGCACGATCTCGACCGGCTGGTGATCAACGCCTCGCAGGCGCGGCCGGAATATCAAGGCGTACTCGCCGCGCTGGTCGGCTCCGACCCCAAGGCCGCGCATGCGCTGGTGACCGACCTGCTCTCGATCGCTGGCATCAACGCGGTCGGCGGGCGCTCGCCCGGCGAGATCGCCGATCGCTTCCTCGAGCAGGCGGCGCTCGGGGTGCAGCCCTCGCTGCCGCGCGAGACCCGCGCCTTGATCGAGAGATTCCTCGCCATCTGCGGCGACCCGGATGAAGCGGCGGCGGACTTGCGCGCGCTCGCGCGCGAGGCCGGCATCGCGCTCGATGACGCGCTCGATCAATTCGAGAGCCGCGCCGGCTTTCTGGCCGCACGCGGCGTCGAGGTCTCGCGCATCCAGTTCTCCACCGCCTTCGGGCGCGGTCTCGACTATTACACCGGGTTCGTGTTCGAGCTGCACGACCCCGCCGGACGCGCGGAGGGCCCGCTGGTGGCGGGCGGGCGCTATGACGGGTTGCTCATGCGGCTCGGCAGCGCGCGGGCGATTTCCGCGGTCGGCTTTGCGGTCTGGATCGAGCGGCTCGGGGCCTTGCGGGGTGGCTCGTGAGCGCGCCGTTCGTCATCGCGGTGCCGGCCAAGGGCCGGCTGCAGGCCAACGTGGAAGATTTCTTCGCGCGCACCGGGCTCGAGCTGGTCAAGCCGCGCGGAGCGCGCGACTACCGGGGCACGATCGCCGATCTACCTGGCCTCGAGGTCGCGTACGTTTCCGCCGCCGAAGTGGTCGACCTGCTGGCGCAAGGGGCGGTGCATCTCGGCGTCACCGGCGAGGATCTCGTGCGCGAGAAGATCATCGACCCGGAGCGGCGGGTCGTGCTCATCGATGCCCTGGGTTTCGGCCATGCCAATGTGGTGGTGGCGGTGCCGCAGGCCTGGATCGACGTCCATGGCATGGCCGATCTCGACGACGTGGCAACGGCATTCCGCCTCAAGCACGAGCGCAAGATGCGCATCGCGACCAAATATGCGAATCTGACGCGCAATTTCTTCTCCGCGCACGGCATCACCGATTATCGCATCGTGGAAAGCGCGGGCGCGACCGAAGGCGCGCCGGCGGCCGGGACGGCGGAGCTGATCGTCGACATCACGACCACGGGGGCGACGCTCGCGGCCAATGGGCTCAAGGTGGTCGAGGACGGCATCATCCTGCGCTCGCAGGCCAATCTGGTGGCGGCGCGCGCAGCCTCCTGGGCTGCTGCCGAGCGCGAGATTGCGCGCACGGTGCTCGATCGCATCGCGGCACAGACCCGCGCGCGCGCATTCCGCGAGGTGCGCACCCGCTTCGCCGGCTGCGATGCAGCCTTGCTCGCCGAGGCGAAGCGGCGATTCGACGTGGAGGCGCCACTGGGCGGCCCGACCTCCTCGGGCATGCTCACGCTGCACTGCCCGCCGCAGCACGTCTATGCCTTGGCGAGTCTGTTGCGCGACAAGGGGGCTGAGAACGTGATCGTCGCCGATCTCGGCTATGTGTTCTCGCGCGCCAATCCGCTCTACGCCAAACTGGTGAACGGACTCGATCGCTCCTCCTGACCCGCGCGGTTCACGCGTGGAACCTGATTCCGATCGGTATTGATCGGGATGAAGCGCCCGTTTTCGCGCGCGCGAACGCCGCGCAAGCTACGCCGACGCCTACTCGTTCTTGATGTTCGCGGCCTTGATGATCGGCCACCACTTCTCGGCTTCGGCACGGTGATAGGCCGCGAATCCTTCCGGCGTTTGCTGCTCAGGCGGCGGCAGCTCCTGGCCCTGAGCGGCAAACCGCTCGCGCACGGCAGGATCGGCGAGCGCGGCCACCACCGCGGCATTGAGCCTGGCGATGATCTCCGTCGGCGTGCCTTTGGGCGCCCACATGCCGTGCCAGAGCGACAGCGCGAGGCCCGGCACGCCCATCTCCTCGGCGGTCGGAACTTCGGGAGCCGCGAACCAGCGGCGCTTGGACATGACCACGATCGGCTTGATCGTGCCCGCGCGGGCCTGCGGCAATGAGTTCGCCGCCATGTCGCACATGAAGTCGATCTGTCCCGCCACAAGATCGTGCATCGCGGGAGCGCCGCCGCGGTAGGGCACGAACTGGTAGCGGGTGCCGGTGGCATTCTGGAACGAGAGGCCGCAGATATGTCCGCCGCTGCCGTAGCCCACGATCCCTGCCGCCGCGTGGTCCGGGTTGGCCTTGAGCCAAGCGATCAGGCCCTTGAGATCGCGCACCGGCAGCGCGGCCTTCACCACCATCCACAGCGGCGTATCCGCGAGCTTCGCCACCGGCGCGAGATCGGTGAGCACGTCATAATGGACCGGATAGGTGGCGGCGGCGGCCGTATGAGTTGCCCAGTTGCCGATGCTGAGGGTGTAGCCGTCGGGCGCGGCCCGCACCACGCGCGCCACTCCCAAGGTCCCGCCGGCGCCGGGAGCGTTCTCGACGATCACAGGCTGTCCGAGGGTGCCTCGCATATGATCCGCCAGCGTGCGCGTGAGCGTGTCGGTTGCGCCGCCGGGCGGCAAGGGCACGACAATCGTGATGACGCGGGACGGATAGACCTCGGCCGCGGCGGCGGCGACGGTTCCCAGCAGAATGCCGGCGCAGCCGACCATGATCCGCAGCATCTGCATGACGGCTTGCTCCCTGGCGGCGACGCCGCTCACTCCGCCTTGATGTTCGCCGCTTTGATAATCGGCCACCACTTCTCGGTCTCGGCCTTGTGGTGGGCGGCCAGCGCCTGCGGCGTCTGCTGCGCGCGCGGCCAGACCTCCTGTCCTACATCGGCGAGCCGCTGCCGCACCGCCGGGTCAGCGAGCGCGACGACGACCGCGGCATTGAGCTTGCGGATGATCTCCTCGGGCGTCCCCTTTGGCGCCCACAGCCCGTGCCAATATGCGACATGGAGCGACGGCACGCCCGCCTCGTCGATCGAGGGGACGTCGGGTAACGCCGACCAGCGCTCCTTGCTGAGCACGGCATAGGCCTTGATCGCGCCGTTGCGGATTTGGCCGAGCGCGTTCGCGGCCTGATCGAACATGATATCGACCTGGCCCGATACCAGATCCTGCATGGCCGGCGCGCCGCCGCGATAAGGCACGAAGCCGAAGCGCGTGCCGGTCGCCTGCTGGAAATACATCCCCGCGATCTGCGCGCCGCCAGCGGCGCCGACGGTGGCCGCGGTCGCCGCGTCGGGATGGGCCTTCAGCCAGCCGATCAGCTCCTGGACGGAATTGGCGGGGAAATCCTTGCGCGCGATGATCACCTGCGGCGTGATTGCGAGCAATGCGATCGGCTCAAAGTCGTTCAGCACGTCGTAGGACAGCGAGTAGGTCACAGCGTTGACGACATGGGTGCCCCACTGGCCGATGCCGACGGTGTAGCCGTCGGGCGCCGAGCGCGCGAGCCGGCCGACCCCGATGCTGCCGCCGGCGCCCGCGACGTTCTCGATCACCACCGGCTGGCCGAGCACGTTGCGCATCGGCTCGGCGAGGATGCGGGCGAGCGCGTCGGAAGGACCGCCGGCCGGAAACGGCGCGATCATGGTGATAGGGCGTGACGGATAGGTCTGCCCCACGGCGCTGCCGAGGCTCACGGTCAGCGCGGCAAGCACGACCGCCATGACTTTCTTGGTCATAACTCCGGCCTCCTCCGTGGCTCGTCCGAGCCTATCACAACGCGTCGAAGTCGATCGGCTGCAGGCGGTCAAGCATGCGGTGGACCGGCGGGAGCGGATATTTGAGCCCGGTTGCGCAATTGAACAGCACGACGCGCTCGTCGCGGCGAATCCGCCCATCGGCCAGGCTCACCTTGAGTGCCGCGCAGGTGGCGGCGGCCTCCGGGCACAGCAAAAAGCCTTCCGTGCGCGCGACCTCCTCGAGCGCCGCGCTGATCGCCTGGTCGGGTACCGCGACCGCAAAGCCGCCGCTCTCGCGCACCGCCCGCAGGATGAGAAAATCGCCGATCGCCTGCGGGACGCGGATGCCGGCCGCGATCGTATGCGCGTCCTGCCAGCGCGCTGCGTGCTCCGCGCCGGCATCGTAGGCGCGCACGACCGGCGCGCAGCCCGCCGCCTGCACCGCCACCATGCGCGGGCGCTTCCTGCCGATGAAGCCGATCGCTTCGAGCTCCGCGAACGCCTTCCACATGCCGATCAGCCCGGTGCCGCCCCCGGTCGGATAGAGCACGACGTCGGGAAGCTCCCAGCCCAGCTGCTCGGCAAGCTCCAGCCCCATGGTCTTCTTGCCCTCGAGCCGGTATGGCTCCTTCAGCGTGGAGGTGTCGAACCAGCCGAGCCTGGCTTGGCCTTCCGCAACGATGCGGCCGCAATCGTCGATCAGCCCGTTGACCCGATAGACCGTCGCGCCCGCGAGCGCAGTCTCGCTGACGTTGATCTCCGGAGTATCCGCGGGACAGAACACCGTGGCCTTGATGCCGGCGCGGCTGGCATAGGCGGCGAGCGCCGCGCCGGCATTGCCGTTGGTCGGCATCACCATGTGGGCGACGGCAAACGCCTTCGCCATCGACACCGCGAGCGCGAGCCCGCGTGCCTTGAACGAGCCGGTCGGCAGCCTGCCCTCATCCTTGACCAGAATCTCCCCGGCTCCCAGCATCCGCGCGAGCTTCGGCATCGCCACGATCGGGGTCATCGCCTCGCCCAGGCTGACGATGTCCTCGGCCCGGCGCACCGGCAGGAGCTCGCGATAGCGCCAGAGATCGCGCGGCCGCCGGGCCAACGCTTCCTTGCTCAGCACCTTGCCGGCGGCGGCGAGGTCGTAGCGCACGATCAGCGGCTTGCCCGCGCGCGAAAGGTTGTGCAACGCGTCGGCGGCGTGGCGCTCGCCGGTGGCGGAGCATTCGAGATGCGTGACGAAGGTCGGGCGTTGCGTCGTCAGGTTCAGGTCGTCGCGCATCGCACTTTCGGCGCCGTCGTTTCGCGTCAGCAAGAGCCAAACCCTCCTGGTCATTCCGCCGATCGATGCGCTTGCGGCGCGCGCACGCGGAACACGACGAAATGCGACAGCGAGAAGTTGACCGCGAAGCTCGCGGCAATAGCGAGCAGCTTGGCCGCCGGAACCGGAACACCGGCCCAGTCGGATGCGACAACCAGAGTGGTCGTGTTGGCGATCCAGCCGGCGATCCCCGAGGCGACGAAGATTCCATACGCGCGCCAGCGCAGCTGCCGCCCGGATTCGGCGGCGAAGGTGACGAACGAGTTCATCACGTAGGAGCCGGAAACGGCGACCAGCCAGGACAGCAGATTAGCGGGAATCAGGGGCAATTTGAGCAGATAATAGGCGGCAAGAAAAACACTGTAGTCGATGAGCGAGTTGATGACGCCGACACCCGCGAAGCTCGCCGCTTTGAGCGTGACCGCGCGCTCCTCCCAGGCGCGGGAGAGGCGGTGCACGAGGTGTTGCAGGGGCGCGGGGAGCAGCATGCCGGACCCTCGCTTAGCACGTCCGGGCGCGCCCGCCGAGCCCGCCGGCGGCACGGCAGCCCGTGTGGCGGCCCCCCCTCGCGCGACAGGGAGGCGCGCCTGCGCTATAACCCGCGGCGGCGAAGAGGTCGAGAAAACGGTCGATGCCATCCAATGTGATGACCGGTGCGGAGGTCGGCGGTGCGCCCGCGCATGCGCGCGGCGGCGCGGATGCCGGCCTTTCGATCGTGGTTCCGCTATTCAACGAGGCAGGCAACCTAGGCATCCTGCACGCCGCCATCGTCGAGGCCGCTCGCGCGCTGCGCTCGCAACGCGGATTGGCGACCGAGGTGGTTTACGTCGATGACGGCAGCCGCGACGCCACGCTTGCGGTCGCGCGCGAGCTGCCGGCTCAAGGTATCGACATCCAGCTCGTTTCGCTGTCGCGCAACTTCGGTAAGGAGGCGGCGCTGCTGGCCGGCCTCGACCACACACGCCTGGGGGCGGTGCTGTTCATGGACGGAGACGGGCAACATCCGCCGGAACTGGTCGAACGGCTGGTAGGCTACTGGCTCGACGACGGCTATGACGTGATCTACACCGCCAAGGCGCATCGCGAGAACGAGCCATGGCTGCGCCGGCTCGGGGTCAAGACGTTCTACAGCCTGATCAACTGGGGGGCGCGGCAGAAAATCCCGGAGGACGCCGGCGACTTCCGCCTGCTGTCGCCGCGCGCGGCCGCCGCGCTCAAGCAGCTTCCCGAGCGCAACCGGTTCTTCAAGGGGCTCGCGAGCTGGATCGGTTTTCGGCAAATTCGCGTCGACTATGAGCCGGCGGATCGCATCCACGGCAGCACCACCTGGAGCCTGTACGGGCTGATCGCGCTCTCGATCGAGGGGCTCACCTCATTCTCGGTCGCGCCGCTGCGGCTCGCCAGCCTGCTCGGCCTGCTGCTTGCCGCCGCCGCCTTCGTGTTCGGCGTGCAGATCCTGATGGAGACCGTGGTCTTCGGCGAGTCGGTGCCGGGCTATC
>DATBKV010000089.1:0-37724 GCA_036555745.1 Xanthobacteraceae bacterium | reverse complement strand
GCCAGCTGGGCGATGCGATCGAGATGCCTGCGCGCGCGTCCCACCGGAGGCCTGAGCGACGTCACATCGCCGCGCTTGGGTTTTGGCGCCTGCGCGCCGGAAGCGATGAAGGCCGCGCGGCCGCCCGGCTTGAGCACGGCGAAGGATCTCTCCGCCACGTCGCCGCCGACGGTATCGAAGACGGCGTCGCAATCGCGCACCACCCGATCGAAATCAACGGCATTGTAGTCGATGATCTCATCCGCTCCGAGGCTGCGTACATATTCATGATTTGCCGCGCTCGCAGTCGTGATCACGCGGGCTCCGATATGCTTGGCGAGCTGAATGGCGAAGCTGGCGACCCCGCCGGCTCCCCCGTGGATCAGGATCTTCTCCCCAGGCTGCAGTTTCAACGTATCCTCGATCGCACTCAATGCCGTGAGACCGGTGAGCGCCAGGGCCGCGGCGTTAATATGCGATAACCGGTCGGGCTTCTTGGCAACAATGGCAGCCTTGATCGCAATCTTTTCGGCATAGGCGCCTTCTTGGCCCGACTCGCAAACGCCAAAGACCGCATCACCAACCTTGAGATCGGCGACGGCCTCGCCGATGGCGTGGATGACACCGGAAAAATCGCGACCCAGAGCAAACGGGAATTTCGACTGTCCATATTGGCCGGTGCGCACCTTCCAATCGGCACCATTGACGCTTGCGGCAAAGACATCGACGATCACGTCGCCCGGACCCGCGACCGGATCCGGCAAATCGCCGTATCTCAGGACATCCGGCCCGCCGTATTGTTCAATGAAAGCAGCCTTCATCGCGCGTTGCCTCCTTGGTCCAGAGCCGATGCTGAGCCCAAGTGTTGTTGGGCGGGCGCGGAAGCGCCGCTATGCTGGCGCAACGGCGTAGCTCAGCACCTGGCCGTCGCAGCGGGCTGTTGGCAGAAGGATAGTGCAGCCGAAGCGTCGCTCCAAGCTGCCGCGCGACGGCATCGATCAGTAGCGCGCGCTACGGCAGCCGGGCCTGTGCCAGACCTTCGACAATGCGCTGGAAATCGGCTGCGTCCTTGTACGGCAGGACGCGCGCGCGCTGCGCCAGCGAGAAGCTCGGATTGACCTTGAGCAGCTCCGCCCAGGCCGCGCGCGCGTCCTCGGCGCGTCCGAGATGTCCATAGCAAGCCGCCAGCAGCATGCGGCTGGAGTCTGTGCCCGGGGTGCGCGCGATGCGCTCGCGCAACTGCTCGGCGGCGGCCGCGTAGCGACCCAGACTGAAATTCGCCTGTGCCAGGAAGTGCAGCAGGATGCTCGGATAGTGCGGATCGAGCCGCATCGACATGGCAAACGACTCCAGCGCCTCCGCCGCCCGTCCGGCATACATCAATGCCAGTCCGGTCGAGCCATAGCCCTGGGCGAAGTTGGGATCGAGATCGATCATGCGGCGGCACTCCGCCAGCGCGCCCGGGTGATCGCGCCGCCACAGCAGCACGTTGCCGAGTGCCATGTGGCTCAAGGGGTCCTGATCGTCGAGCTCGAGCGCGCGGCGGGCCCATCGCTCCGCCTCCTCCAGCGCCTCGGCCGGATCAGGTGCCCAGTCGCTGACGTAGTCCGAGATCACGGCCAACGACAAGCCGGCGTGGGGCGCCGCGAACGCCGGATCGATCTCGATCGCCCGGCGGTACAACGCGCGCGCCTGTGCGACCGACTCGCGGGTGGAACGGCTGAGCGTTTCGCGCGCGCGCAGCCAGGTCTCGTAGGCGGCGACATCGGCGGTCGCGCGGCGGCGCAGCCGCTGCCGCTCGCCTTTGGTCAACGTCACCGCCAACGCGCCGACGATCTTCTCCACCACCTCGTCCTGGGTCGCGAAGATATCGGTGAGATCGCGGTCGAACCGCTCGGCCCAGAGATGCCCCCCGCTGCCGGCATCGATGAGCTGCGCCGTGATGCGCACGCGGTTGCCGGCCTTGCGGATGCTGCCCTCGAGCACGAAGCGCACGCCCAGGTCGCGGCCGATGTCCTGCACTTTGGCGGCCCTGCCCTTGTAGGCGAACGAGGAGTTGCGCGCGATCACGAACAGTCCCGAGACCTTGGAGAGATCAGTGATCAGATCCTCGGTCATGCCGTCGCTGAAATAATCCTGCTCGGAATCGCCGCTCATGTTGGTGAACGGCAGCACGGCGATCGAGGGCCGGTCCGGCACCGGCGGCGAGGTGCTGGCCTCGCGTGCGCCCGCCGCGCCGCCGGGCCGGCCGATGCGGAAGACGCGCACCGGCTCGGCGATGTTCTTCAGCGGCTTGTCGCCGAGGTCCTCGAGCGCGATCTCGGTCAGGTCGCGGATGAAGTCGCGCACCGCGCGCGCGATGTAGATCGCGCCCGGCTCGGCGATGCCTTCAAGACGCGCGGCCACGTTTACGCCGTCGCCGTAGATGTCGCCGTCCTCGACGATCACATCGCCGAGATTGATCCCGATGCGGAACTCGATCCGGCGCTGCGGCGGCAGATCGGCGTTGCGCTCGAGCATCCCGCGCTGGACTTCGACCGCGCAGCGAACCGCCTTGACCGGGCTCGCGAACTCGACCAGGAGGCCGTCGCCCGTGGTCTTCACGATGCGCCCCTGGTGCTCGGCGATCTTCGGATCGATCAACTCGCGCCGGTGCGCCTTGAGGCGCGCGAGCGTGCCCTCTTCGTCCGAGCCGATCAGACGCGAGTAACCCGCGACGTCTGCGGCAAAAATAGCGGCGAGTCGACGATCCATGGCGCCCCGTTGGATGAAGGCGGCAATCCCGGTCGGGGAACTTCGCGGCCTGTCAATTAGCGGCCCGGGTTGGCCTTGGGAAGGGGAGGAATCCACCAACAGAAGCCACGCGCCAATGCCGCGGTGGGCATGCGAGCAGAGGTGGAGCCTGCCGGAGCATGCGAATAACCCCGCGCTCGCGCGCCCGGGCGCGAGGCGGCCGTGCGTGCCGGGGTACCTCCCCGCGCGGGCAGAGTGCTTGGCTAGCCCGAGTGTCGATCGCTCTTGTGCGAAGCGTCCCCCGCGCCCGATATCTCGCCCAGGCTGGAGAGCTCGGAGTCCTTGTCCTTCTCGAGACGCGCTTCCTTCTGACCCAGATTGGCTTCATGCTCGTGCTTCTGCGAGCTCTTGCGCCTGCGCGAATGCTTGTCCTGTTGGCCGGCTCGTGCGGTTGCCATGGAATTCCTCCGAACGCGTGTTGCGGCTCCCGGGACAATGCATCGGGAGGGTCGGGGGTTCGCGCTGGCGGGGTCGGCCGGGCCCGCTTTTGTCGGCTAGCGCACAGACGCGGGCCGCGCGGAATTTATATCGTGGTCTGGGGGGACTGTTCTGCTCAAGCCGTTCGAAACAGCTGTTTCGCCTCACTCATTGCGGGATCAAGCACCTTGCCGATTGGAAACCGGCTCCTCGCCTCGCTGCCACGGGAGGATTTCCTGCTGCTCGTCCGTCACCTGCGCGAGATCCCGATGCAGCAGGGGCAGATGCTCGAGGAGCCGGGCCGCCCGATCGATGCCGTCTATTTTCCGCAGAGCGGAATGATATCGCTCATCGTGCGCATGCCGGAGGACAGCGCGGTCGAGGTCGGCATGGTCGGCCGCGAGGGGGCCGTCGGCATGGCCGCGGGGCTCGGTTCCGGCGTTTCCTTCATCTCCGCGCTGGTGCAGGTCTCGGGGACTGCGCTGTGCATCTCCGCGTCTCGCTTTCGCGCGGCGGCGGGACAAAGCGCGCGCATTCGCGATCTGATCGTCAGGTACGCGGAGCTGCAGCTCGGGGTGATCCAGCAGACTGCGGCCTGCAACGCGCTGCACGACGTCTCCGCGCGCTTGTGCCGTTGGCTGTTGCAAACCAGCGATAAAATCGAGAGCGATTCAATTCCATTCACCCATGAATTCCTGGCCGAGATGCTCGGGGTGCGAAGGTCGACGATATCGGAGATCGCCTCCCGTCTTCAGGATGAAGGCATCATTCGCACCCACCGCGGTCAGTTCCAGGTGCTTCGCCGCGAGGAGCTCAAGAAGAAGAGCTGCGCCTGCTACGAAATCCTGCGTGGATATGTCGACCGGCTGCTTCCTCCCCAGGCTTAGGCGCGAACTCGGTCAGCTCCCTCGCGGTTGATTGCAGCTCTGCACTTGGCGCTTTGCCGGGCGGGGCCCCTTGCACCCCCGCCGCGACCGGCCGCCGCCCCCTTCCGCCCTGGTCGTCGGGAACTTGTCGCCGCCCTCGGTGTTTGACAGGTTTGCCGATAGTCGACTGGGCTGGGAAGCGGGGCTGCCACGCCTGTCTCGCACTGGACAGATGGAATTCGGAGCCGGCCGCACGCCGGGGGGCGCTTCAGCGCAGGCCCGGCTGACATCCACACTGGAGGCACGCATGGCGGCAGCCGGCGAGATGGAGCGCCGCGTCCGCGAGAAGGAGTGGTCCAAGACGCCGCTCGGTCCGGCCGAGGCCTGGTCGCGGAGCCTCAAGCTCGCGGTCGAGCTGATCCTCTCCTCGGGTTTCCCCATGGCAGTGCGGTGGGGCCCCGACCTGGTCATGGTCTACAACGATGCCTATGCCCCGATCCTCGCAGACCGGCATCCAGGCGCCCTGGGACTGCCGCTGCGCGAGGTATGGCCGGAAATCTACGGCGAGCTCGGACCGCTGAGCCAATCGATCCTGCGCGGAGAGCGCGGCGGGTTTTTCGAAAAGGACCACCTCTGGCGCATCCGACGCGCGGGCGCGTGGGAAAACGCACGCTTCACCATCAGTTACAGCCCGATTCCCGACGATACCGCGGCGAACGGAATTGGCGGCGTACTCACCACCGTGATCGAAACCACGGAACGAGTGGCGGCCGAACAGCAGCTGCAACGGCACAGTCACGATCTCGAGCACGAGGTCGGGCAGCGCATCATCGAGCGCGACCGCATCTGGGAGCTTTCGGAAGATCTCCTCGGAGTGTCGAATTTCGAAGGATACTTCACCAGCATCAATCCCGCCTGGACGCGCCTGCTGGGCTGGAGCGAGGACGAGATCAAGCGCATGCACGTGAGCCAGTTGCGCCATCCCGATGATGCCCCGGCCGCCGTCGCGCAGCGCGCGCTGCTTGCGAAAGGCGCACCGACCGTGCGCATGGAGAACCGCTTTCGCCACAAGGACGGCTCCTGGTGCTGGCTGTCGTGGACGCTCTCGGTGGAGAAGGGCCTCATCTACGTGATCGGCAGGAACGTGACTGCGGAAAAGGCGGCGGTCGAGCGCCTGCGCGAGAGCGAGCGCATGTTCCGGCTGTTCGTGGGTGGGGTCACCGATTACGCGCTGTTCCGGCTCGACGCCGCAGGCGTGATATCAAGCTGGAACGCCGGGGCGGAGCGCATCAAGGGTTACAGCGCCGACGACATCATCGGCAAGCACTACCGCACGTTCTACACGCCCGAGGATCGCGCCGCCGGGCTCCCCGAGCTTGCGCTGCGCACCGCAAGCACCGAGGGCAGATACGAGGCGGAGGGCTGGCGCGTCCGCAAGGACGGCTCCCGCTTCTGGGCGAGCGCGGTGCTCGATGCTATCCGCGACGAGACCGGAGCCCTGATCGGATTCGCCAAGGTCACCCGCGACATCACGGAGCGGCGCGAGGCCCAACTTGCGTTGGCGCAGGTGCAGGAGCAACTCGCCCAGTCGCAGAAGATGGAGGCGGTCGGCCAGCTCACCGGCGGCATCGCGCACGACTTCAACAATCTGCTTACCATCGTCCTTGGCAACCTCGAGGCCGCGCAGCGGCTACTCGGGAAGCTGGAGCCCTCGAGCCTCGCGCGGCTCAACCGTTTCATCGCCAACGCCATCCGCGGTGGCCAGCGTGCCACCACGCTCACCCAGCGCCTGCTGGCGTTTTCGCGGCGCCAGCCGCTCAATCCCAGGGCGCTCGACGTCAACAAGTTCATCATCGGCGCGGCAGAATTCCTGCAACGCTCGCTGGGCGAGACGGTGCAGGTGGAAGCCGTCGCCGGCGCCGGCGTCTGGCGCGCCGAGGTCGATGCCGATCAGCTCGAGACCAGCCTGCTCAATCTCGCGCTCAACGCGCGCGACGCCATGCCGACGGGCGGAAAGCTGACCATCGAGACCAGCAATGCCTTTCTCGACGACGCCTATGTTCAGGGGCAGCCGGAGCTCAAACCCGGACAATACGTGTTGATCTCGGTCAGCGACACCGGGACCGGAATGGACTCGGAGGTGAGGAGCAGGGCGTTCGAGCCGTTCTTCACCACCAAAGGCGTGGGCGAAGGCACGGGCTTGGGGCTCAGCCAAGTCTACGGTTTCGTCAGACAGTCGCGCGGACACATCAA
This sequence comes from Xanthobacteraceae bacterium, assembly GCA_036555745.1. Classification (GTDB taxonomy): domain Bacteria; phylum Pseudomonadota; class Alphaproteobacteria; order Rhizobiales; family Xanthobacteraceae; genus VAZQ01. The sequence goes on along the minus strand of DATBKV010000089.1, from coordinate 31,416 downwards.
GATCTACAGCGAGCTGGGGGAGGGCACGACCATCAAGCTCTATCTACCGCGCGCCGTGCAAACGAGCGACGACGATGCGGAAACTCCGATCACGATCGAAGGCCTCGATGGCGAGCACGGCCAGACCGTGCTGGTGGTCGAGGACGACGCGGACGTGCGCGAGTACCTCGCGGAGGTCCTGCATGATCTCAATTACCGGGTGCTGGCCGTGCAGGACTCGGCGGGTGCGCTGCGCTACCTGCGCGAACAGGACGTCCGCATCGACGTATTGCTGACCGACGTGGTCCTGCCTGGCGTCAACGGCCGGCAATTGGCCGATCAAGCACACGAGATCAGGCCCGGCCTGCCGGTGCTGTTCATGACCGGCTATTCCCGCAATGCCATCGTGCACCACGGCCGGCTCGACCCGGGCGTTCTCGTCATTCAGAAGCCGATCCGGCCGGTCGATATCGCCTCGCGCCTTCGGGAGCTTCTCGAAAAATAGCCAGGCCAGGGGGGAGGGGTCACTCGCCGCGGCGGCCAAATCGCCCGATCAGAAAGCCGATCGTCAGCGCCACCGCTGCCGTCGTATAGGGACGGCGCTCGATCATTTCGCCGAGAAAGTCATCGGCCCGGCTCAGGCTCTCGCCGATGCCGTCGGCAGCGCGCGCGGCTTGCTCTTTCACTTCGCCATACAGCTCGTGCGCCGCGCCTTCCGCCTGTCTCGCCCTGCCTTGCAGCTCGTGCTTCACGTCGCCGCTCGCACGGCCGTAGGTTTCCTCGGCGCGCCCCGCGAGATTTGTGGCCTTGCCTGTCAGCCGGTCTTCGTTCACGCGCAACTCCATCCCTGCCCTTTAGCGACGCTAGCGTGCCCACAGCGCCCCGAGGACGAAGCCCACTCCCACGGCCAGCAACAACGTCGTGTATGGCCGGTCCTTCAGCGACCGGTCGATCGCATCCGTCACGTTGCCGCCGACCTCGGTCACGGCTGCGACCGCTTCCTTTCCCTGGTCGCGCACTTCGGAAACCATGCCTCCGGTGCTGCGAGTACTTGCGCGTGTGGCCATGCTTCACCTTTGATCGATATCGCTTATCTCAAAACCGGATGGCGGCGGAAAAGTTCCACGCGTCATGGGGTCCGGCGCGGTGCGACGCGCCGGCCGTGAGCGCCTGTGAACGCCACTGCCCCGGCGGGCTGTGAACCGAGGACCGGAGCCGCCGCAATCAGGCCGTCGCGCGACTACCCGGCATAAGCAACCCGGGTCTGCTCCCGGGCCTCGGCCTCGGACTTCGGCTGTGCCGGCAGCTGAAGCACGGTTGCGACCTGCCCCTCGCGCAGATGGGTCAGCATGACGAGCTTGCCTCCCGGCAGCTCCAAGGCGTCGTGATGGGTGTGCGGCACGGTCTTGTTGATTTGCCGGAAAATGGCGACGTGGTGCACGTCGATCGGCACATCCGCCTCGATCGGCCGCTCGAAGGCGAGCTCCGTCCCCGGAAGCACGCACACCGCCGTGCCGGAATCGTCCGGTGAGCAGAAGCCGCGTGTCCCTGTCCCGAAATTGCGCGTGACTAGTTTCTCAGCGGACTTCGCGGGCCGCGATTGGACGTGCTGCAGGCTGTAGTCGCACATGGGTTGGCCTCCTGTTGCGGCCGCAAAGCGGCCCTGTTCCATGACAATGCTCCGGCAGGTATTTTGCTCCTGAGTCGGCGATCCGACTCACAATGCGGTAACGGACAACTTTCCGCTCGCCGCTACGGCCTCCACTGGTCATCGCGGGGAGAAGGGCTCAAGCGAGGGCGGAAGATCAGGCGGCTGCCGCGCCCCCTTGATTTTCGCGCGGCCGTCGCCAACCTCAATCTTTCGCGATCTCGTGATGCTCGAGGGGATGCCTGATGCCACGTTACTATTTTCACCTCCGCGACGGCTCCGGCGGCATCGTGGACCAGGACGGCGTCGAACTCCGTGAAGACGCGGAGGCCCTGGAGCATGCCACGGTCGTTGCGCGCGAGCTGATGCACCAGGCCGAAGCCAGGACGCGCCATTGGCAACTCGATGTGGCCGACGGTACGGCGCAGGTCCTATTCCGCCTGCCGTTTGTGGCGGTGGACGAAACGATCAAGCATTTGCCTGAGCGGATCAGATCGCAATTCGCGCGCCTCTGCGCCCGGAAGCGGGAATTGGCCGAGATGGTTCACCAGGCCAGGCTCACCGTGCAGCAGTCGCAGGCGCTGGTGGCGCGGGCGCGCGGCAAGCCCTACCTTGCCACCCACAGGTTCGGGCAGTGCCTGTGACCGGGCTCGCCTCTATGTACGCCAGCGCACACCGCGCGGAACTTTCACCGGGTGGTGTCGTTTCGCGGGCGCCGGTGACATCGGAAGGAGTCCCCCCATGCCCGACAGGACTGAAAATCGGCTGCTGGCGGCTCTCTCGCCCAGCGATTACGCACTGCTCCTGCCGTACCTGCGCACGACCTTCTTCCCGCGCGGCGCGATTTTGCAGGAGCAAGAGGCACCGGTAGCCAACGTCTACTTCCCGATAGGCGGGATGGTGTCGCTGGTGTGCGTCATGCAGCAGGGGCAGTGCGTTGAGACAGCCGTGGTCGGTCGGGAGGGCGCGGTCGGCGTCTTCGCCGGCCTCGGGCCGTGGAACGCCTTCACTCGCGCGATCGTCCAGATCCCGGGCAGCGTGGCGGTGGTCCCGACGCCGCACTTTCAAGCAGCGGCTCATCAGAGCGCGCGGTTGCGGGAGCTGATCCTTAAATACAAGGAATCGCTGCTTGCCCAGGTGCAGCAGACCGCCGCCTGCAATGCCGTGCATCCGCTGGAAGCGCGCTTGGCGCGCTGGCTGCTGCAGGCGCTCGATCGTACGGGGGCGTGCGAGCTCCCGCTCACCCAGGATGCGATCGCGCAGATGCTGGGCGCGCGCCGCACCACGGTGACCCTCATCGCCTGCCGGCTGCAGGAGGCCGGCCTGATCCGCTACCGGCGCGGCCGCATCGCCATCCTCGACCGGGGCGGGCTCGAACAGGCGGCTTGCGAGTGCTACCGCACGATCCGCCGGCGGACGGAGGCCGTCATCCCATCGTTCGAGATGGGCCGCGTCGCCGAAGGCACAGGCTGATAATTCCACACCGATTGCGGTGGACCATTGCTTGTCCTTATCGCGCATTCACGATCATGTGGAGTCTCTTTGAATTCCATCCTGCGATGCAGCGTAATTTGCATTGGCGCTCTGCAGTGCAGCGTCGAAAGTTTTCCCTAGGTCGCGAGGCGGACAGACAAACCTCTCAATAAAGGCTCTAATGCCGCTTTGGGACGGCAACCGATCAGGTGCAGGAATGAGCCGGGAGGCGAGCAAGTATTTCGCCTATGCGCGCGAATGCGCGCGACAGGCGGAGCAGGCGATCGATACTGAGCGGCGCGATCAGCTCATGGAGTTATCGCGCGTGTGGATCGCGGCGGCGGTCCGGGAAGAAGCATTCCGCCGCGGTTTGGATCTCGCTGGCGCGCACGCGCCCGCCTCGCGAGCAAACGTCATTGTCGACAGGTGAAGGGCGCAAGAATTCGCTGGTTAGGTGTAGGCGCGTACGGACCATCACCGTGACCGCTTCGCCCTGACAGCCAAGCTCCAGATGGGAATTGCGACCCTCCAAGTCTGCGAGCGAGCGAAGAACCCCGCTGCGTCCCACGGCGGGGTTCTTTCATGAGCACGGCCATTGCTTTCCGCGACTTTGCCCGCGGGAACGTGGCACTTGCACAGGACGCTGCCATCCATGCCCTGTCTGGTTCGCTCCCGCTGTTGCGGCTGAGCGCGAGGCGAATTTGCCGATCGCGTTTTTACGCGGATTTTGTTCGCCGCCGGCGCGGTCAGAGACGTACTTTCGTTCCGCCATGATGACGCCAGTCGAATGCCGAATGAATGCCGAGGCATGCCGGCGCATGGCGTCGGACGCCTCGAACAGGAAGCTCCAGACCATCCTTCTGGAGATGGCGCGCACCTGGCTGCGGCTTGCGCTCGAGGCCGAGCGCTTCGAGCAGCTTCAAGACCAGCTCAAGGAAGGCCGTCCCGCCGACAAGCGCAAAGTCTAGCGCGTCCGGCGGAATTGAATGAGCGCGGCGGCTGTTGAGACGGCATCCGCGCGCCGCACTGTTTTGCGCCAACACGAACGGCTGCCCGCTAGCCAATCTAGCTCTGCGCGCTTGCGAGACCGCGAAGGCGGCCCTGAGCGGGTCCGGACTTGGTGAGGATCGCATCGAGCTGGGTGCGGAATTGGCTCGACAAATGGATGGTGACGACTGCGGCCGGGAAGTCGGGTGCCAGTTCGCTCGCCAGAAAGCGCAAGGCCACGAACCCGCCGGCGGACGTGCCGATGGCCACGATGTCCCGGTTGGCCATGCTGTTCTCCGCGCGGGCCGAGGCGTGGCTAGTAGGGACGACGCGGCGAAATTGGTTCCGGCAACGGCTTTTGCAAATTGCCGTGCGAGCAGTGTGCGCTACCCGACCATGGCGGCGCGTTCGTTTGCCAGCGTGCGTACGCGGGACTATCGTGATGGTTGCAGGCCGGTCACTGTGGAGTGGCGTCATGGCGCAAGGCGATGATAAGGGAGCGGACGGAGCGCGCGCTTCACGACCCGGCCAAGCCGGCGCAACCCATCCGGTGATCGTCGGCGTCGGCGCCTCCGCAGGCGGCGTGCAGGCGCTGCAGACGTTTTTCGAAATGCTTCCCGAGGAAACCGGCGCCGCGTTCGTCGTCGTGATCCATCTGGACCCGCAAAGCCACAGCGACCTATCGAGCATTTTGGCGACCCGCACGCGCATGCCCGTGCTGCAGGTCACCGCGAGGCAGCAGTTGCAATCGGACCACGTCTACGTGATCCCGCCCGGCCGCTCGCTCCACATCACCGATCACGAGATCTCGGCGGTAAAGTTCGACGAGCCGCGCGGCCAGCGCGCGCCCATCGACCTGCTCTTCCGCTCCATGGCCGAGCAGCACGGCGACGGCTTCGCCGTCATTCTGACGGGCGCCGGCTCCGACGGCGCCATCGGCGTGCGCGCAGTCAAGGAAGGGGGCGGCATCATCCTTGTGCAGGATCCGAACGAGGCCGAGTATCCTTCGATGCCGCGCAGCGCGATCGCAACCGGCGTTGCGGATTTCGTGCTGCCGGTGCGCGAGCTCGCCGAGCGCCTGGTCGAGCTGGTGCGCAACAGGAAAATCCTTCCAATCCCCGACGCGTACCAGTTCGACGAGGATCTGCTTCGGCGCATCTTGGACCAAGTGCGCGTTCGTACCGGGCACGATTTCTCCAAATACAAGCGTTCCACCGTGCTGCGCCGGATCGCGCGCCGAGTGCAGATTACCAGGTCGCAGAGTCCGCAGGATTACTACGACTTCCTGCGCGACAATGCGGACGAGTCGCAGGCGCTGTTCGGCGACCTCTTGATTTCGGTCACCACGTTCTTCCGCGATTCCGAGGTGTTCGAGACGCTCAGGTCGCGGGTGCTGCCGCAGCTGTTCGAGGCCAGGGCGCCGGATGAAACGATCCGCGTCTGGGTGCCGGGCTGCGCGACTGGGGAGGAGGCCTATTCGATCGCGATTCTGCTGCTCGAGGAGGCGGCCCGCCACGAGCTGCGGCCGGCGATCCAGGTGTTCGGCTCCGATCTCGACGCCGGCGCGATCGCGACGGCGCGCGAGGGGCGCTTTCCCGCCGCCATCGAGACTGACGTGAACGAGGAGCGGCTGCGGCGCTTCTTCGTGCGCCACGGCGACCACTATCGGGTCCGGCAGGAGCTGCGCGACATCGTGCTGTTTGCGCTTCACGACCTGCTGAAGGATCCGCCGTTCTCGCGCGTCGATCTCGTCTCCTGCCGCAACGTGCTGATCTATCTTGATCGTGATCTGCAAGAGCAGGTCTGTAGCACCTTTCATCACGCCTTGAATCCCGGCGGCTACCTGGTGATCGGCTCGTCCGAAAGCGCGGAGAGCACGCCGGGCCTGTTCCGCACGGTCGACCGAAACGCCCGCATCTACCAATCCGAGATGCAGCCGGGCGACAAGCCCCGCCTGCTGCCGCGTCTGTTGGGGCCCGTCGCCTGGCGCGAGCACGCTCCGGCGCTCGGACGCGCCCTCAGTCCGAGCGCCGCGCTCAGCGAAGCCACGCTGCACCGGGGGGCAATCGAAAAGGTGGCCCCGCCCAGCATCCTGGTCGACGAGGCCCACCGCGTCGTCCACTTGTCCGAGAACGCCGGTCGCTATGCGCTACCGGCGGGTGGGCCGCTGAGCCGCGATGTCGTCGATCTGGTTCGGCCCGAGCTGCGCTTCGAGCTCCGCTCCGCCCTGCACCGCGCTTTCGACCAGCAGCAACAGACTCTCAGCCTGCCGATCCTGGTGCGTTTCAACGGCGCGCCGCACCGCGTGCACGTCCTGGTCAAGCCGGCCGAGGAGAACAACGCGGTCCAGCCGCGGCACGCGCTGGTGATGTTCATCGAGGGCGAGATGGTTCCCGAGCCCGTGCCCTCCGCCGAAGGCGTGCAGCCGCAGGACGAGACCGTGCGGCGGCTCACCGAGGAGCTCGAGCTGACGCAATCGCGGTTGCGGACGGTGCGCGAGGAATCGGACGCGAGCAACGAAGAGCTGCGCGCCGCCAACGAGGAGCTGCAATCGGTCAACGAGGAATATCGATCGACCGCCGAGGAGCTTGAGACCAGCAAGGAGGAGCTGCAGTCGATCAACGAGGAGCTCCAGACCGTCAACAGCGAGCTCAAGCTCAAGCTGGAAGTTATCTTGCGCGCGCACGCCGACCTGCAGAACCTGCTGGCGGTGACTGACGTCGGGACCTTGTTTCTCGACCCCGACCTGCGCATCAAGCGCTTCAGCAAGCAGGTGACCGACCTGTTCAGCGTCACGCTGGCCGACGAGGGCCGGCCGATCACCGATTTTGCCAATCAGCTCGAATATGAAGATCTGATCAAGGATGCCCAAGCTGTGCTCGCAGAGCTTGCGCCGGTCCGTCGTGAAGTCCGCAGCCGCAACGGGAGCTGGTACGACACCCGCCTGCGCCCCTATCGCACGGCGGACGGCAAGATCGACGGCGTGGTCGTTACCTTCCTGGACGTGACGGAGCGGCGCCAGGTCGAACAGGCGCTGCGCGAGAGCGAGCAGCGGCTGCGGCAGGAGAAGCGGCTGGTCGAGCTCTCGCGCGACCCGATCTTCATGTGGGATTTCGACGGCGGCGTGCGCGAATGGAACCGGGGTAGCGAGGAGCTTTACGGCTACAGCCGCGAGGAGGCGTTGGGCAAGCGCAAGGAGGAGCTGCTGGCGACGGTGGTGCCGGGCTCCTCGTTCGCCGCGCTGCGGGCGAAGCTGCTCGAGCAGGGAAGCTGGCGCGGCGAGCTCAGGCACCGCACCAAGGATGGACGCGAGCTGACGGTGGAAAGCCGGATTCAGCTTGAGTCGGTGGATGGGCGCCGGCTGGTGCTGGAAAGCACGCGCGACATCACCGAGCGCAAGCGATCGGAGCAGCGGCAACAGATGCTGCTCGACGAATTGAGCCACCGGGTCAAGAATACCTTGGCCGTGGTGCAGTCGATCGCACACCAGACCTTGCGCGGCAGCGCGTCCACCGAGGAATTTGTCGAGCGCTTCGACGGGCGCCTGCTGGCGCTCGCGGGCGCCCACAGCCTGCTCATCAAGTCGGATTGGCAGGGCGCCGATCTGGCGGCGCTGACTCGCAACCAACTCGCGCCCTACATCTCGGCCGATCCCAACCGCCTGCGTTTGCAGGGCGAGCCGGTGCTGTTGACGCCCGATGTCGCCACCCCGTTCGGGCTGGTGCTGCACGAGCTCGCGACCAACGCGGCAAAGCACGGCGCGTTGTCGCGGGAACAGGGCACGGTGAGCCTGAGCTGGACCGTCAATATGCGGAACAATGCGCGCGTGCTCTCGGTTATCTGGCAGGAGCAAGGCGGTGCGCCGGTGCGGCCGCCCGCTTCGAGCGGATTGGGAAGCACGTTGATCGATCATGCCATCCCGGGCGCAACGATCCGTCGTGAGTTTCAGCCCGAGGGATTCGTCTGCACGATCGAGCTCCCGCTCCCGGCTGCAGAGGGAACCATCGGCGGAACGCCGTCCCGAGCCTGAGCGCGCGCGCTCGCTCGCCGGCGCACGCATCCTGGTAGTCGAGGACGATTTCTTCATCGCGCTGGAGCTGGAATCGATTCTCACCGAGGCCGGCGCCGAGGTGGTCGAGCCGCGTCGAACCCTCGACGATGCCCTTGCCGCGGTCGCCGAGCATGACATTTCCGCCGCCATCCTCGACGTTCGGCTGGCAGGAGCGATGATCGCGCCGGTCGCCTCCGAGCTCGAGCGCCGCGGCATTCCGTTCGTTTTCTACACCGGCCAGGTCGACATCGAGGCGCTGCGCGCGCAGTGGCCGGGACGCTGCGTCATTGCTAAGCCGGCGCGGGACCGCACCATCGTTGCTGCCGTCACCCGCTTATTGCAGCGCTAGATTTGCTGCGGCTCTCAAAGTGCGCCGGCCTCACGCTTGCGTGCGCGGTCGCCCCGATCGGGCGCTGCCGCGCCAGTGGCACAGCGCCCATATCCATCGCCGCTCGGACCAGAGCAGCACCGAGACCGTGCACCAGGCGGCGCTCGCCACTATCAGGGCGAGCCAGGCGGAGTCGCGGGCGAGCAGCCAGATGACGGCGGCGAAAGCACAGAGCCCCACGCTGGCGAGCGCCGCGCCCGCAGCGTCGAGAGCCGCCGCGTCTCGGCCGCGGCGTGTCCCGCGCAATCCGGCCTTTTCCTTGCGCTTGCGCTCGTGCTTCTCGATGAGCGTGGCGCTCGCGCAAAAAATCGCGGGAAACGCCAGGAATAGGCCGCCGGCTTCGGGCCCGAACCACGCCGCAATTGCACCTGCAACCGCGGTAGCCAGGCCGCCGAGCGCGAAGCGGATGAGATACTCGTGCCAGCTCGTTTGCCGCAGCGCCGAGAGCTTGATCTTGACAGTCATCGCGCTATCCCAGCAGCAGCCATTTTCCGCCGAGCGCGACCGCTGCCCAGATCGCCAGCGCCGCCGAGGTGGCTAACAGCGCGGACAGTTGATGGCGCTTCAGGAGCCAGCAGACCGCCAAGCTGTAGATACACAGCGCCAGGGCCCCGATTATCATCGAGCGGCCTTCGAGCGCTGCGTAGTCTGCTCCCTCTTGCCAGAACGCCATCGCCAGCGTCGCCAGCGCGATCGAGGGCGCGGCGCCGAACAAGCCGGCGAAGCTCTTGGGGCGAAATAGATCGCCCAGCACGGCGAAGGCCGAGACTGCGAATCCCCCGATGAAGAAGCGGATGACGTAATCCTCCACGGCATGGCTCACAATGCGCGGCGGGGAGGCAGTGCCGGGGTCAGCGAGTGCGAGCCGGCCGGCGAATCGGGAGGCGACGTCGGCTCCACGTGCTCACGTGCCGCGAAGACGAGTCGTGGATCGTGCAACGTAGGCCCGCCGGTTCTTCGCGACGTGGAGGGGCGCGGCCGACCCTGTCACCTCAGGTCATCAAGTCTGGAGCGTGGCCTAGAGTTCCGGGCGACCGGGACCCGCGCGTATGCCCAAAAACGAAAGAAGGAGCCGCTGGGCTCCTTCTCGCACGCGACCGCGGGCGCGTTCAGCGTTGTCCGGGCACTCTCTTCATCGGGGCGCCGCCGTTCTGCGGAACCTCGTGCGGCGCCTGCCCGGTGGTTCCCGTCGCCGCCTGCGGATTGGTACTGCTGAGGGGGTGGCTGGGCGTGCCGGTCTTGGCGCCGCTCGGTACGCTGTGCATCCTCGGCGCGGGGCCATTGTCTGGCGGCATCTGTCTCTGCGCCGACGCGGCACCGGCAGTCACCAGAAGGACGGCCGAGGCTAGGATGATGGAGCGTTTGATCATTGCATGGTTCCGTTGGTTGAGAACCTCCCCGTCATCCAACTCCGGCAGCGGTGCGGCGTTCCCGTCGCACCCGGCAGACTCGTGCGTTAGCTTGAGTTTCGTTTCCACTCCAACTCAGCTTGCAGCGGCGCCGAAATTTGCAATGCTGCTGCGCGCAAGCCGAGCACGCGGAACTATTCGCTCGCGCGCCGGCGCTGGCAGGAAGCTGGCGGGTGCGCCCGCGCAAGCGTCAGCGCGGTCGCGGTGCGCCTGCCATCCGTTGCTCGGCTCGCTCGGCCAAGTGCTCGTAGTCGGCCGCGATCCGCAGCATCATCTGCCTCGACGTCTCGTCGCTCATCTGATCGGCGAGCGCGCGGGTTTCCTCGGCGCGGTCGCGCCAATGCTTGGGATCGTTGACAAAGGACGAGGGCACGCTCACCCCCACGCGGGTTGATTCGCGACGCGTCGCCTCCCTTTTCCGAGTGCAGCCAGGGTATCACCGATCCGGGCGGCAAAAAAGCGCCTGCAGCGAGCGGCCGCTAACGCGCTCGCGGGCAAGGCGAAAAGCCCCAGCGCCCGGCAGACGCAAAGCGCCGGGCGCGTACCCCGCGTCCGATCGCCCTCTGGCGCCTGCGCCATCGGGCTTGCCACAGCACTCCCGACAGCTCACCGAAAGCGTCGTACGCACCGGAAACGTCGGACGCGCAGAACTAGCGCTTTCCGGTGGTTGCGCCGCTGTTCAGCGATTGCGCCGTCTCGAGATGCTTGCGCAAGGTCGGCAGCGCCTCGCTCGCGTAGCTGCCGGCGGCATCCTTCTTCTTCGCCTCCGCCTCGTACTCTTTGATGTCCTTCTTGTGGTCGGCAACCATGTCCTTGATGAATGCTTGGTCGAATTTCGCGCCGGACAGCTTCGACAGCCGATCGTACATCGCCTTCTGCTTGCTGTTGGGCGCGCTGGGCGGCGACACGCCGAGCTTGTCGGCGGCGGCTTTGGCTTTCTGGTTGGCGGCCGAGTGATCCTTCTGCAGCATTTGGCCGAACGAGCGCACGCCCTCGCTGCCGCCGTTCTTCTGCGCGAGTTCGCCCATCTGTACTTCGGCCAGGTTACCCTCGATCGCCTGCTTGAGGAATTTCTGGCTGCCCTGCTCCTGAGCTAAGGCCGACGAGCCGAGCATCAGCGTCGCCGCAAGCGCCGCGGCTGTCATCAGTTTCATCGTCATGGGCGCACCTCTCCGACGGATTTGCCCTCCGCATCGGGCGGAGGGAGTCGCCAGAGCAACCGGAATGGCACGATTAAGTTCCCGCCGGAGACCCGAGGCGGTGTTCGGGCATCGGGGCGGGCGCCTGGCGAAACCATGGCGGCGCAGAGTAGCGATGGGTGTTTTACCGAGGATCCATTCAGTCCCGGGCGCAACGCAGCGCGCAGCGGCGCGTTGCAGACCCGGGACCGTTCCAAATGGCGGGTCGTACGGATCTGCAGCGCACCATTCGCTTCGCTCATGCTGCGCTGCGTCCGGGACATGCCGGTCTGGAAGGGAAAGCGCCGTCCGAGAGCGTGCCGCCGCATCGATCCGCGGGTGCTACGAGCGTTTCTTGCGTCCGGCCGATTGCGGCTCGGCCATGCGGCGATGCCTTTTCGCGAGCATGCCCGCCGGCGTGACGTTGGCGATGGCGGCTTCCAGCTTGTTCTTCCAGCCGCTGACCATCGCGCGGGTGCTCGATCTTCGGATCCGGCACGCTTTCGCAGCGCATGTCGCCCTTGCCATGCCACGTCAGCGCTTTCATCGTCGTCTCCAGCGCGTTGTTTGCGCTGTCAACCGTCGGGCAGTCGCATCGTTCCAAGCTTCCCGCCGCAGATGCAATCGTGAGAGCGCCACGTGGCTGTACGCCCTGCTGGAATTGGGATCAGCCTGGCGGCAGATTGAGTCGGTTGCGGGACATAAGGACCGCCGCGAGCCCGACAGCGCGTTGCCGTGGTCCGCGAGGACGGCCGCGCAGCGACCGCTGGAATTCATTCGCGCGGAGCACGGCCCGCGCGGGGAACCAGCCGCGCTGCCATGGGTTGGGAGTTGCAGCGTGACCCATCGTCCTCCCGGGTCACGCGCATACTAGAGCCCCGCTTCGGCGGGGTTCTTTTTTCGACGACGGCGCTTCGTGCCGGCATGCTCGAGTCACGCGTACGCGGCCGCTCGCGGCGAGCAAGCAGCCGCCGGCGCAAATGAATAGGGTGGGATAAAGCGGCCGTGCGGCCGCGCGGGGCCGAGGCTCCTTCTTCTTTCTCCGCGGTACCTTCTTGCCCTTCTTGCGGGCCTTGGACAGCCCGATGGCGATCGCCTGTTTACGGCTTTTCACCTTGCCGCCCTTTCCGCCTTTGCCGCTCTTGGCTTTCCCCCGTTTGTAACGGTGCATCTCGCGTTCCACCTCCTTGCCGGCGCCGCGCGAGTATTTGCGTTTCCGCTTCTTGGCCATGCGAGCCTCCTAACGCTCGAGCTTCAAAGTGAGGGATGTCCCCGTGCAGGTGGTCAATGGGCCGAGCGGGCTCTACGGTTATAAGGGGATCGGTTGCTCGGCTTGAGCGAAATGCGTTCGCGTTGGGCTTTCCCGCGGACCGCGGTCTCGGTACGGCCCAGCTTGAGGCTGATGACCCCGGTGGGCGTGTTGGCACGCGCAAGCTGGCGCAGCATGCCCACATCGGCCCTGCTCCAGGGCTCGTTCATGTGCCGCTTGTATTTCGGATGAGCCTTGCGCGGGCCTTTGCGGCCGATCGGGGAGCCCGGTCTGCGCCAGGCCGGCGTGGACGAACGCTGCGATGCCATCACGATCTCCGTCGGTTAAAAAAAGCGCTGCTCGCATCCGACAAGCGGAACAACGTGTCATGAGTTCCGAAGTTCCAACCCGACTGCCCAGGAACCGCGCCACCGCACCCGCGTTGCTCCCACGCATTGCGGAGAATTCTTATGACGACCCGATATTTCCACGCACGGCGGTCGCGCTCGCAGCTTGCCGGCGCTCTTGTCGGCTTCGCGGACGAGGACGAGGGCCTGATCGAGACCTGGATGATCGGTGCGGGCAGTGAGACCAGTAGCGCACGGCGCAAGCCTGCGCGCGTCGCCGGCGATCGCCGCTGAAGCTCGAGCCTGTCGCAACGCGCGTTCGGCAGGGGGTGCCCCGCGCCGGCGCCGACGTGAGCGCCGTCGTTGCGCTCGCTCTGCGTCTTGTCCAACAAGGTCATTCGGTCTTGCCGAGTTCGGCACCGCCGATCGATAAAGCGCGCCGTCGGCTGACATAGAGCATGTGCTGCGCCCGCGGGCTGGCGGCATCATTCGCAAATACATGCGAAAGCCATTTTGCGGCGTGGACGGCGAGGCTCCATTGATGGGGAAACGTGGAACGACTAGCCCCGCTTTGCGTCCGGGATCGCAAAGCGGGGCTGGGCCAAACCGCATCCGTTAATGAAATGACTGTCAGAACTGAAGGTTCAACGCGTGCGGTTCCTTCTGGTTCCCGCTGGAGCCAATCATCGGCCTTGCCGGTAAGTCGGTGACCGCCTCGACGTTCAGGTGGCGGTCACCAGCCGCTGCAGTCCGACCAGGATGCCGCGACGGAGCCGTTGTATCGCCCCTCCCGGGGTTTCGCTCGGCCCCGACTGTCGGCAGCCGGCCTGCAGGACTCGCGGTTGGCGCGGCGGTCGGGAACCGGCATCGCCTTGCCGCATTGATCAGCCGCTTGGAGACGCGTGCTGGCGAGCCACTGCAGCGCGCGTGTGGCCGAGCGGTCGGGTTCTGCTCTCTCGTCGGTGCGTCACATCCGCCGCGAAGGCAATTACAGGTGCGAGACGATGCCGGCATGGCTGACGCCGCTGCGGGAAGCGGTCGAACAATGGTCCGCACACAACGACGCGCGCCAGGGCGCGGCGCTCGCGTATTACTCGGTGTTCTCGATTGGTCCGCTCATCCTCATCGCGATCGCTGTCGCCGGTCTCGTGTTCGGCCCCGAGGCCGTGCAGGGGCAGGTGCTCGCGGCCTTGAAAGGTCTCGTCGGCGATGCCGGCACCCAGACGATCGAAGCCATGCTCGCGGGCGCCAGTCGGCCGCAAGGGAGTCTCATCGCCACGGTTATCGGCACCGGCACGTTGATCCTCGCCGCCGTCGGCGTCGTGGTCCAGCTCAAGGACGCCTTCAACACCGTCTGGGACGTGGAAAGCCCGCCGGGAGCCGGCATTTGGCGCTTCGTCCGCAGCTATATCGTATCGCTTGCGGGCGTGCTCGCTGTGGGCTTTTTGCTCATGGTCTCGATGCTCCTGACCGCCGGCCTTTCCGCTGTCGGTGGATATCTGGCTCCGTACCTGCCGGAGGGCATGCTGCAGATTGCGGGCTCGGCCACGTCGTTTGCGGTGATCGTGGTGCTGTTCGCGATGATGTTCAAATGGCTTCCGGACACGCCTATCAGCTGGCGCGACGTGTGGCTCGGCGCTGTGCTGACCGCCGCGTTGTTCGAAGCGGGAAAATTCCTTATCGCCCTCTATATCGGCAAGCAGGGCCTCGAATCGACCTACGGCGCCGCGGCTTCGATCATCGTGGTCCTGATCTGGGTCTACTACTCATCCCAGCTGGTGCTGATGGGGGCCGAGTTCACCAATGTCTACGCCCGCCGCTACGGCTCGCGACGTCGCGCGCAGCGGAGCGGCCACGCCGCGCCGCAGCTGAAACCCGCGGACCTCAAGGCTAGGGGTACGGCGTGATCCGTGCTTCCCCATGGACTTCCTGAAGCGATTGCAGAGCACTTGCCGAAACCGGACGGCCCCGCGCTCGCAAGGGCAGCACCTCCCGCAGACCAGCGTTCTTGACGAGCAACTCGATGGACTTTGACGACAACCTGGTCCGGGCCGCGGCCGAGGTGTTGGCCATCGCCGAACGCAAGGGCCTTACCATCATTACGGCGGAATCCTGCACGTCCGGCCTGCTCGCAAGCGTGCTGTCGCAAGCGCCGGGAGCGGGCGAGCTGCTCGACGGCGGCTTCGTGACCTACACCAAGCGCCACAAGACTCGCGCGCTGGGAGTCCCCGCGGAGCTATTGCGCCGCCGCGGCGCGGTGTGTGACGAGGTTGCCGTGGCCATGGCGGAAGGCGCTTTGGCCCGCTCCGCCGCCGACCTGGCGGCCGCGATCACCGGCGTCGCCGGCCCGGAGCCCGACGAGGACGGCAATCCGGTCGGACTGGTGTGCATCGCGGTCGCGCGACGCGGCTTTCCGACTGAGCGCCTCGAGAAGCGTTACCCCGCGATCGGGCGCAGCGGCGTGCAGCAACGCGCCATCGAAGACGCTCTTGCGGCGCTCGCGCAGATCGCCCGGCGCTGACGCTTTTCACTCCGGGATACGAGCAGCACAGTCGCTCCCTGCGGCGGGCGGCCAGGAGGCGACTTCAACTGCTGGCCTTGCGCCCGTTCCGCCTGTCCGGTTGCAGGCGCTGCGCAAGCTCCTTGTTGGCGCGCGCCTCGCACAGCGCGCGGATCTCGTCGAGCTCCTCGTCGGTCAGGTGCTCCACACCGACAAAGGAGTTGTGTACGCGGCTCACGCGGATGAGCTCGTCGAGCTTGACCTGAATGGCGGCGGAATCACGGTTCTGGGTATTCTGGATGAGGAACACCATCAGGAAGGTCACGATCGTCGTCCCGGTATTGATCACGAGCTGCCAGGTGTCGGAGAAGCCGAACAGCGGACCGGTGGCCGCCCAGACCAAGACGGTCGCGACCGCGACCGCGAACACCCAGGCGCGGCCCGCCGCGCGGGCCGTACTTTGCGCCATGTCCGAAAACAGACGGTTCATCGACCAGCGCTGGTCGGTCGGTTTGGCTTTCGGAAGGCGGGAAGGCTTTCTGGTTGCGGAGTTCGGAGCCACGCGAATTCCTCGGATTCCTCGGACCCGTCGGCATACGCAAATGATGTTTGCGGAAGGAATGTCCCATGATGAAGAAAGTTCCATAGACGACTTGATAGGGAACCAATTGCACAGGATGGAGTTGTTGCCGCGGTCACCTTTCGGAGGAGATACACACATGGGCCGCGGTCTCTTGCTCTGGCTGATCGGAATCCCGCTGCCGATCATCCTGCTGATCTGGATTTTCGGCGGGCTGCACTGAACGCCCATCGCACGGTTTCGTGCTGCCGATTCCTGTGCAGGCGCGGAACCAGGATGCAGGTGCGCGCAGAAACAGCGCAATGAAGAGGAAGTAGGAGAGGAACTGAAGGAGGAACTGATGCGGATCAAATTGCTTGTCGCTGCCGCGGGCGTCGCGGCCTTCGTCACTCCCGCGATGGCAGACTTCTACATCGTGCAGGATTCAGGGACGAAACACTGCTCGATCGTCCAGCAGAAACCCACGACGAAGACCACCACCATCGTGGGCGACAAGGTCTATACCACCCGCACGGAAGCGGAAGGCGCCATGAAGACCGTGAAGGTCTGCGACAGCGGCGGCACCGTCGGAGGCCCGGTGGTGCCCGGCCCGCGCTAGCGGGCTCGCACACCTGGTGTGATTTGGCTGAGGATGCGCGCGGGTGCGAGCCCGCGCGCATCCTTTTCTCCGCCGCGTTTGCCGAACCATGACGTTATAAAGTCGGGCGGCTCGTTCTGGGCGGGTCGCCCTTTGCCCCGTAGCCCCCGCGTGCTCCGTTACGGCACGCGCCGCTTCGCTCCCACGGCTCACAGTCCCGCGCTCTCCGCCCCGCGGCCCCCGCCATGCCAGGCGACCCCGCGCCAGCAGCTCGGCGAAAAATCAACTATTCCATCAACATCTGCGCGGAACCACTTGCAACGCAATGAGAATATGGACAAGCGCCGCGCTCGAGGCGTTCGTCCGGCGCGGCAAGCTGGGTCTTTTCAGCCGGTCGGAAGCGATAGTACAAAAGCGCGCGATGAAGATCGTCCGCCGGGGCTTTGCGGCCCCGGTCAGCGTCAACGGAGCAGGGTATCGATGGCAAGTGAAGCGGAAATCGAAGCGGCGGCTAAGGCGATGCGCTCCGTTCGCACGGTCGGGGGAAAGATTCACGATGACGTTCTGCGCGCCTATGCGCGCGCGGCGCTGCAGGCCGCCGAGCGCATCCAGCTGGAAGAGCATCGCAAGCGCGCGGAGCTGCGGCGGCAGATGAGCGAGGCAACCCCGCCGGAATGAGGAGGAGTGGCGCGCACCGCGCTTGCGTTCGGTACGGCGCAGCGTCAGTGCAGCAAAAAAACCGGCAGCTCGGCAGACTCGAGCAGGGATCGGGTGCAGCCGCCGAAAATTTCCTGCCGCAGCGGACCAGTACTGTAGCCGCCCATCACCAGCAGGTCGGCGCCGCACGCCTCCGCCGCGAGCGACAGCAACGTCGCGATCGGGCGGCTGTCGGCCTCGATTGTTTGCGGCTCGGCCCGAATACCGTGCCACGCCAATTGCCGTGCCACCGCCGCGGCGTCGTTCCCGGACCCGCGGCCTTCGTCGATCTCGCTCACCACCACCTTTTTTGCCTCGGTCAACAGCGGCATCGCGGCGGTAAGCGCGCGCGCCGTCTCGCGCGCATCCTTCCAGCACACCATCGCGGTGCCGGTGAGGCTGCGCGGTGCGCGCGGCGGCGCAATCAAGACCGGACGCCCGCACGCGACCAGGAGCCGCGGGAGCAAATCAGGCGGCAATCCGTTCGGGCGGGTGAAGCGTCCCATCACTACGAGATCGTGCACGCGCGCCTGCGCGATGAAAGGCTCCTCGCCGTTGCCGCGCTCCTCGTGAAAGCTCGCCGACATGCGGCGCAAAGCCGTGGGCGCGTCGGCGACGGCAAGCTTATGCTGCGCGCAGAACTCATGAAACCGATGGGCCGCGGCATTGGAACGACGTTCCGCATCGTCGTGGAGCTCCTGGAGCGCGTTGTGCAGACCCTTTCCGCGCGCGAAGGCGACATGCGGCGTATAGCGCAGTGCCTCGCCCGAGCTGACGCGCAGGTGGAAGAACTCGAGATGTGCCCGGCACGCCCGCGCCGCGGCCAGCGCGGTCTCGAATACCGCTGCGTCCGTGTCACTGCCGCTGGCCGGAACGAGAACGGTCTTGATCATTGCAGCGTCCGCGTATTGAATCGCCGAGGCAGGCCTCGGTCGCTTTGATCTTTATCAAGGCCATGCGGCTTCCGTCTCGACCTGATGCCGCTCTGCAAAAAGAGGTTGCCGCTGATGGGCGATCCGTTCCTGAACTATTTCGCGCTGTTCCTGCTGCTGTTCGTGGTCGTGGTGCTGTTCTACGGCATCATCGCTATCCATGACATCCCAGCCAAGATCGCGGAAGCACGCCATCATCCGCACCAGGATGCCATCCACGCGGCGGGGTGGGTGAGCCTGTTCACGCTGCACGCGCTGTGGCCGTTCCTGTGGATCTGGGCGATGGCGTACCGGCCGGAGCGCGGGTGGGGAATGTCGCATCAGCCTGCCGGGACTGGCGCACAGCCGCCGGCCAACGCCAACGAGTTGGAAGATCTGCGGCGCCGGGTCAGCGAGCTCGAAAGCAGCCTGCAGGCGGGAAACCGGTAAATGGAACTCCTACTGATCCTGATTTACGTCTCGATCTGCTACGCGGTGTTCAAGGTTTTCCGGATACCGGTGAACCAATGGTCGCTGGCGACCGCGACGCTGGGCGGGATCATCGGCATCGCGTTGCTGCTGCTGATCATGAACTACAATCATCCCTTCACCACCAACGCCCGCATCTACTTCGCGGTGACGCCGGTATTTCCCTCGGTTCGAGGCCGGGTGATCGAAGTGCCGGTACAGACGAACGCGCCGCTCAAGGAAGGGGACGTGCTGTTCCGCGTCGACCCGCAGCCCTATCAATTCGTCGTCGATCAGAAGCGGGCCTCGCTCGCGGAGGCTGAGCAGAACGTGCGGCAGCTCAAGGCCTCGCTCGACCAGGCGGCCGCGGCAACCGAGCGGGCCAATGCCCAGCTTCATCTGGCGCAGCAGAACTACGACCGGCAGGCCGAGCTGTTCGAGAAGAGGGTCATCGCGCAGGCGACGCTCGACACTTTCACGCGCAACCTCGAAACGGCGAAACAGTCGCTGGTCGGGGTGCAAGCCGAGGAGGAGCGCGCGCGGCTCGCCTATTCGTCGAACATTGAAGGCGTCAACACCACGGTCGCCCGCCTGCAGGCCGAGCTCGCCGATGCACAATGGGATCTCGACCAGACCGTGACGCGGGCGCCGAGCGCGGGATTCGTCACCCAGGTCGGCCTGCGGCCGGGAATGTACGTGGTACCAGCCGCTTTCCGGTCGGTGATGACCTTTGTCAATACCGACCCGCGCGACCAGGAGTTCGCGGCCGCCTTCCAGCAGAACTCGCTGCAGCGGGTCAAGGCCGGCGACGAGGCCGAGGCGGCTTTCGATGCCGTGCCCGGCCGCGTGTTCAAGGGCAAAGTGCGACTGGTGCTCGACGCGATCGCCGCCGGCCAGCTGACGCCGACCGGGGGGCTAGTGGATGTGGGCACGCGCACGGCCGGCGGGCGGGCGCTCGCGATCATCGACATTACCGACGACATGTCGTCCTACCAGATCCCGCTCGGCGCCGCCGCCCAGGTCGCGATCTATACCGAGCACTGGCACCACGTCTCGCTGATCCGCAAGATCCTGCTGCGCATGCGCAGCTGGCAGAACTACGTGTTCCTCGAGGGGCATTGAGATCGCCTAGCCTCGCGGATGCAGGCCGGCGCTTGCGTGAGACCAAGCGCGGCGGGATGGTCGCGAGCGGAGTGCAGACGGCCGGCCAGCCCGTCCGGCCGAGCGCTCCAGAACCGACGCGCCATGCATGGAGGCTTGGACGAAACCGCGAAAGGCGCCGACGTGGCTTTCGTTCGTGCCGGCGGCGCGGTGGCTGGCGCAGTATCGTGCCGCCTGGATGCCGGCCGACGCCATCGCCGGCGTGACGCTGGCGGCCTACGCGATCCCGGTTGCGCTCGCCTATGCCGGACTCGCCGGCCTGCCTCCGCAGGCCGGGGTCTACGGCTACTTGCTGGGCGGGCTGGGCTACGCGCTGCTGGGCTCGTCTCGGCAGCTGGCGATCGGGCCGACCTCCGCCATTTCGCTGATGATCGCCGGAACGGTTGGCGCGATGGCGGCAGGCGACGCCGTCCACTACGCGCACATCGCGAGCCTGACCGCTTTCACCGTGGCGCTGCTGTGCCTGCTCGCCTGGCTGCTGCGGCTGAGCGGGCTCGTGACCTTGATCAGTGACAGCATCCTCGTGGGGTTCAAGGCCGGCGCCGCTTTCACCATCGCCATGACCCAGCTGCCGAGTCTCCTCGGCGTCCCGGGCGGTGGCCACAATTTTTTCGAGCGGCTTGTGCTGCTCATCCCGCAGCTTGGACAGACCAACTATGTCGTATTGCTCGTGGGCATCATCGCGATCGTGCTGCTTGTGCTCGGGGAGCGTCTGCTGCCGGGACGGCCGGTCGCGCTCGCCGTCGTTGCCTTGGCGATCATCGCCGCCTCGCTGCTCGGTCTTCCCGCTCTGGGTGTGGCGACGACGGGCGAGATCCCGGCCGGCTTGCCACGGTTGGAGGGGCCGGCGCTGCAGCTCCGCGACGTCGAGGGCATTATCGCATTGGCGGGGGGGTGCTTGCTGCTAGCCTATATCGAGAGCGTCTCCGCCGGACGCACCTTCGCGGCCAAACACGGTTACGCCCTGGATCCGCGCCAGGAGCTGCTCGGCATTGGCGCGGCCAATCTCGCCGCCGCGCTGGGGCAGGGCTATCCCGTCGCTGGCGGACTGTCGCAGTCGGCAGTGAACGACAAAGCCGGGGCACGCACGCCGCTCGCGCTCGTGTTCGCTTCGGTCACGCTCGCGCTCTGCCTGCTGTTCCTCACGGGCCTGCTGGAAAACCTGCCTAAAGCGGTACTGGCCGCTGTGGTGCTGACCGCCGTCGCTGGACTGATCGATTTGCCCGCGCTGGTGCGCATGTGGCGCCTGAGCCGGCTCGACTTCTACGCCGCGGCGATCGCGCTCATTGGTGTGCTGCTGCTGGGCATCCTGCAGGGCATTCTGCTCGCCGCATTAGCCTCGATCCTGATCCTGCTCGGCCGGATCTCGCGCCCGCACGTGGCGTTTCTCGGGCGCGTGCCTGGCACGCGGACCTACTCCGACCTCGCGCGCCATCCCGAGAACGAGCCGCTCCCAGGGGTGCTCGCCTTCCGTCCCGAAGCGTCAGTAATCTACGTCAACGCTGAGGCGGTGCTGGAGGCGGTCCTGAACCGGCTCCGATCAGCCGGAGAGTCCGATCTGCGCTTGGTGGTCTGCGATCTCTCGGCCTCGCCTTATCTCGATCTCGCAGGCTCGCGCATGCTGCACGAGCTGCACGGCGAGCTCGCCGCCAAGGGCATCGCCCTGCGCATCATCGGTGCGCGCGGGCGCGTACGCGATCTGCTGCGAGCGGACGGGGTCGGCGACAAGGTCGGCGGCCTCGACAGGGCTGCTACGCTCGATAGCCTGCTCGGCGGCGCCGTCGAATAGCCGCGAGCCGCGTTTGCCGCGAACCATCAGACGCTTTGAAATCCGTCACGGTGACGAGCTTATTGCTCACCGCGGCCGAGCCTGATGGTCCTCCGCAGCACCTCAAAAATGACGGCGGTCGACCAGCCGAACAGCAGCACGCCGTTCATTGCGGTCATCGGCCCGAGCAGCCGCCAGCGCGCGACCGGCGTCACGTCGCCGTATCCCAGGGTCGTGTAGTTGACGAACGCGAAATAGACGAGGTCCGTGCCGGGCGGCGCGGCGTCGACCAAAGCGTAGATCAGCGACCAGGCGAAGACCTCGCAAACATGCGCGGCCATCAGGATTGAGACAGCGGCAATCATCACAGCTATCAGAAGTTGGGAAGGCCGCGAGGTTTCCTTCACGGCCATGCTACGCACGATACCGATCATCGCCGTCGTTACCAGCGCATGCAGCGAGATATTGAACAGGCTGACGCCGGCACCAACGAGCAGCTGGCGCAACATGCCTATGCCTCCTGCAGTGTTTCAGAGTTGGATTGGCCCATCCTCATCGTTTCCTCGAGGGAATCGGAGGCTTGGCCGCGATGCTCGCTTTGCTCCACCACAGCGCCACCAAGAACGAGCCGAGCACCTCCACGATCCCGTAGGCCAACGCCGCGGACACGGCTGGAGTGCCGGCGAAGTTCCCGGTCGCGATCACCAGGCCAACGCCGACATTGCGGAGCGAGGTGGTGAGCGCCACGGTCTTGCGTGCATCCTGATCGGGCTCGCCGGCGAGCCAGCCGATACCGAGGCTCGCAATCAGCAAGATCAGCATTCCGGCGAAGCCGGTTATGCGGATCTCGGTCAACATGGAGAACTGGGTGGCGAGGATGAGGACCGCGACAGTGAGGTTGAGGATCTTGCTGAGGAACGCCAACGGGCTCAGCAAGCGTTCCGCAAGCGGCCGACGCAGGTGCCTCACCAGCAGCCCGCACAGGAGGGGCGCCAGCTGGATGCCGAGCAGGGCCCCGAGCATGGCCAGGACATCGATGCGCGGCGCCTCGCCGCCGGAGAGCCACGGCAGCAGCAAATAGAGGAGCAGGGGGGAAACAATCGCCGAGATCCCGCCAGGACGACCATCAATCCCACGGCCATGGCCACATTGGCGCGCGCGACGCCGGCAAGCGGCGGTCCGTAAGGCGCGCCCGGGCAGACTGCCAGAATAAGAAAACCGGCGGCCACCATCGGCGTCGCCTGGAACGCAAGCAGCAGCCCGATGGCCGCGCCCGGTACCAGCAGGTAGTTGGCGACAGCAGCGCGCGCCAGCAGTCGCCATTCGCGCGCAGTCTCGGCGAGCTCGGCGAACGTCGCGCGCAACCCGATAAGCACCATCATCTCGACGAGCGTGATCGTGACCAGGAGATGAATTGCGCGGTCGGGCGACATGAACATCAAGCGGCCGTGGCGCAGGCCGCGCGCATCTCCTCGCTCAAGGGCTCGCGCTCCTTATCGGCGTAGACGCGGCGACGGCCGCTCGGCGCGACAGGCCAAGCCCCTGCGGGTCTGCCTGCAGCGCCGTGGCCTTGTCCTGGGTGTCGAGAGCCGAGCGCTCGATCACCAGGTCGAGGTGCTCGAGATAGTGCCGCACTGCTTGCGCGCGCGCGGCCACCGTCGTGCTTTCCACAAGGCCGATGAGCGCGGCTCGCAGCCGGCGCATGACTTGCACCGAGCTCATGCCGAACTGACGGATTTCGTCGAACCCCAGCGCGAGATAGTCCTCCCATGTCGGCATGGGCACGACTAGCCGTAGGACGCCGTTGGAATCCCAGGCGAAGCCGGCATCCAGATCGTGCCCAGCGAGGCGGCGCAGCAGGTCCTCGATCTGATCGATGGCCTGCACCGCGGTGGTCGGATCATTGATGGCGGGAGAGAGCGCCTTGATGGCAATGTCGACGAGCAGGCGAATGGGATATTTCGGATCCTGCCGGAATGTTCGTTCGGCGGCGAGATGAACCGCCCGCATCAGCTCTTTCTCCGCGAGCGTGCCTTTCGCGCCGTGGACGCGCAGCACGACGCTGCCGTCGACGAGGGTATCGCCGACGGCACAGGCCATGACGATGACCGCTCCGCTCCGTTGTCCCTGCCGCACCAAGGCGTCGGTATTGAGCTCGGCAATGGTTCGCGGCTGTCCGGAATACGCGAGGGTCTGGGAAACCGGGCCGAACCGAACGCCATCGGCGGATTTGATCCCATGGTTCCATTCGGCCGCCGGGCGCTCGTCGAGACGCCGGAACATCTCGCGAATGACCTCACGGCCTTTGTCGCCGACCAGCTGCAGCACGCTCGTGATCTGCAGGTCGGTCAGGCGCTGCACCAGCCGGGAGAACAGCAGCATGCTGTAGATCAGCATGACCGCCACCAGCAGCGTGGAGAACAGCGGCACCGTCCCGCTTGCGCCCCGATCGATCCATGCGAGCGTGAACAGGGCGTAGATGAACGTGGCTGCGAACGCCCCGAGGGAGTGAAACAGCACGCGGTCGCGCGCAAACCAGAGCACCAGCCGCGGGGAATAGGCGATCGCGCTGAATTGCACCATGACGAAGGCCATGGCGAATACGACCCCGGTGAGCGCCATCATCCCCGACGCAACGGCTGAAAGGCACGCCTGCGCCGAGGCAACCGACAAATCGAACGTGTAAGACGCCAGGTAAGCCTGCTCGAGGCGCGGCAGAGTGAGCCCGCACACGACGCTCGCCGCCACGTAGACCATCGGGATGAGCCAAAGACGCATCGGCTATCGCTCTCTGCCGTGCCGTGCGTTCGCGCGTCGGCGCATCGGTGTTGCAGTCTTGCTAAGCAGTCGACGACGTCAGTATCTCTCGGGAACGAAGTTTCTCCCGGTCAGGGCTACCTGGTCGTCATATGCGTCCTTGGCCGATCGCTTCGGCAGCTTGACCTTCGCGCGCGGTACTTTCTTGTACGGGATCAGCTTCAGGAGATGGGAGATGCAGTTGAGCCGCGCCCGCCGCTTGTCGTCCGATCGCACGATATACCACGGCGCGTGGTGGCTGTCGGTATTCAGCGCGGCGTCGCGCGCCCGTGAGTAAGCATACCAGCGTCGATACGACTCGAGATCCATGGGGCTCAACTTCCACTGCCGCAACGGATCGTTGATGCGCGCCGAAAACCGTCGCTCCTGCTCGTCCTTGCCGACCTCCAGCCAGATCTTGATCAGCATAGTGCCGCCGTCGACGATGTATTTTTCGATCTCCGGACAAAGCTCGAGAAAACGCCGGTGGTCCTCTTCGCTGCAGAATCCCATCACGTACTCGACGCCGGCGCGGTTGTACCAGCTGCGGTCGAAGATGACGATCTCGCCGCCGGCCGGGAACTGCTCGATGTAGCGCTGCATGAACATCTGCCGCTTTTCCCGGTCCGAGGGGGCGGGAAGCGCCACCGTGCGAAAGACGCGCGGGCTCACGCGTTCGGTAATGGCCTTGATCGTGCCGCCCTTGCCGGCGGCGTCGCGCCCCTCGAACACGATGATGATGCGCGCGTTCTTGGCCTTGACCCAGTCCTGCAGGTGGCAGAGCTCGACCTGCAGTTTGCGCAATTCCTTCTCGTAAATCTTGCGCTTCATCTTCGGCTTTGCGGCCGCGCGGGTCTTGCGTTTCAATGCCATGACGTCATCCATTTGCTTGCCGAGTACTTTGCAAGGCTCATGGCGGCGCAACTCCATCGCATGCTATTGCCGAGCGCGTCACCGGTGTGGAGGAATTGGCGGGAGTTGATCGAACTTCTTTCTCGCGTGGTGCTTGAGGTTCACTTCAATCGATGATGTGGTAGCCGCCGTCGATGTAGAGCGTCTCTCCGGTGATGAGACGGGCCGCGTCGTGCGCCAGGAAAGCGGTGGCGATGCCGACATCGTCGATGCTCACCAGGCTGCGGGCAGGGGCCTTCGCCCGCGCCTTGTCGAGCAGCGCGTCGAACTCCGGAATCCCGGACGCGGCGCGCGTCGCCAGCGGGCCGGGCGAGATCGCGTGTACGCGGATGCCCTTGGGGCCGAGCTCGGCCGCGATGTAGCGCACCGCGCTTTCGAGCGCGGCCTTGGCCACCCCCATGATGTTGTAGTTCTTCACCACCATCTGGCTGCCGTAGTAGGTCATCGTGAACAGCGTCCCGCCCTTGCGCATCAGCGGCTCGGCCAGATGCGCCATGCGGATGAAGGTCCAGCACGACACCTCCATGGTGGTGAGAAATCCGTCGCGCGACACGTCGACGACGCGCCCCTGCAGCGCCTCCTTGGGGGAGAAGGCGATCGAATGCACGAGAAAATCGAGCTTGCCCCAGTCCTTGCCGATGCGTTCGAACACCGCCTCCATCTGGCCTTCCGCGCGCACGTCGAGCGGCATCAAAATCGGCGCCGCGAGCTTGCGCGCGAGCGGCTCGACGTATTTCCTGGCCTTGTCGTTGAGATAGGTCACCGCGAGCTCGGCCCCGAGCGCACGGAACGCCTTGGCGCAGCCCCACGCGATCGAGTTTTCGTTGGCGATGCCGACGATGAGGCCCTTCTTGCCTTCCAGCAGCTTCGCCTTGACCGCAGGGATCATGCCGGAGCTCTTTTGGCAGCGGATTTGGACATCCGCATCGGGAGCTGGCTCTCGGCTGCAGATTGCGAGCGCACGGGCGCGCGCTGACGAGAACTACCTCGACCGATCGGGACGTTAGAATAGGTCTTCACCAATCGCGCCGCGGTAGAAGCCGCCCTGAAGGTTCCATTCCTAGTCGGTGCTGAACGGCCCGACCGACACGCTGCCCCTTTCCTCCGGAGGCAGGGTGCTCACGGCCAACTCTAGGCTGCGCGCGTCGTCTTCCAAGCCAATCCAGCGCAGCTTGCGGATCAGTTTTCCCCATTCACGCGACGGCAATCGGCCAACGGCCTCCTGTTCATTCGTTCGCGCCTGCTCCATGAACTCCTCCATTTCTGGCCTTTATTGATCATCGCCATAGCCCATGCATCGCCCCCAACTTTGCGACGCGTGATCCGCCAGGATACGGCATTCGGCTCAGGCGCCTGCGCTCGGCCACCCATTGGAGGAAAGCGCCCGGGTCATCTTGCTCATGCTCTTTTGGCATTCCTCGGCCAGCCGCTGTCCGTCCTCGGCGGCCATTCGCATCCGTTGCGCCACGCATTCCTGGTAGGCCGCCACCGCTTCCGGCATGGAACGAGTCTGCGTCAGCTTGGCAGCGAGCCCGCTCCAGAGGTCGACCTCCGACTTGACGCGCGCCAGCCAAGCGCGGCTCGCGTCCTCGTACGCGCCGAGCAGCTCCTTCTGCACGTTGAGCATGGCCTCGGTTTGCTCGTTCCCGGCGCCGAGCGGCATCATGCTTCCGGCTCCCATTCGGTCGGTTGACTTTGTGTCCATGAGGATTACCTCCCTCCGCAAGGTTTTTCTCTACGCATTGTCGAACAATCGCTCCTTGATGTAAATCAATGACCTTCTACCTCAACGATACTTGATAACTCATTCGCCCTTGGAAGGAGAGCGACTTATGGCGACGAGGCCCGACGATCTGCTGCCAAGCGCAAGCGATTTCAGAAAGAAGCTTGCGCTCGCTGAGGCGGAGGAGGCATCCAAACAGGCACGCAAGCAGGCGGAGGCCGAGGCCGAGATGCGGGCGTTGGTCGATCATTTCAAGAAGCCGTCCGGCGTTTCCGAGGAGGAGGGGATCCGGCGCGCGGTCAAGATCATCGAGCGGGCGGTGAGCAACGGCCTTACCGAGGTGCAGGTCTGCCGCTTCCCGAACCAGCTGTGCACGGATCGCGGGCGCGCCATCAACCAGCAGGAGCTAGGCTGGGAAAACACGCTGACCGGCTTTCCGAAGGAGATCTACGATCTTTGGGCGAAGTACTTCCGGCCGCGCGGATACAAGCTCAAGGTCGAGATTGTCGATTTTCCCGGCGGCATGCCGGGCGATGTGGGCATGACCTTGAAGTGGGATTGACCGCCGCATCGAGCATACGACAGCTCGCACGTGCCGCTGAAACCTGGAAACGCGTCGTGGCAATGAGCGGGGTAGGGAGGAGGCTCGGTTCCGTCGCAGTGCTGGTCGCGGTGGTCGCCCTGCCGGCTTGCGCACAGGCCGCGCGTAAGGCGCAGCCCTACCGCTCCTACGGCCGGCCGCAGGCTGCGCCGCGCCCGCCGTATCTCGGCCAGAGGCGATACGACGGCGATCCCGATCCCAACGTTCAATTCGATCTCATGCGGCAGTGGAACTGGCGCAAGGGTGGATGACGCTATCTCCTGCGCCCCCGGGCCAGGCCACAGCATAGCAGTACGGAGCAACATTATGTCGGCAGACCCCAAGCAGCCAGCTTCGAGCGGCGCGTTCGCGCCATTCGGCATGTTCGCCTCCGCCATGGAGTACATGGTGGATGCGGCGCAGCGCACCATTTTATTCTGGGACGTCATGCGCCAGCGCGGCAATCAGTATCGCGAGCACATGGCCGAAGCGGTCCCGCACGTGCTCGACTACCAAGTCGAGCCCGTCATCGACGGCCGGACGCTGAGGCGGCCGGTCAACTACGGCCTGGTGAGGGTCGTTCCGCCCCCGGGCGTGGAGATCGATCCGACGCGGCGGCCGTTCGTCATCATCGACCCGCGCGCCGGACACGGTCCCGGAATCGGCGGCTTCAAGGCCGACAGCGAGATCGGCGTGGCGCTCAAGGCCGGGCACCCCTGCTACTTCGTCGGCTTCCTGCCGGACCCCATGCCGGGCCAGACCATCGAGGATGTCGCGCGCGCCGAGGCGGTGTTCCTCGAGAAAGTCATCGCCTTGCATCCCGAGGCCGACGGCAAGCCCTGCGTCATCGGCAACTGCCAGGCCGGTTGGGCGGTGATGATGCTCGCCGCTATTCGCCCGGAGCTGTTCGGCCCAATCATCATCGCGGGGTCGCCGGTGTCGTACTGGGCCGGCGTGCACGGCAAGAATCCCATGCGCTACAGCGGGGGCCTCCTCGGCGGCAGCTGGCTGACCGCCCTCACCAGCGATCTCGGCAACGGCAAGTTCGACGGTTGTTGGCTGGTGCAGAACTTCGAGAACCAGAACCCCGCCAACACGCTGTGGAGCAAGCAGTACAACCTCTATTCCAAGATCGATACCGAGGCGCCGCGCTACCTCGGTTTTGAGCGCTGGTGGGGCGGCCACGTCAACCTCAACGCCGAGGAGATCCAGTTCATCGTCGACGAGCTG
The DNA here is from genome assembly GCA_036555745.1 of Xanthobacteraceae bacterium. Taxonomy (GTDB): domain Bacteria; phylum Pseudomonadota; class Alphaproteobacteria; order Rhizobiales; family Xanthobacteraceae; genus VAZQ01. Next base: position 2,805 of record DATBKV010000089.1, on the reverse strand, counting down.
TTCATCGGCAACAATCTCGGCGCCGGACGGATCCAGACATCGGACGGCCGCGCGGTCGACCTGCGCAACATCCGCTCGCCGCTCGTTGTGTTCTGCTCGAAGGGCGACAACATCACGCCGCCGCAGCAGGCGCTCGCGTGGATTCTCGACCTTTACGACGACGTCGAGGACATCCGCTCCTATGGACAGACGATCGTCTACACCATCCACGAGAGCGCCGGTCACCTGGGCATCTTCGTATCCAGCGAGGTCGCGAGAAAGAATTACGGCGAGTTCTCCAGCAATATCGATTTGATCGATACGCTGCCGCCGGGCCTCTACGAAGCAGTGTTCGAGCCCAGGGCGAAGGGGCCGGCCGAACCTGATCTCGCATCCGGGGATTGGATCATGCGCTGCGAGACGCGCACCCTTGACGACATTCGAGCACTGGGGGGGAATGATCTCGCCGACGAACGGCGCTTCGAGACCGTTGACCGGGTTTCGCAGACCAACCTGGCGCTTTACCGCACCTACGCGCAGCCGATCGTGCGCACCCTGGTGAATGGGCCCATGGCGCAATGGGTGCAGCAGCTGCATCCGTTGCGATTGCAATACGAGTTGTTCTCGAATGCGAATCCGCTGATGGCGCCGGTGGCAGGTTGGGCAGAGAGGGTTCGAACGCACCGAAATCCGGTAGCATCGGACAATCCGTTCATCCCGCTCCAGGAGAATGTGTCACGTCATATCGTCGCGGCGCTCGACGCCTGGCGGGATATGGTCGAGAAATGGGCGGAGCGGACGTTCCTCGAGGTTTACGGCTCGCCGACGCTGCAAGCAGCGGCGGGCATCGACCCCGCGGGGACGCGTCCTTTCCGCAAGCCCGCGAAAAGCCTGCTGCATCGCGAGTTGCTGCAGACGCGCATGGCTGAGCTCAAGGCGCGTATGCCCGCCGGCGGCGTGCGAGAGGCGGTCATCCGCGCCGTCATCTATATCGGGGTGGCGCGGTCCGCCATCGACGAACGCGGCTTCGAAGCCGTGCGGCGCATTCGCCGCGAACGTGGTGAGGGGCCGCTTGCGGACTTCAAGGCACGGGTGCGCGAGCAATTCGACATGCTGCTGATCGACGAGCAGGCAGCGCTTGCTGCCATTCCGTCGATGCTGCCAGCCGACGCGGACGCGCGTCGCGAGGCATTCGACGTCGTCAAGCAGGTGATGGGTGCGCTCGGGGAATTCTCGGCCGAGGACAGGAAGAGGCTGGACGTGATCGCGCGCCTTTTCGGTCTGGAGGCGAGCTCGCTAGGACCACCAAATCTCACGGTGATGACGATGCCGACGCAGGCCAAAGCATCGTGAGAGCCGCCAGGGTGCAAATCGTTACCCCAGGAGTATCCATGCTGACCGAGAAAGACAGGGAGATCGGCGCGGTCGCGGCGCTCGGTCCCCTTGGCAGTCCACCGCACTCCAAATACGAGCGGCTCATCGCCAGGGCGAAGGAGGTGCCGCCGGCCACGACCATCGTCGCGCATCCCTGCGACGAAGCCTCCCTGCGCGGTCCGGTCGAGGCGGCGGAGGCCGGCATCATCGTCCCTGTCCTGGTCGGCCCGGCCGAGAAGATTTCCGCAGTGGCGCGCGAGCATGGGATCGCTATCGACCGCTTCGAGATCGTCGACGCGCCGCACAGCGACGCGGCGGCGGCCAAGGCGGTCGCGCTGATCCACGAGTCCAAGGGCGAGCTCTTGATGAAGGGCAGCCTGCATACCGACGAGCTCATGCGCGAGGTGACCGCGAGCAAGACCGGCCTGCGCACGGCGCGGCGGATCAGCCACGTGTTCGTGATGGATGTTCCGACCTATGCGGAGACGCTGTTCATCACCGACGCCGCGATCAACATCTTTCCCGATCTCGACGCCAAGCGCGACATCGTGCAGAACGCGATCGATCTGTTCACCCAGGTCGGGCTCGGCACCCCGCGCGTCGCCATTCTGTCGGCGGTCGAAACGGTGACGCCGAAGATACCCTCGACCATCGATGCAGCTGCGCTGTGCAAGATGGCCGATCGCGGACAGATCAGGGACGGCATCCTCGATGGCCCGCTCGCCTTCGACAATGCGATCGACCCGGAGGCGGCCCGGATCAAGGGCATCAAATCCGAGGTCGCCGGCCGCGCGCAGATCCTGGTGGTGCCCGATCTCGAGGCCGGCAACATGCTGGCCAAGAATCTCACCTTCCTCGCGCGCGCGGACGCCGCCGGCATCGTGCTCGGCGCCCGCGTACCGATCGTTCTGACCTCGCGCGCCGATTCCGTGCGCGCGCGCATGGCCTCCTGCGCGGTCGCCGTGCTGTACGCGCACGCGCGCCGCGGCACGGTGGCGCTGCCGGCGGCGTAGCGGGCGATGGACGCGATCCTGGTCGTCAACGCCGGCTCCTCGAGCGTCAAGTTCGAACTGTTCGAGGCCAAAGGGCAGGCCGCCCTCGCGCGGCTGATCAAGGGTCAGATCGACGGCATCGGCGCCCGGCCGCGACTGCGCGCCGCCGGCTCCGACGGAACCGTCCTGATCGACGAGACCTACGCGCCCGCGACCGTGCCCGATGTCGCGGTCGCGCTTCGCAAGGCGGGAACATGGCTGCGCGACACGCACAGCCTCGAGCCGGTCGCGGTCGGGCACCGGGTCGTCCACGGCGGGCCGCGCTACGACCGGCCCGTCCTGATCGATGCCGGCGTGCTCGCCGAGCTCGAGCGCTACGTTCCCCTGGCGCCGCTGCACCAGCCCAACAACCTGGCGCCGATCCGTGCGTTGCTCGCGCTTTCCCCTGATGTACCGCAGG
>DATBKV010000088.1:0-12602 GCA_036555745.1 Xanthobacteraceae bacterium | reverse complement strand
TGATCTTGCCGGTTGCCCGAGCTTGGGCGCGCCAGGCTGCTCCACTACCTCCCCGCGCGCACGCGCGTGAGCAGCTCCGCGGTCGGCCAGCCGTCGGCCGGCAGGCCGTACTTGATCTGCATGTCGCGGATCGCGACCCGGCTCTTGATCCCGAGCACGCCGTCGACGCGCCCGACGTCATAGCCGTGCTTCTGCAGCAGCTGCTGCAGCTCCTTGGTCTCCTCGAAGCTGATCTTCGGGATATTCGCGCTGCCACGGTGTATGGGCGGCGCGCCGTCGAGGCGCGTGGCGTAATAAGCCGCGGTCAGGGAGTAATTGAGCGAGTTGTTCCACTTCAGATAGACCTGGAAATTGTCGTAGGCGAGGAACGCCGGCCCGAAGCGTCCGAGCGGCAGCACCACCGAGGCCGGCAGCTCGTCCTTGGGCAGCGGCGCGCCGTTGGCGAGCGTGACACCCCAGGCCGCCCATTGCGAGCGCGGATGCTGCACCGACAGGTCGGCCTCCTTCCACGGCAGGTTCGGCGGCACCCGCACCTCCTGCAGCCACGGCTCGCCACGCTTCCAGCCGAGATGGACCAGGTATTTTCCGGTCGAGCCGATCACGTCGGCCACGCTCTTGATCAGGTTGCGCTTGCCGTCGCCGTCGTAGTCGACGGCGTGCGCCATGTATTCCGACGGCATCATCTGCGTCTGTCCGAGCTCGCCCGCCCACGAGCCGATCATCTCCTCCGCGCGCAGGTCGCCGCGTTCGATCAGGCGCAAGGCGTCGAACAGGTGGGCGCGAAACATGTCGGAGCGGCGGCAATCATAGGCGAGGGTGGCCAGCGACTTGATCGCCTGGTCCTTGCCTTGGCCGGCCCCGAAGTCGCTCTCCAGCCCCCAGAACGCGGTGATCACCGCCGCCGGCACGCCGAACTCCTTTTCCTCGCGCGCGAACAGCGCGTGATATTTCTTGATCTGCGCGGCGCCGTTCGGCAGCCGGCCGCCGGCGAGCATCTTGTCGGAGATCTCGAGGAAGTTCTGCGCGAAGAAGCGCTGGCCGCGGTCGATATTGATGATGCGCTGATCGAGCACGAGGTAGGGCGAGGCGGCGGCGATGGCGCTGGACGAGATACCCTTGGCGAGTGCTTCCTTCTTGAACTCGGCGAGCCAGGAATCGAAGGCGCCGGTATTGCGGCAGTTGGCCTGGCCGAAGGCCGCGGTCGGCGCCGCCAGCAGCACCGCCAGCAGGAGCCCCTGCCTCACCCGCATGCTCATCGTCCGCATCGTTCCGCCTCGCGCGCCCGCCGCCGGGTTCGTCTGATTCCCGTCCCGAGCCGCGGCGCTCCTTGCTCGTGCAACGGCAACTCGCCTATCCTCGTCGCGGGAGCCGATGGGCGGCTTGCGAGCCTGCAATCGGTCATCGGCGCGCGGCTCACTGACGACGAATTTTCGACAACATCATGACGTTACCACTAGTGCTCCGATTCCGAAGCTCGCGAGCATTCGCGGCACGTTCAGATGCGAGCTTCGGAAGCTAAGGACCACTAGCAACTCTATGATTCTAGTGCCCCTTTGAACCCGAAGTTCGCGATCGCATTTACCGCACGGCGTGCGCGAACTTCGGGTTCGGGGCACTAGCGATATGCCGGGCCGACCACAGACCGTGGGGGAGAGAGGACCATGCAAGCTCGTTCGTTGATTGCGCTCGCCGTCGGTTCGATGTTGGCGCTTGCCGGCACGGTGCTCGCGCAGCAGCCGCCGGCGGCCCCGGCAGCTCCGGCCGGGCCGCCCGAATACGGCCCGCCGATCACCAACGAGCAGGCCAAGGCGGTCGCGGCCGCGGCCCTCGCCGAGGCCAAGAAGAACAACTGGCGCATGGCGTTCACCATCGTCGGTCCGGCCGGCGAGCTCGTTTATTTCGAGAAGATGGATGGTACCCAGATGGCTTCGGTCGCGCTGTCGCAGAGCAAGGCGCGCACCGCCGCACTGTTCCGCCGCCCGACCAAGATCTTCGCGGACCAATATGCCGCCGGCAATACCGCGTTCACGACCTTTCCGGAAATGCCGGTGGCCTCGGAAGGCGGCGTCCCGATCAGCGTCGAGGGCAAGATCATCGGCGCGATCGGCGCGTCAGGGGGCACCGGACAGCAGGACGGCGCCGTCGCCGCCGCCGGTGCGGGCGCGGCGAAATAGGTCGCGAGGAGCCGCGGCCGGCAGGCCGCGTTTCGCACAACTCCATAGAAAATCGAGCTTTTTCCGCGGCGCGGCAACCCCGCCGGCTGCTCGTAAAATATCCGCGAGCCCCCATGGCGGGTTCCACGGTTCACGTATAATTACCGGAACTATCGATACCGGAAACCGTTTCCACTCACCGAACGAGTCCCATTTTTCTCCAGCCCGGGATCGGGGCATGCCGCCCGCTACCTCGTCGTCCGTCCTTCGTCGCGTCCGCGACGAAGGTGGTTCCGCAGCAGTCCCAAGTCACAGTCCAAACGATGCGCGCGCGCTCTGGCGCGATCGCTTCCGCGCCGTGCGCGCGGAGACCGAGCGCCGCGCCGCCCCGCTCAGCGCCGAGGATCAGGTGGTGCAGTCGATGCCCGACGCGAGCCCGACCAAGTGGCACCGCGCGCATACCACCTGGTTCTTCGAGCAGTTCCTTCTGCTCCCGCATCTTGCGGACTATCGCGTCTTCGACGAGCGCTTCGCCTATCTGTTCAATTCCTACTACGTCGCGGCGGGCCCGCGGCACGCGCGCCCGTACCGCGGCCTGCTCACGCGGCCGGATTGCGGGCAAGTGGCCGCATTCCGCGCGCATGTGGATGACAGCGTCGAGCGGCTCCTCGCCACCGTCGCGGACGCCAAGTGGGCCGAGGTCGTGCGCGTCCTCGAGATCGGGCTGCATCACGAGCAGCAGCATCAGGAACTCATCCTTACCGACATCCTGCATGCCTTTGCGCAGAATCCGCTGGCGCCCGCTTACGCGTCCGACTGGCAGCCGCCGCGCGCGCACAGCCTGCCGCAGCAGTTCGCCGAGCTTCCCGCCGGTGTCCACAGCATCGGTTTCGCCGGCGACGGCTATTGCTTCGACAACGAGGGGCCGTCGCATCAAGTGCTGCTGCAGGAGGGCCGCATCGGCCGCGGCCTGGTGAGCAACGCGCACTGGCTCGAGTTCATGGCCGAGGGCGGCTATGCCACGCCCGCGCTCTGGCTCTCCGACGGCTGGACCGCCGTCGAGGCCGAAGGCTGGACCGCGCCCGGCTATTGGCGCGAGCGCGACGGCATCTGGTGGTCGCTTACCCTCGGCGGGCTGCGGCCGGTCGACCCGGAGGCGCCGGTTGCGCACGTGAGCTATTACGAGGCCGATGCATTCGCGCGCTGGGCCGGCAAGCATCTGCCGAGCGAGGCCGAATGGGAGGTGGCCGCGCGCGCGGGCATCATCGGCGACGCCTTCGACCACCTGTGGCAATGGACGCGCAGCGGCTATCTGCCCTATCCGGGCTACCGCGCGGCCGACGGCGCGCTCGGCGAGTACAACGGTAAGTTCATGGTCAACCAGATGGTGCTGCGCGGCAGTTCGCACGCCACGCCGGCCGGACACGCGCGCGCGAGCTACCGCAATTTCTTTTATCCGTCGGCACGCTGGCAGTTCAGCGGGCTCAGGCTCGTGGATTACGCCGGATGAGCGCACGCCCGCAGGCGTGACGAACGGAGTGAACGATGGCCGCACGCAGTCGTGCCGCTCTACGCTACCAGCCCTCCGAGGCCGACGTCGGGTTCGCGCGCGACGTCATCGCCGGCCTCTCCGCGCGGCCCAAGCAGCTCTCGCCCAAGTATTTCTACGACCAGGCCGGCGCGCGGCTGTTCGAGGACATCACCGCGCTGCCGGAATACTATCCGACCCGTTGCGAGCTCGAGATTTTGCGCGCGCGCGCCCCCGAGCTGGCGCGCTTTTTCCCGGACAACTCGGCGCTGATCGAGTTCGGCAGCGGCTCGAGCAAGAAGGTGAGGATCCTGCTGGCGGCGGCGCCGACGATCGCGGCCTACGTGCCGGTCGACATTTCCTCCGAGATGCTGGTCCAGGAGGCGGCGGAGCTTCGCCGCGATTATCCGCGCCTCTCCGTGCTGCCGGTCGAAGCCGACTTCACGCAGCCGTTCGCCTTGCCCGCCGCGGTCGCCGCCATGGCGCATACCGGCTTCTTTCCCGGCTCGACCATCGGCAATTTCGAGCCGCACGAGGCCTGCTCGTTCTTGCGCCACGCCGGGCGCATGCTGGGCCGCGGCGCGAGCCTGATCATCGGCGTCGACCTGGTGAAGAGCGCCGACGTCCTCAATGCGGCCTATGACGACCAGGCCGGCGTCACCGCCAAGTTCAACCTCAACCTGCTGGCGCGGATCAACCGCGAGCTTGGAGGCGATTTCGATCTTACGGCGTTCAGCCACCAGGCCTTCTACAACTCCGAGCGCCACCGCGTCGAAATGCATCTCGCCAGCAAGAAGCGCCAGAAGGTCAGGGTCGCCGGCCGCAGCTTCGAGTTCCGCGCCGGCGAGACCATCCACACCGAGAACAGCTACAAATACACGCTCGAGTCCTTCGCATCGCTGGCGCGCGGCTCGGGCTGGCGTCCGGTCGCGGCCTGGACCGACGCCGGCGCCAATTTCTCGATCCACGCCCTGGTGTTCGAGGAGCCGTAAGGCGTAGGCCGATACCGTAGGATGGCGAGCGCGAGGCGTGCGCACGCGTTGCTCTTTTCGACCCGCGTGGGCAAAGGCGCGCAACCTCGTTTGGCTGTCGGAAGAACTCGCTCTGCGCCTTTGCCCACCCTGCAGACTCGCTGATATTTTGCTGCCATGCCGATCTGCGAAGCCGACGCTTGGCGCCTGCAATATTTCGAGCACGCGGCCTGTCCGCCCGAGGTCAACATTCCGACCGAGGACAGCGACGCCTGGCTCTGGTATCCGAACGAGCGCTGGGTCTACGACAAGCTCGCGATCGCGGCGAGCCAGGGGCTTGCCGCCGGTCCGCACGGCGTGCCGCCGCCGGCATACCCCGTGTTCTCCAAGCCGATCGTCAACCTCAAGGGCATGGGGATCGCGAGCCGCGTGCTCGACTCGCGTGCCGAGTACGAGCGCAATCTCACCGCCGGCCACATGTGGATGACCTTGCTGGAGGGCCGCCACGTCAGCACGGATGTCGCCGTGGTTGCGGGCGAGCCGCGCTGGTGGCGCCACGTCACCGGCCGGCCCGGCGGAGAAGGAACCTTCGACTATTGGACGGTGCATGCCGCCGCCGATCCCGGCCTCGAGGACTACTGCGGCGCGTGGATTGGCAAGCATCTTCGCGGCTATACCGGCATCCTCAACACCGAGACCATCGGCGGCCGCATGATCGAGGTGCACCTGCGCATGAGCGATCAATGGCCCGATCTCTACGGCGCCGGCTGGATCGAGGCGCTGGTGCGTCTCTATCACGAGCACCGCTGGGTGTTCGCCGACGCGGACCGGCACGACGGATACAGCGTGGTGCTGTTCGGACCGCACGGGCCGCGCTACCGGCATCCGCCGCCGGCGCTGGTGGCGCAGGTCCGGCAATTGCCCGGAGTCTCGAGCGTGCAGGTGACGTTCGACGAGGACAAGGAGCCCGAGCACCACGCCATGCCGCCCGGCGGTTTCCGGCTGGCGGTGGTGAACGCGTGGGACCTCGAGGCCGGTCTTGCCGGACGCGAGCTGCTGCGCACGCATTTCCTCGCGCGCGCGGCGTAAGGGCGATGCGGCCGTATGATGGGCGAGGCGAGATTGCGCTTTGCGCCTTTGCCCACCTTGCCTCGTGTTGCTAGAACCGCGCCGGAAACGAAGCGAGGGAGTGTGCATGAAGATCGTCGGTTTCGTGAGTGGCGGCGGGCTGCACCTCGGCGTGGTCGAGGGCAGCGAGGTGATCGATCTGCAGGCGGTCGACAAGACCATTCCGAGCGATCTCGGCGAATGCCTGCGGCGCGGCAACGGCGACCTATCGGCGCTGCGGGATGCGGCCAAGCGCGCGCCCGCCAATGCGCGCCGCCCGCTCGCGGGCCTGCACTACGGCCTGCCGGTGGCGGTGCCGGGCAAAGTCATCTGCCTCGGGCTGAACTATCTCGAGCACGTCAAGGAAGGCTCGCAGCGCGACAACATCCCGAAGTTCCCGACCATCTTCATGCGCGGCAACAGCTCGCTGGTGCCGCACGGCGAGCCGATCATCCGGCCTAAGGCGTCGGAGACGCTCGACTACGAGGCCGAGCTCATCTTTGTCGTTGGCAAGCGCGCCAAGCACCTTACCGTTGCCGACGCCTATTCCTGCATCGCCGGCTATTCCTGCGGCAACGAGGGCTCGGTGCGCGAGTTTCAGCGCAAAACCACCCAGTGGGACATGGGCAAGAACTTCGACCGCACCGGCGGCTTCGGTCCGTGGATGGTGACCGCGGACGAGCTGCCGCCCGGCGGCAAGGGCCTCAAGATCGAAAGCCGGCTCAACGGTCAGGTCATGCAGTCCGACAACACCGACAACATGATGTTTCCAGTCGCCGAGACCATCGCCTACGTCACGCAAGGCATCACGCTCGAGCCCGGCGATATCGTGTTCACCGGCACGCCGTCGGGGGTCGGGCACGCGCGCAAGCCCAATCCGGTCTGGATGAAGCCGGGTGACACCTGCGAGATCGAGATCGAGGGCGTCGGCGTGCTGGTCAACCCGATCGCGGAGGAAAAGTAGGACCGACAGAATTCGGTAACCGCGTCCGACCCCGCAACCCGGAGAGTGCCATGGCCGGCTTGAACGTACTTTCGATCTGCGGCTCGCTGCGCAAGGGATCCTATAATGCCATCGTGCAGCGGGCGCTGCCGTCGCTGGCGCCGGAGGGCATGACCATCTCGCCCGCTCCGGGCTTCACCGAATTTCCGCTCTACAACGCCGATATCCAGAACACGGCGGGCTTTCCCGCGCCGGTCAACACGCTCGCCGACGCGATCCGCGCCGCCGACGGCGTGATCTTCTGCACGCCGGAATACAATTTCGGCATTCCCGGCGGGCTCAAGAACGCGATCGACTGGGTGTCGCGGCTGCCGAACCAGCCGTTCGCGGGCAAGCCGGTGGCGCTGCAGTCGGCCTCGCCCGGCCCGGTCGGCGGCGCGCGGGTGCAGTACGACATGCGCCGCGCGATGATGTTTCTCGACGCCTTCACGCTCAACAAGCCGGAAATCTTCATCGGCAATTGCGCCGCCAAGCTCGACGAGAAGACCGGCGCGATCACCGACGAGGCGACGCGCGGCTTCGTCAAGCAGCAGCTTGCGGCATTCGCCGCCTTCATCGCGCGCGTGGCGCCGAAGAGTTAAGGCGCTAGTGCGCCAACTCTCCGATGTCATGCCCGCGCAAGCGGGCATCCAGTAACCACTGAAGCTGCGATAGAGGGCGACGCGTGCCTCTCCCCCATGGATTACTGGGTCCCCGCTTGCGCGGGGACGACAGCGGAGTGAGGGCGGCCAAGGGAGAGCTTGCCCCGTCGCGCCGATCCGTTATCAATCGGCTTTCACGTCCCGGCGCCCGCATGGGCGCCGCTTGTCGAAGGGGGTGACCGGTGGCCGATCGACAACTCGACACGCTCGTGATCTGCGGCTCGCTGCGCAAGGGCTCCTACAACGCCGCGCTCGCGCGCGGCCTGCCGGGGTGGGCGCCGCCCGGGCTGAAGCTGCGCGACGCGATCTGATGTCCGATGGCGTCACTTGCCGAGCGGGCCGTCCCGTGGATCGGACGCGATATCAGCAGCCGCTCATCAAGCCTTCAATGCCAATTGCTCTGGATTTGCGCAATGCCGTGGGACGATGATCTCGACCCGCAGTCACCTGCCTATGGGATTGCCGCTGCAACGGCCCGATTTGTTCGCGTCGTGGCTGGACCAGGCACAGGCAAGTCCTTCGCTTTGAAGCGTCGGGTAGCCCGACTTCTCGAAGACGGAGAAAACCCGAGGCGGATTCTGCCGGTGACCTTTACCAATGTGGCCGCCGAGGACTTGCAGCGTGAAATGCTGCTTGTTGGCGTTCCGGGCTGCGAAGAGATACGCGGTTCAACACTGCATGCCTTTTGCATGCGTATTCTAAATCGCCAAAACGTACTGGAGGCTATCGGGCGCGTTGCTCGCCCATTGAACCGCTTCGAAATGGAGCCGCTGCTCTATGATTTGCCCAACACATTCGGCAACAAGCGGAGCCGTGCGAAGCGTATCCGTGCGTATGAGGCCGCTTGGGCTCGGCTTCAACATGATATGCCGGGGCACGCGCTCACTGCGGAGGACCGAGCCTTCGAAGCGGCGCTCATTGGCTGGCTTCGGTTCCACCGCGGCATGCTGATCGGCGAGATCATTCCGTATGTTTATCGTTATCTGCGTGACAATCCAGCTGCGCCAGAACGCATGTTGTTCGATCATATCCTCGTCGATGAGTATCAAGACTTGAACAAAGCCGAGCAGGGGGTAATAGACCTGCTCGGCGAGACTGCCGAAGTGTGCATTGTCGGAGATGATGATCAATCACTTTACAGCTTCAAGCACGCGCATCCAGCCGGCATCCGCGAGTTCGATGCGACGCACCACCCCACAGAGGACCACGCGGTTTTGGAATGCAGGCGATGCCCGACGCGCATTGTCGAAATGGCGAATGCTCTAATCCGCCATAACGTCGATCGAGACCCGCGTCAGCTTGTCCCGTGCGCGGAAAACGGACGCGGAGAAGTATCGATCATCCAATATGATACGCTCGAAAGGGAGGCGACCCGGGTCGCCGAGCTAATTGGCGATCTGATCGATAATCGCGGTTATAGGCCGGAGGACATTCTGGTCCTCGCGCAACGCCGGTCAGTTGGAAACCCTATACACGACGCGCTCACCGGCCGGAACATCCCCAGTAAGTCGTACTATCAAGAAGGGATGATCGATAATCTCGCCGCACAAGAGCGGTTGGCGATGCTCAAGCTGTTTATCGATTCAAACGACCGCATCGCGTTGCGCTGGTTGCTCGGGTACGGTAGCAACGACTTCAGGAAGAACGCCTTTGGACGCCTACGCACACATTGTGAGCAAGAGGGCACGGAGCCCTGGGATGCGCTCGCACAGCTTACAGCCGGTGAGCTACGCATTCCATATACACAGCCGCTAGTGGCACGATACCGCGAGATTCGCGCCGAGTTGGATGATCTCCGGGACCGCGCGATGCTTCAAGAGTTCATTCCAGCCTGGCTGAAACACCAAATCGACGAGAATGATCCATTTCACGGCCTCGTGTTGGAGCTCTCGCTCACGGTAGAGACGCCAGACGAGCTATTGCGTGCCGTCATCGAGGCGGTGTCGCAGCCGGACATCCCGCCAGATGTGACCGAGGTTCGAATCATGAGCCTCCACAAGAGTAAGGGACTAAGCTCGCCCGTAGTGATAATTGCAGGCTGCGTCGAGGGGTTGTTGCCGGCCGCCAGTGATCCGGACCTGACGGCAGCCGAGAACGCGGCTGCGCTTGAAGAACAACGGCGGCTCTTTTTCGTCGGGTTTGACGAGGGTCAAGGCGGATCCAGCAAATAATCGTCCGGGCGTTCTGACTCTAACGTCGAGCCGATCAATGTCACTCGCGGACGCCATGCAGTCCGGTATCCGGCCTGCGCGAGTTGTCTACGGAAGGGCCCATGTGCACGCGAGCCGGTTCATTCAGGAACTTGGTCCAAGCGCGCCCGCAACGCAACGCGGATGAATGAAAACTGGGGCCGGCGGAGGAGCGGAATCCACATAGCCTTGCGAGTGATCGATGTGAGTCGAACGCGTCCGCAATTCCGTCACACTGGGTTAAGGACTAACGATGGCCGCGCCGGGCCGTGGGGACTTGGCGATACCGATCACATGAAGTTTTCGGCACGTGAGGGAGAGCTTGCCCCGTCGCGCCGATCCGTTATCAATCGGCTTTCATGTCCCGGCGCCCGCATGGGCGCCGCTTGTCGAAGGGGGTGACTCGTGGCCGATCGACAACTCGACACGCTCGTGATCTGCGGCTCGCTGCGCAAGGGCTCCTACAACGCCGCGCTCGCGCGCAGCCTGCCGGCGTGGGCGCCGCCCGGGCTGAAGCTGCGCGACGCGCCCTCGTTCGAGAAGATGCCGATCTACAATCACGACATCCAGGACACCACCGGCTTCCCGCCCGAGGCCAACGCCTGGGCCGATGCGATCCGCAGCGCGGACGCGGTGATCATCGTATCGCCGGAATACAACTGGTCGATCCCGGGCGGGCTCAAGAACGCCATCGACTGGGTGTCGCGCATGAAGGAGCAACCGTTCAAGGACAAGCCGGTGGCGCTGCAGTCCTGCGCCGGCGGCATCCTCGGCGGCTCGCGCATGCAGTACCACCTGCGCCAGTCGCTGACCTCGATCGACGCCTTCCTGTTCGGCCGGCCCGAGGTGATCGTCACCTTCGCGCCGCAGAAGTTCGACCCCAAGACCCTGGAGCTCAAGGATCAGACCGCCATCGACCTGATCAAGCAGCAGCTCGCAGGCTTCGAGAAATTCGTCCGCCGCCTGCACCCGAACTAGCGCGTGTCCCGGATGCGGTGCGGCGCGTAGCAGCGCAGGTAAGGTTTACGCAATCTGCGCGAGCTTGATTGCGCTGCGTAGCGGTGCACTGCCGATCCGGGGCCGTCAGAGCCTGGAACGGTCCCGGTTCTGCAGCGCATCAGTTCGTGCTGCGCTGCGCCCGGGACACGCGGCGGGAGCAAGACGGAAGGAGACAACGCATGGCCAGACTGGCGGGCCGCACCGCCGTCGTCACCGGCGGAGCCAAGGGCATCGGCCGGCACTATGCGCTGGCGCTCGCCGCCGAAGGCGCGCAGGTGATGATCGCCGATATCGCCGACGGCAGTGCGGTGGCGGCGGAAATCGCGGGCCGGCACGGCGCCAACTCGGTGGCGAGCGCGCTCGCCGACGTCAGCGACGAGAGCTCGGTCAAGGCGCTGGTGGCGGCGACCATGGAGCGTTTCGGCAAGATCGACGTGCTGGTGAACAATGCCGCGCTGTTCGCGCCGCTGCAGGAGACCAAGTGCACCGAGATCGACGCTGCGCTGTGGGACCGGGTGATGGCGGTCAATCTGCGCGGGCCGTTCCTGATGATGAAGCACGTCGCCCCGCACATGATCGCGCGCGGCTACGGCAAGATCATCAATATCGGCTCCGGCACCGCCTTTCGCGGCATCCCCTGGATGCTGCACTACGTGACCTCGAAGGGCGGCATCATGGCGTTCACGCGCGCGCTCGCGCGCGAGCTCGGCGAGCACGGCATCCGCGTCAACACGCTGGCGCCGGGCTTCACCTTGAGCGACAGCGTGCTGAGCGAGAATCCGGGGCACGTGGCGACCGCGCGCGAGCGCGCGGTGGCCTCGCGCGCGCTGCACCGCGACGAGCATCCGCAGGATCTGCTCGGCGCGCTCGTCTTTCTCGCCTCCGCCGAGAGCGATTTTGTCACCGGCCAGACGCTCGCGGTGGACGGCGGCAATGTGAATACCTGAGCGGCGCTCGCGAGGGCTGAGGCTGCGGAATACCCGCTATTCCGGCCTACCGGCGGGAGATAGTTTCATTATATACTAATTGCCTGTTTTGCATTATTCTAATCTGGACCGCCGAGACCCAGGCTCGACGGGACCCCAGCCCAAGGAGAAGCGCCATGGCGCGCGCGACCGCAACCCGACCGGCCGAGACCGCGGCCCCCGGCCCCAAGCACAATATCGAGGCCATGCGCGAGGACTACTACCGGCGCATCGCCAAGCACGGCATGACGCCGCTGTGGAAGGTGATGAAGAACGTCGTCACCAAGGAGCCGGTGACGCGCTGCCAGCCGGTGGTCTGGCATTATGACGACATCAAGCGCCTGGTGATGGAATCGGGCGGGCTGATCAGCGCCGAGGAGGCCGAGCGGCGCGTGCTGATCCTGGAGAACCCGGGCATGCCGGGCGAATCGCGCGCCACCAACACGCTGTTCGCGGGTGTGCAGATGATCCTGCCGGGCGAGGTCGCCCCGGCGCACCGCCACGTCTCCTCCGCGATCCGCTTCGTGCTCGACGGCGAGGGCGCCTATACCGCGGTCGAGGGCGAGAAGGCCTTCATGTCGCCCGGCGACTTCGTCATCACCGCCAACTGGGCGCCGCACGACCACGGCAACCCGTCCGACAAGCCGATGATGTGGCTCGACGTGCTCGATTTCCCGGCGGTCAACTTCTTCGAGACCTCGTTCGCCGAGCAGTTCAAGGAGGCGACGCAGCCCACCAGCCGCAAGGACGGCGACTCGCTCGCCTTCTACGGCTCCGGCGTGCTGCCGGACGGCGCGCCGGCGCAGATGAACCGCAGCCCGGTGATCAACTACACCTACGCCCGCACCCGCCCGATCGTGGAGCGGCGGATGAAGGCCGGCGACATCGACAAGCGCCACGGCGCGCGCGTGCGCTACGCCAACCCGGTCACCGGCGGCCCGGTGCTGCCGACCATGGGCGCCCATCTCGCGCTCTTCCCGAAGGGCTTCAAGGGCGCGCCCTACCGCTCGACCGACGGCACGGTGTTCTGCGTGGCGGAAGGCAAG
>DATBKV010000087.1:0-10952 GCA_036555745.1 Xanthobacteraceae bacterium | reverse complement strand
ACTGCCTATCTTGCCGAAAGAAACGTCGGCATCTTCTCGATCGATGTCGATTCCTTCGACTTCAAGCTCAAGAATCCCGAGAAGGTGATCGCATCCGTGATGACCAAGCTCGACAAGCGAGGGCGGGGCATCGTTCTAATGCACGACTTCCAGCGTTCGACTGCCGTCGCGCTCCCGGAGCTGCTGCTGCAGCTCAAGGCCAAGGGCTTCAAGGTCGTGCACCTGAAGGCCAGAGATGCCGTGACCTCGTTGCCCCAATACGAGGCCGCCCTGGTGAAGACGCGGGCCGGCCAGGCCGTCGATGGACGGCCGACCGCAAGCGTCGTGCGCACGATCCAGGATTCGCCGCAATAGCCGTCCGACGACTTGTTGGGCGGCGTGGCTGAGCACGCAGCGATAGCGAGCGCTCGAGGAGCGGCATGCTCATCTGCCGCTTTTTTTTGCCCGCGCTTTCCTTGCACGCTTGACGCCGGCCATCGTTTCCAGCACCGCGCACACCGCGGCGGTGTCATGCTCGGCGTGGCCGGACTTCAGCGCCTTGGCGTAGACGGGCACGCTGGCATCGAACATCGGCGTCGGGCAACGAAGCTCGCGCGCGAACTCGCGGATCACCGCCATGTCCTTCTGCCACACCGATATCTTCATGGTCGGGTCGTCGTAGCGGCCGTTCACCATCATGGGCGCACGCAGCTCGAACACGCGCGAATTGCCGGCGCCCGATCTGACCATCTCGAGCACGGTCTTGGCATCGAGGCCGGCCTTGAGCCCGAGCACCATCGCCTCGGCGCTCGCCACGTTGTTGATGGCCACCAGGAGGTTGGCGACGAATTTCATGCGGCTGCCGTTGCCGAATGCGCCGAGGTCGTGCACGGCGCGGGCGAAGCCGGTAAACAGCGGTCGCAGCCTGCGGATGGCGCGGCGGTCGCCGCTCGCATAGATCACGAGGTCCTTCGTCTTGGCCTGCGCGCCGGTGCCGCTCACCGGGCAGTCGAGCATGACGTGGCCGGCCCGGCGCAGCGCGCGCTCGGCCCTGAGCTTGTCGGCGATGGCGAAGGTGCTGGCCTCGACGACGACGCGCGGGCGGACGCCGGCGGCGATGATCGCATCGACGGTAGCGTCGAGCGCGGCGGGCTTGGGCAGGCTGGTGATGATGGTCGCGACCTCGGCGGCGAGCGCCTGCGCATCCTCCGCGATCTCGACCCCGGCGCGCGCCAGCGCCCGTCGGCGCGCGGGATCGACGTCGTAACCGATGACGCGCCAGCCGGCGTCGACGAGGTTTTTGGCGAACGCGCCGCCCATGATGCCGAGGCCCACGATGCCGACCTTGCCTTGCGCCATTCCTGACCTCCCTGGCCGCAATCGTTGCGGCGGCGGACGCTACCCGGGCGCTGGCGTCCCGTTCAAGCTTGATGTTCCGATCGGCGTCCCCCCAATACCCGCCTTTCTCGCGCGCGCCTAATCCCTTATCGTCGCCGCCCACCGCCGAACGACACGCCACAGCAGGGGGAGGCGCATGCAGATCGGGATCGCCGGCATCGGCAAGATGGGCGCAGCCATCGCGCAACGGCTCATCGAGGTCGGCCACGAGGTGACGGCGTGGAACCGCTCCCCCGACAAGTTGAAGGAGGTCACGCAGGCCGGCGCGGCGGTCGCCGCCACTCCGGCGCAGCTGGCGCAGGCGAGCGACGTCGTGATCACCATCCTCACCGATGCCGCCGCCATCGACGTAGTCTACAACGGCGCGTCCGGACTCCTTGCTCCCGACGTGCGCGGCAAGCTGTTCATCGAGATGAGCACCGTGCGGCCGCAGACCGAGGTGGCGCTCGCCGAAAAGGTGCGCGCGCGGGGCGCGGCCCTGGTCGAGTGCCCGGTGGGCGGCTCGACCGGTCCCGCGCGCCAAGGCAAGCTGATCGGGCTGATGGGCGCCGAACCGGCCGACGCCGCGCGCGCGAAGCCGATCCTCGAGCAACTCTGCCGCCGGCTCGAGCATTGCGGGCCGGTGGGCGCGGGTGCGGTCATGAAGCTCACCATCAACATGCCGTTGATGATCTATTGGCAGGCGCTGGGCGAGGCGCTCGCGCTCTGCCGCCCGCTCGGGCTCGACCCCGCGCGGGTCTTGGATCTGCTCTCCGACACGTCGGGCGGCCCGAACGTGCTCAAGGTGCGCGCGCCGGTGATCGCGGCCGTGCTCAAGGGCGGCGATGGTGGTCCCGTGACCTTCGACGTCGACAGCGGGATCAAGGACCTGCGCACCATGCTGGCCGCGGGCAAGAGCCACGGGGTCGAGCTGCCGCTCGTGGAAAAGACGCTCGCCTGCTACGAAGAGACCAAGCGCAAGGTGTCGGGCGCGGCGGAAGTATCCGACGTCTCGGTCTACTGGGCGAACCGCGCCAAGCAGTGAGCCCGGGATCAAGCATCAACTGTCGTCACCGCCTGTGCGCGGACGACACCATCATCACAGCATCAATGGAGCCGCCATGTCCGTTGTTACGCTCGCGCAAGCCTCCACCATCGTCGACGCTGCGCTCAAGAAGGGCCGCGATACCAATTGCGCGCCGCTCACCGTCGCCGTGCTCGACGCCGGCGGGCACCTCGTCGCGTTCAAGCGCGAGGACAAGTCGGGCCTGCTGCGCTTCGACATCGCCTTCGGCAAGGCCTGGGGTGCGCTCGGCATGGGCTTCGGCTCGCGCACGCTTGCGGGGCGTGCGGCCAAGACGCCGCAGTTCTTCACCATGCTGGCGGCCGCGAGCGGCGGGCGCATGGTCACCAATCCGGGCGGCGTGCTGATCAGGGACGCCTCCGGCGATATCACCGGCGCGGTCGGAATTTCCGGCGACACCTCGGATAAGGACGAGGCCTGCGCCATCGCCGGCATCGCCGCGGCTGGCCTCAAGGCCGATCCTGGCCAGGATGCCTGATTAGCAAATCAGGGCGCTCGCGACGTCAGCCGCATGCGGGCTGAGTCAGCGCCGGCGCTGGCGGCTCCTTGCGGCAGCGGGCGCTGCCAATGCGCGCTCCCAGATCGCCTGGATTTGGGCGATCTCGGCTTCGAAGCGCTGGAGAAACAGCCGCGCCGGCACGCTCAGGGGACGGCGCGCGGGTTGGATCACCACGAATTCCGCGTGGAGCGGTGGCTCGCTGATCGGGTTGACCACGAGCTCGTCCGCGCCGATGTCGTTGACCGAGATCAGGCTCGGCAGCACCGTCACCCAGTCGGAGCGCGCGATGAATTCCAGCGTCCCGATCATGGCGTCCATTTCCAGGAGCGCGGCGATCTCGACGCCGTGGGTGTGGAAATAGGTCTCGAGGTTGCGGCGGCGGACATTGTCCGGGCCCGGCACCACGATCTTCCACGGCGGTCCGTCGGCGAGCCGCACCCGCGCAAGCGGTGTTAGCCCGCGCTTGCGACCCGACAGCAACATCTCGCGGTCGCGCACCAGCAGCCGCGATCTCAATCCGGTTCGTCCCTCGAACGCCGGCACCAGCGCGAAGTCGAGCTCGTCGGCCAGCACCATGTCGGTCAGCACGCCGCTATAGCCCTCGAATACGTGCAGCCGCACGTCGGGATGGCGCGGCACGAAATCCTCCAGCGCCGGCGCCAGCACCGCGCGGGTGAAGGTCGGCATCAGCCCGATGCGCAAGTCGCCGGTGACCAGGCCGGCGCGGCCACGCGCCTCCTCATTGGCGCTCTCGAGCCGGCCGACCGCCTCGACACAGGTCTTGTAGTAGCGCAGCCCCGCCGGCGTGGGCGCGACCCCGCGCGCCGAGCGCTCGAACAGCTTCACCCCGAGCGCGCGCTCGACGCTGGCGACGTGCTGCGACACCCCGGATTGCGTGGCGTTCTCGCGCTCGGCCGCGCGCGTGAACGAGCCCTCCTCGCAGACGGCGATGACGGCACGGATCTGGCGCAGCGCAATGTTGGCCATGCGGCACGCGTATCAGAAAACCTAATGCTTGAGGCCAGAATATATTATTTCTGCCGCCAGGACCATGCCGCTAGCATCGCCCTACCGCCGCCGCGAACCGCGCGGGCAACACCTCGGAGGCTCCATGGGAACGGCAAATTTCGGCATCGCCGGATTGGATTGGCAACAGCGGGTGAACTGGGACCGGATGCGGACCTACCGCACCGAGCGCGCGCGCCAGCATATGAAGAAGCACAAGCTCGGCGCCATGCTCTGCATGTACGACGAGAACGTGCGCTATCTCACCGGCACGCTCACCCCCGGCTGGAACCGGCTCAAGCCGGGACTGCGCTACGCGCTGCTGTGCGGCGACGGCGCGCCGGTGCTGTTCGAGCAGGGCGACCTCGGTTTCCAGATCGACCGGCACTCGCCGTGGCTGCCGAAGGAGAACGTGCGCTACTCCTATGCCTGGATCAAGGGCGCCGCCGGTCCGGCGTCGCAGCAGCAGGTGAAGAAGTTCACCGATGCGATCCTCTACGAGATGAAGCGCCACGGTGTCGCCGGCGAGAAGCTCGGCGTCGACTTCATCGACATCAATATGATCAACATCTTCAAGGACAAGAAAATCAACTGGGCCGACGGCATGAGCGCGATGATGGAGGCGCGCGCGGTCAAGAACGTCGACGAGCAGGAGTGCATGCGCATCGTCGGCGCCATCGGGGACGCCACGCACTGGGAATGCATGAAGTTCCTGCGCCCCGGCATCACCGAGAACCAGGTGACCGCGCACCTGATGAAATATCTCTACAGCATTCCCGGCATGGAGGACGTGGAGGACGTCATCGTCTCCTCCGGCCCCAATACCTGGCCGAACTGGCGCAATTTCTCCGACCGCATCATCCAGCCCGGCGACATCGTGTTCATGGATTTGGCCGCGCTTACCTGGAACGGCTACAAGTCCTGCTACTACCGCACCTACTGCGTCGGCAAGGAGCCGAGCAAGGAGCAGAAGGACACCTACGCCACCGCGCTCGAGTGGCTCTACGATTCCATCAACGCGGTGAAGGCCGGGACCACCACGCGCGAGATCGCGAAGAAATGGCCGTCGGCGAAGGAGGCCTGGGGCTACAAGGAGGAGGACCAAGCGGCGGCCAACCTGTGGGGCCACGGGCTCGGCCTTGCGCAATACGACCCGCCGGTGATCTCGCGCATCTGGTCGCTCGACCACCCGATCGAGATCAAGGCCGGCATGACTTTCGCGCTCGAGACCCAGCACGGCAAGCGCTTCCGCTACGGCGTGCGTATCGAGGAAATGCTGATCGTGCACGAGAAGGGGATCGAGATCATCTCCAACTTCCCGGTCAAGCAGATCACCGTGGTCGATCCGCTTCCGGGTTATGGCGATCATGTGAAGTAGGTCGTGTGTCCCGGGCACGGCTGCACCGCGAGACGTGGTGCGGATGGATCGATCGCCGATGAACGAGTTCATCATTGAGCTAACCGATACTCGCGCGCGCGACGCCGAGCGGGTCGGGCCGAAGGCGGCCAATCTGGCTGCGCTCGTCCATGCCGGCCTGCCGACGCCGGGCGGCTTCTGCCTGAGCGCGCACGCCTACTACGCGCAGATCGCCGCGCTCGGACTCGCCCCCATGCTGCAGCGCTTCGACTCGGTGGATGCTCCCGAGCAGCGGCGCCTCTCCGTCGAGATCAGGCTCGGCCTCTACGAGCAGCCGGTGGTGCCGGAGGTCCGCGAGCCGCTGATCGCAGCGTGGCGGCGGCAACGCGAGGAGAGTTCGCAGCCCAGCGCGGTGCGCTCCTCGGCCTTGATCGAGGACCGCAAAGGAACGAGCTTCGCCGGCCAGTTCGAGAGCTTCCTCGGCATCGGCGAGGAAACCGCGTTCCTTGTCGCCGTGCGCGCTTGCTGGGCGGCGCTGTGGACCACCAATGCGCGCCGCTACATGGAGAACCATGGGCTCTCGCCCGCGCGCACCGCCATGGCGGTGCTGATCCAGCCGCGCGTCGACGCGCGCGCCTCCGGCGGCGGCTTGAGTCAGACGGCGGAGGGCCGCATGCTCGTCAGCGCGACCTGGGGGCTCGGCTCCGCTATCGCCCAGGGCGAGGTCGTTCCGGATCGCATCGTGCTCTCGCGCCAGGGCTTCCTGCGCAAGATCGAAGCCGGCCGCAAGGATCATCGCGAGACCTGCGGGCACGGCGCCGGCGCGGGACCGCAGGCGGTGCCCCGCGAGCTCGTGCGCGCGCCATGCCTTGATGCCGCGCAGGCGGTCACGCTCGGGCGCATGCTGCGCAGGGCCGAAACGGTCATCGGCGGCCCGGTCGAGATTGAATGGGCGCTGGACGAGTGCGGCTTCAGGCTGCTGCAGGCGCGGCCGCTCGCGGTCGAGCCCGCCACCGTGCCCGACGAGATTTGGCTGGGACATCCCGGCTTGAACGGACACCCCGCCGGCATCGGCTGGGGCGCCGGGCGCGCCGTGGTGGTCAACTGCGAATGCGAGCTTGCCCGGGTCGCACCGGGCGACGTGCTGGTGACGCGGGTGGCCGGCCCGGCGCTGAGCCACGTGCTGCCGCACGTCGCCGGCGTGGTGGCCGAGCTCGGCGGCTCGACCTCGCATCTCGCTTCGCTCGCGCGCGAGCGCGGCATTCCCATGGTGCTGGGCGTGCTCGACGCCACCAGCCGCATCCCGGACGGCGCGCAGGTCGCGGTCGACGGCGTCGCCGGGGTGGTGCGGTGGATGGCCTGATGCGCCCGCGCGTCTTCGTCACCCAGCCGGTCGCCAAGAGTGCGCTCGAGCGTCTGCGCGAGGTCGCCACCGTCAAGGTCAATCCGGATGCGAGCCGGATCATGCCGAAGCGGGCGCTCGTCGCCGCCGTGCGCAAGTGCGACATCCTGTTCTGCCTGTTGCACGACCGGATCGATCGCGAGGTGATCGCCGCCAATCCGAAGCTGCGGCTGGTCGCGGCGCAATCGATCTCGCCGTCGAACATCGATGTCGGCGCGGCCACGGCGCGGCGGCTTCCCGTCACCGTGGTTCCCCCGGTCACCACCGAGGCGACCGCCGATCTCACCTTCGGGCTGATGCTCGCAGTCGCTCGGCGGATCGTCGAAGGCGATCGCCTGGTGCGGGCCGGAAAGTTCCCCGGCGGGCAGTCGGCCTATCTGCTGGGCTCCTTCGTCTTTGGCAAGACGATCGGCCTCGTCGGCGGCGGGGGGCTGATCGGCCGGGCGGTGGCGCGGCGCGCACACGGCTTCTCCATGCGCGTGCTGTACTGGACGCCGCGGCGAAAGCCGGAGCGGGAGGAGTGCGAAGCCGGCCTGATCTTCGTTCCGCTGGAGAAGCTGCTGGCCGAATCCGATTTCGTCTCCTTGCACCAGCCGTTGCGGCCCGAGACGCGGCACCAGATCGGGGCGCGCGAATTCAAGCTGATGAAGCGGACCGCCTTCTTGATCAATACTGCACGCGGCGCGGTCGTCGACGAGGCGGCACTGGTGCGGGCCTTGCGGACGCATCGGATCGCCGGCGCCGGCCTCGATGTGTTCGAGCATGAGCCCAAGGTCACCCCGGAGCTGCGCAGAATGCCAAATGTCGTGCTGGCACCGCATCTCGGCAGCGCCACGCGCGAGGTCCGCGAAGACATGGCGAATATCGTGGTGGACAATATCCTGGCGTTCCTTGTCGGGAAGGTGCCGCCCAACTGCGTCAACCCGGAGGTTCTGCGAGGCATCTCCGCGAGCGTGGAGTGAGCCATGTCCCGTCCCCTGATCGCCGTCACCGACAGCCCGTTCCCGTCGCTCGATCCGGCGAAGACGGCACTCAAGCGGCTCGATCCCGAGCTGCGCATGGCCAACAGCCCGTCCGCCGAGGACGTCCTGGCGGTGGCGCGCGACGCCGACGCCGTCCTCGTCACCTACGCCAAGTTGCCGGCCGAGCTCCTGCGGCAGCTCACGCGCTGCAAGGCGATCGGCCGCTTCGGGCTCGGCGTCGACAATATCGATGTGAAGGCCGCGGCGGAGCTCGGCATCACCGTCACCTACGTGCCGGACTACTGCATGCACGAGGTGTCCGACCACGCCCTGGCGCTGCTGCTCGCGTTGGCGCGCAAGATTCCGCTGTCCAACGCGCTGGTGCAGGCCGGGCGCTGGGAGATGCCGGCGGTCGTGCCGATCCATCGGCTTGCCGGACGCGTGCTTGGCCTCGTCGGCTTCGGCAATATTCCGCGTGCGCTGGCGCCCAAGGCCCAGGCGCTCGGCCTGCGCGTCGTCGCGCACGATCCTTATGTGTCGCCGCAGGCGCTCGCTGCCGCCGGTGTCGAGGGAGCGAGCTTCGAAAACCTGCTCGCAATGTCCGATTTCGTATCCATCCATGCGCCGCTCAGCCCTGCGACGCGGGGTCTGTTCAACACCGAGGTGCTGCGCAAGATGAAGAAGGGCGCCTTTGTTATCAACACCGCGCGCGGCCCGCTGCTCGACGAGGAGGCGCTGGTCGCCGCGCTCGATGAAGGGCACCTCGCCGGCGCCGCGCTCGACGTGGTCGCCGTCGAGCCGCTGCCTCGCGACTCCCGGCTGCTCGGCCGCGACAATGTCATTCTTACCCCTCACACCGCGTTTTATTCGGTCGAGGCGCTGGCGGAGCTGCAGAACAAATGCGCCGCCGATGTCGCCCGCGTGCTGAGCGGCGAGAAGCCGGTCTATCCGGTCAAGGCGGCTTGATGCCGCTTCACGCTCGCCGCGCGCCTCACGCGCGGGGTTGAATTCACCCTGCTGCGATGAGCTAATGAAAGCGCGACCGGCCGCTTGCATCCAAGGCCGTGATCGCGCTGGGCAAGGAAGGCAGGTGGCGTGTCATGATTCTGAAACGGTCGGGGGTGCCCGTCTTGCTCCTGCTCGCATGCGGCGTGATGGCGCGCGCGCTTTCCGGCGCGGCGGCGCAGGACGGCTATCCGGCAAAGCCGATCAAGCTGATCGTCCCGCTGGCCGCGGGCGGCGGCATCGATTTTACCGCGCGCACGGCGGCGCAGAAGCTATCCGACGTGCTGGGCCGGCAGGTGGTGGTGGAGAATCAGGGCGGCGCCGGAGGCACGCTCGGGGTGAACGCGGTCGCGCGCGCGGCACCCGACGGATACACGCTGCTTTATCATTCCGTTACCGGCGTCGTGAGCGCGGCCGTGGGCAAGGACTTGCCCTATGACTGGCTACGCGACCTCGCCCCGGTGTCGCTCGTCACTCGTTTCGCCCCGGTGCTGATCATCAATCCTTCGCTTCCGGCGCGGGACCTGAAGGAATTCATCGCGTTGGCCAAGGCCAATCCGGGGAAGTTCAGCTACGGGTCATCGGGCGCGGGCACGGCGATTCATCTCGCCAGCGAGCTGTTCAAGGCGAGGGCCGGGTTGGACATCGTGCACGTTCCCTACCGCGGCAATGCCGGGGTAATGCCGGACCTCTTGGCCGGACGCATTGCCATGCTGATCGACGGCGTGCCTGCGCAGGCCAAGAACATCGAGTCCGGCATCGTGCGTGCGCTCGCGGTGACCACCAGAGCACGAAGCCCGGCATTGCCGAACGTACCGACCATGATCGAGCAGGGGCTCGACTACGAGGTGCCGTACTGGACGGCGATCTACGCCCCGGCGGCGACCCCGAAGGCGATCGTGGCCAAGCTGGCGGACGCCGTCGTCACGGCGATGAAAGATCCTGGCGTGGCAGCCCGGCTGCAGCAAGCCGGAACGGAGGCGGTCGGCTCGACGCCGCAAGAGCTCGACGCGTTCAACCGCGACCAATTCGCCCTCTATCGCGGGATCGCCACCGATCCGCGTCTGAAGCTCAATCTGCAATAAAACCGACTACTGCCGCTCCCGCTCCCAGATCACGATCACCCGCACCACCTTGTTGTTCTGGTTGGGATGCGGCATGGGCGGGCTTTCGATGAACAGCCGGTCGCCCTCGAAACGGATGAAACGGGTCTGCTCGCCGCCGACCCAGGCCTCGTTCCAGGCGGCTTCGACCTTGGTGACGACCTTGCCGTCCGCGACCCGGTAGCGTCCGGTATAGGCGATCATGGTGCGCAGTGCCTGCGCGCGCTCCGCCTCGGTCTTCGGCACGGGGCGGCCCTCCGCGGTGACCAGCGCGAGCCATATCCCGTCGGGGGTGGCGATCTGGCGCCCTCTCGGATGCTCGCCGTAGACCGGAGTGCGCTGCTTGGTGTCCTGATCCTCGTAGACGACCGATACGAGGTTCCATGTCCCGACGATCTTTTGCCTGAGCTCCTGGTCGTCGGCACGGGCGGGACCGGCAACGAGCATCGACAGGCAGAGCAGCAGGAGCGGCATCGATACCTCCACTGATGGCGACGGTTGATCGGACGCCACCGTAGCACGGCGAGCATCATTCCGCGGTCCAGCCGCCGTCGAGGACGAGCGCCGAGCCGGTCATCAGCGAGGAGGCGTCGGAGGCGAGGAAGACGATGGCGCCGGTCAGCTCCTCGAGCTGACCGAGGCGGCCGAGCTTGATCTTGGCGAGCACCTCGTCGCGGAAGGCCTTGTTCTCGAAGAAGGGCCGCGTCATCGGCGTTTCCAGGAAGGTCGGCCCGAGGCTGTTGACGCGGATGTTGTGGGGCGCGAGCTCGATCGCCATCGCCTTGGTGAATCCCTCCATTGCGTGCTTGGACGCGCAATAGACGGTGCGGCGTGCGGCGCCCACGTGGCCCATCTGCGAGGAGACGTTGATGATCGAGCCCGACCGCTTGGCCTCGATCAGCCGGCGCGCCACCGCCTGCGCCATGAAGAACGCCGCCCGCACGTTGAGCGCGAAGATGGCATCGAAGTCCTCGACCTTGACGTCCATCAGGGCGGCCGGGCGGTTGGTCCCGGCGTTGTTGACGAGCACGTCGAACGGCTCCGCCGCCGCGATCGCGCGGCGCACGGCGTCGAGATCGGTGACGTCGAGCGGTAGCGCCGCGGCCTTGTCGCCGCGGGCAATGATGGCCTGCGCCGCGGTTTCGATCTCGGCCTGCGTGCGCGCGACCAGCGTCACCT
>DATBKV010000086.1:0-2698 GCA_036555745.1 Xanthobacteraceae bacterium | reverse complement strand
GAGCCGGCGCGACCGCAGCAGGCCGGGCCGGCTCGGGCTGCGGCAGGCACGCTGCATCCCTCCGAAGGGCCGGGCGGCCTCAGCCGTCGTCAAGTCCGAAACGACGGATCGAGACGATTGAGCTTGCGCAACAGCCCGGCCCATTCCGTGCCGAACGGGGCGTCCGGGGCGACCGCCAGTTGCATCCGGAGGACGATGCTCAGGTAGAGCCGATTCCGCTCATTTGCAGTCACGTCATGCGCGGGCAGAAGCGCGTCGCAGACGCGCGTAGTCGTCTTTACAATCTTGCCAATTGGCCCGGGAAGGGGGTTGCAGGCCGCCGCCCGAGGGCCCGCCCCCGGATGATCCGTCCGCCGGCGGGACGCGGAAGACGACCTCGACACTATCGCGATCGATCTCGATCCTGCGAATCACGGTGTGAATGATCTGGCGGATGCCATGCCAGTCGAGCCGGTCGAGACCCTGGCTGACCTTGGCGGAGAAATCCTCCAGGCGGCTGATCACGAGCGACAGTTCGCGTTCAGTATTGGCGGCCTCAACTGCCGCTTGCTGCTGGTCCTGTAGTTGCGCCATGCGCCGCTTCAGCCCGGCAATGCGCGGCTCGAACTCGGCCTTGTCGATGAAGCCTGCGGCGTAGCCGTCGATGAGGCGATCGCGGCCGCGCCGAAGCGCGGCTATCTGCCGATCGAGCCGCACGACCTGCTCCGGCAAGTTGGCCCCGTCGGATGCTTGTCCGAGGCGCCGTCGGAACTCGTTCGCCACTCGGTTCGGAGCCTCCAGCACATCCCTGACTTGGTCCCATACCATCTGCTCGAGCTGAGCGCCGCGTACGGGTGAGTTGCCACACTTGGCCACCCCGCCGAACCGACGGGCATCGGCGCCGGTGCAACGATAGTCATAACGCCGACCCCTCAATCGATCCCTAGGCGAGAGTGGCATGGTCTTGGCGCAGTAGGCGTAACCGCAGCAGCGGCAGACCGTCAGTCCCTGCAGCAGCCAACGCGGACCACGCCGGCTTTCGCGCCTGCGCTTGCGGTTCTCCTCGAGCTGCACCTGCGCCGCCTCGAACATGGCGGGATCGATCAAGGCCGGCACCGCGATCTCGATCCATTCCTCGCGCGCCCCGCGAATGCGCCGCATCGCCTTCGGAACGCGTCCGCGCGGAGGCCGTCGTTGCAACGGCAGCTTGGCATCGGCGGGGACTACCCGCGATCGCCCGAGCACGGCGCGGCCGATGTAAGCGGGATTGCTCAGCATGCCCCCGATCGTCGCGGTTGCCCAACGGGTCAACCCGCGCGGGCTTCTGCAACCCATCCGTTGCAGCCGTCGGCCAACCTCGCTCAGGCTCAATCGATCAAGTCCAACCCAAGCAAAGATGCGGCGCACGATCTCGGCCGCGTCCTCGTCGACCTCGAACCGCGCCACCCCACTGCCCTGATCGCGGCAGATATAGCGGTATCCGAAAGGCGCGCCCGTCAGGGCGCTGACCGAGCCGGAGCGAGCGGCATGCAGACGACCGCGCCGAACCCGCTCCAGGATCTTGGTACGTTCGTATTCGGCGATGATCCCCTGAACCTGCAGCAACAGCTGATCCTCCGCCGTGTCGCCGATCGTCCGGTTCAGGAATACGACCTCGGCTCCGGCGCGACGAAACTCTTCGATCAGCACCACCTGGTGGGCGTGCTTGCGCGCCAGGCGGTCGGGCGCGTGCACATAGATGCGCTCAATCTGCCCGCTCGCGACCGCATCGCGTAGCCGCTCCAACGCCGGGCGCTGAAGGTTCAACCCGCTGCAGCCATCATCCACGTAGCCGTGGTCCGGTTCCAGCTGAACCCCATCAGCGGCAATGCGCTGCTTCAGCGCGGCGATTTGACTCTCAATCGTATGATCACGCGCCTGCGTGTCGCTCGACACCCGCGCATAGAAGCCAACCGTCCCGCCCTTGCTCATGCCTCACCCCCTTGCCGCTTCCTCGTCATCGCGGCGGGGCGCGGCGGTCCGGTCTTCGTGCTTGCCGCTCGCAGCGGCTGCCGCCGTACCGGCGGCACCAGAGCGGTGTAGGCCTCGATAAGATGCTGAGCGCTGAGCCTGGTCGTCTCGAACGATACGCGCACTATCTGCAGAGGGCGATCCGTGCGCCGGACCATCGGCCCCTCCATCGACGGTGATTCGCCAATCAGACCGCCGATGCCACATCAATCTGCTCGCAGATGCCGCGCCGCCTGCGTCAAAGTGACTCGCCTGATCCCCACGACCTCTCAGCCCCGGCCACACCTCGCCGCGCGGGCGACCACGCTCGACCACCGCCGACCACTCAAAACTGGCAACATTGTAAAGACGCGTGTGAACGCGCTGATGTCCGGCGCATCCCGATTGACGGTTCACCATGGTGCCTCATGTATCGGGATGGCCGGGACGAGCCTGGCCATGACGATGCTGATTCTACCCGAACATGCTCTAATTCGCTCCCGAGCCGCCGTCCGTCAGCTCCGGCATCGTTTCGGGCGGATGCATGTCAAAGGAGATCTTGCATGAAATTCCTGCAGGCAGACGCAAGTCGGGGTTGGGCAGCGCCAGTCGCACTCCGAATGTGCCGCTGGCGGCATCCAGCACCCGGTCGACCACGGTCACGGTGGCGGTGTAGACACCCGCAATGGGTTTCTCCGGCCTGACTGCGGCTTTGCTGCCGGTCCGGATC
>DATBKV010000085.1:0-3279 GCA_036555745.1 Xanthobacteraceae bacterium | reverse complement strand
GCCGCCGGAGCCGACCCCGACAACGACGGCGTCGACGTCGCCGTCCATCTGGCGCAGGATTTCCGGGCCGGTCGTCGTCTCGTGCGCGCGCGGATTGGCCGGATTGGCGAACTGGTTGACGTAGAAGGCGCCGGGGGTGCGCTGCGTGATCGTTTCGGCAAGGTCCTGGTAGTAGTCGGGATGTCCCTTGCCCACGTCCGAGCGGGTGATCACGACCTCCGCGCCCATCGCCTTGGCGTGCAGCACCTTTTCCCGCGCCATCTTGTCGGGAACGACGAGCAAGGTGCGATAGCCCTTGCGCCCGCCGACCAGAGCGAGGCCGAGCCCGGTATTGCCGGCGGTGGCCTCGATAATGGTGCCGCCGGGCTTAAGCCGCCCGTCGGCCTCCGCCGCCTCGATCATGGTGCGCGCCGGGCGGTCCTTGAGCGAGCCCGAGGGATTGGCGCTTTCGAGCTTGAGAAACAGCCGGCAAGGGCCGCGCTCGATGCGCGTCACCTCGAGGAGAGGCGTGTCGCCGATGAGATCGAGGACCGAGGCCATGGGAGTCCATAGCACTGCGTGGCCGATGACGGCACTCCCCGGCTTGTCAAGCCGTCATCCATTCGATCAGCGCTCCGGTCACTTGCGCCGGCCTCTCCATGGTCGAGAGGTGGCCGCAATCACGAACGACGACCAGGCGCGCGCCGACAATGCCGGCCGCGAGCTCCTGCGAAAGCACCGGCGGCGTAAGCTCGTCGCCGTCGCCGACCAGCACCATGGTAGGACAGCGGATGGAAGCCAACAGTGGCCGCGCATCAGCGCGGGTCATGAGCGCCCGCTGCTGACGCAGGAACGCCTCCGCTCCGGTCTCCTCCGCCATCAGGCGTACGCGCGCGCGTAGCTCCTCATCGTCCTGCCGGTCGCGATGGACGAAGACCGGAAACTGCAGCGCCGGAACATCGGCAAATCGTCCCGCCCGCGTGAGCGCGATTTGGGGCTCGCGCCGCGCGCTCTGCTCCGGCGTCTCGGGCCGCGCCGAGGTGTCGAGCAGCGCGAGCTTGGCGACCCGGTTGGGTGCCCGATTGACCATGGCGAGGGCGATGTAGCCGCCCATCGACAGGCCCGCGAGCACAAAGCGCGGCGGCGCGTCGGCAAGGATGCGCGCTGCAATCGCGTCGATGCTGGAGTCGCGGGTATGATTGGCAACTGTGACGGGACCAAAACGCCACAGGGCAGGGATCTGCTCAGCGTAAAGTCGCGCTGAACAGTTCAGCCCGGGCACGAGAACGACGGGAAGCGGATCGCGCACTGGACCTTCAGGCTCCGTTCGGGCTCAAAAAAATAAGTCTTTCACTCGACTTATTGCACTGCAGCAGGATTGACTTTGGAGGGCGAATGACTATGTTCCCGCAAACGGTTCGATCCGTAACATTCGACCGTCCGTCCCCGCGCAACTTTAGTCGTTGTTCCGTCATCCGGCGCGGCTAGGCTCCGGACGGTCCCGACTCGAGGCTACATGTCCTTTTCCAAGCTCGGCTTGTCCGACAAGGTTCTCGCCGCAGTGCAAGCGGCCGGCTACACCACTCCCACGCCAATCCAGGAACAAGCAATACCGCACGTGCTCGCGCGCCGCGACGTGCTCGGCATCGCCCAGACCGGCACCGGCAAGACCGCCGCCTTTACCTTGCCGATGCTCACCATGCTCGAGCATGGCCGCGCGCGCGCCAGAATGCCGCGCACTCTCATCCTCGAACCGACCCGCGAGCTTGCCGCCCAGGTTCAGGAAAGCTTCGAAAGATACGGCGCTGGCCAAAAGCTCAACGTCGCGCTGATCATCGGCGGGGTCTCGTTTGACGATCAAGACACCAAACTAACCCGCGGCGTCGACGTTCTCATTGCCACGCCCGGCCGCCTGCTCGACCATTTCGAGCGCGGACGGCTCCTCCTGACCGGCGTGGAGTTGCTCGTGATCGACGAAGCCGACCGCATGCTCGACATGGGCTTCATCCCTGACATCGAGCGTATTTGCAAGCTTGTGCCGTTCACGCGTCAGACGCTGTTCTTCACTGCCACCATGCCGCCGGAGATCCGGCGCATCACCGAGCAGTTCCTGCACAATCCAGTGAAGGTGGAGGTCTCGCGTCCGGCGACCACAGTCGCCACCACCACCCAACTGCTGGTGAAAACCGGCCGCGAGCCTTTCGACAAGCGCGATACGCTGCGCCGCCTCATCCGATCGGCCGAAGGCTTGACCAATGCGATCATCTTCTGCAATCGCAAACGCGAGGTCGCCGCGCTGCATCGTTCGCTGGTGCGCCACGGCTTTTCCGCGATTGCGCTGCACGGCGACATGGACCAGTCGGCACGCACGGCCGCGCTCGATCAGTTCCGCAAGAACGAAGTGACCCTGCTCGTCGCCTCCGACGTCGCGGCGCGCGGCCTCGATATTCCCGCGGTGAGCCACATCTTCAACTTCGACGTTCCGCACCATCCCGACGATTACGTCCACCGCATCGGCCGCACCGGCCGCGCAGGAAGGAGCGGCACCGCCATTACCGTGGTAGCGCCCTCCGACCAGAAGAGCGTCGCCGCGATCGAGAAGCTCATCGGCCAGACCATTCCCTGGATGGGCGGTGAGCCGCGCGCAGCCGCCGACGAGGCGCGCGCGGAACCGGGTGAATACCGCAACGGCCGGCAGCGCGATGGCGAGCGCCGCAACAGCGAGCAGCGCGGCGGCGAGCACCGCGAAGGCGGCGGCGGCCGACACGGACGCGGAAGGCCGCCCCGGCGCGACAGCGCTCCGGCCTCCGTTGCCCGTCTCGATGAGGCGCGGCCGCGTCGTGCGTCCAACCCGGCGCCCCAAGCCGCCGCCGGGGCCGAGGATGGGGCCAGCGGGCATTTGCCCGCTTTCCTGCTGCGACCGGTGCGCGTCAAGGCCTGAGGCGCGACTTTCGTCTGCTGCCGGCCTTGGCTGATCTCCCCATGCCGCTTCGGCCGGCCGCCGCAAGCGCAGCGCGCGCCCAGCCGGCAAGCGCGTCGGGATCGTCATAGAGCCGGTCCGGCACGCGCCGATACGACTGATCCCCGCGCAGGCCCGCGCGCACCTCAACTGGCGCGAAGGCGGCAACAATTCGCGAATGTCGCCGGAGCCACGGGCGTGGACTCGCCGCGCTGCAGGATCTAATGCGCGTCGGCCGCGGGCTTGAGCTGGACCGATTCGCCGCAGCCGCAGGCGGAAGTCTGGTTCGGATTGTTGAACACGAATTGCGCGGAGAGCTTGTCGGTCTTGTAATCCATTTC
>DATBKV010000084.1:0-1977 GCA_036555745.1 Xanthobacteraceae bacterium | reverse complement strand
GATCCCGGTGGTAGAGGAGAGCCGGTTGTTCGCCGACCAGCCCGAGTGCGCCGTCATCTTCTCCTGGCATATCGCCGACGAGCTCGCGCCCAAGCTGCGGGCCAAGGGCTATCGCGGCAAGCTGGTCACGCCGCTGCCGGTCCCGCGCGAGCTGTGACGCCGTGGGCGCAACCTGCGCGTGCGATTTTCCCTGTAAATAACAAGCGGAAAACAGAAGCGGTTCGGTCAGAGCTATCAGGGGTTGCAGCCTTGACGGCGTGGGTCGGATGCGGCCGGGCGAGCCTTTGCGAGCGCATCGGATGGGCCTGGCGCAGTTCTCGAACATGCGCCTCTGCTATATCAATTGCGTAACGAAGTCAACTACAAAATGGAGTTATAACGGCCGCCGCCCAAGCGGCCGGCGCCATTCATGACCAGCCCCCCGAGTTGGTCGCGCCCGAGGAGGTGGCCGCGCGCAGCGATCTGCTCAGCCTGTGCGCGCCGCACGCCGCCTATCGCGAGCTCGACTTGGCCGGCACGCCGGTGCTCGACGTATGGGGATTTCTCGAGCGTGCCAACGTGATCCGCCGAACCGCGATATTTGTGTTCTCGCGATCGAAACTCGCGCTACGACCGTCAGTGTCGCTTTACCGGCGTACTCCGTTCGCTCGGCGACCAAAGGCGCGACGGGGCAGGCTGGTCTTTTCCCGGCATGTGCGCGAAGCTCGACGGGGAGCCGGCGCCGACCGCCCGCTTGTAGTAATCGGAAGGGACTTGCGCGTGGATATTGCCTGGACGCTCGCGCTCGTGATGGCGATCCTCCTCGGGTTGTTCGCGGCCTACAACCTGCTGCATTACATCCTGTACTTTCTGGTCACCCATCCGAAGAACGCGCGTCAGATCGGGCACAAGCTCAATCCGTTCGAACGGCGGCAGCTGGTCGAGTGGGCGCCGAAGGCGGTCGATTTCCTCAAACACGACGATGAAAATCGCACCTACGACGACGTGTTCGGCGCCTATCGCGGCGAGCACGCCAATTACAGCTCGTGCGTGTTTCCGCGCGCGACCTTCACCCATCCCTACGATGCGGATTATCGCCTGTTGCAGCCGGCGGACGGAAAGCGGTTCCTGGACCTCGGGTGTGGGTCGGGCGCGGCCGCCTATTATTTCGCCAGTCGTTGCAACGTCGAAATCGTATGCGTGACCAATTCCGCGGTGCAGGCTGAGATCTGCAGACGCAAATTCGCCAGGTTCAATGGCCGTGTGAGCGTGTTGTTGACGGACTTCGACCGGCTCGATCTCGCCGGCGCAAGCTTCGACGCCATCTACGCGTTCGAATCGATCGGCTACACCAAAGACCTCGATGCCTGGCTGGCGCGCTGCTGGCGCTGGCTCAAGCCCGGCGGGCGTCTCCTGATCCGCTCGCCCGGCTCGCTGGACAGCTGCCGTTGCGAGCAGGACTACCGCAGCGTGACTGCATTCTTCGAGAACTGGCGCTACAATTTTCTCGGCGCCAACCTTCTCGTCTTCAAATTGCGCCGGCTCGGCTTCGAGCCGATCCACTACCGGCAGCTGCCGTTCTGGGCCTGGGGGCTCACCTGGAACTTCATCCAGCACCTGCTGCTGTGGAAATTCCGGCTGCGCATGCGAACCATGGTCGAGCTGGAGCGCATCATCTGGCGTACCTCGAAGAGCTTCGTGTTCGGCAACGGCTACAACGTCGTGCTGGCGAGCAAGCCGTAGCTGGCGCGCCGGCGCATCGGGGACTGCTCGCAGGCCGGAGGGAAGGGCGCGCCTCATCCCTGCGCATCGCGTTTGGGAAGGGCGATCCGGTCAAGTCCAGTTGCGAGGATCAACGCGATCGTGCGGCGGATATCGTCGCGGGGCCGACTCCGAGCGCGGCGGACGGCCCGGCCCGGCGAATGCGCTTGAAGCAAGCTGTAACATCGTGCGATGAGTGCGGCTGTCCAATCTCGGCTCTGATAAAGCCCCGTCCGA
>DATBKV010000083.1:0-3567 GCA_036555745.1 Xanthobacteraceae bacterium | reverse complement strand
GCCGATCGAGGCGCGGGCGTCGGACAGGCTGTCGTAGGCGCGCAGATAAACCTCCTCGTATTTGACGCTGCGCCACAGCCGCTCGACGAACACGTTGTCGCGCCAGGCGCCCTTGCCGTCCATGCTGATCGCAATGCCGTTCGCGAGCATGCCGGTGAGAGTCACCCCGGTGAAACTGCGAGCCCTGGTCGGGTTGAAGATGTCCGGCTTGGCGTGACGCGCCAAAGCGCATCTGCCGGTCGTGCAGTCGACGAAGTTCGATTTTGTCATCAACCTTCGGACCGCCCGCGCGCTCGGCCTCGAGGTGCCGCCGACGCTGCTCGCCCGCGCCGACGAGGTGATCGAGTGAGCAGGAAAATCAAACGCCGCAATTTCATCACGCTGGTCGGCGGCGCGGCGGCTTGGCCCCTCGCAGCACGGGCGCAGCAGGGCGAGCGGGTGCGACGGATCGGTGTGCTGATGGGTCTTGTCGCCAGCGACCCAGAGGCACAATCGCGCGTGGCCGCGTTCGAACACGGCTTGCGGGAGCTGGGATGGCTCAAGGGGCGCAACCTCTGGATCGAGTACCGCTGGGCCGGCGGCGGAGAACATGTATTGCGGAACCAAGCGGCAGAGCTGCTTGCCATGGCGCCCGACCTGATCTTGGCCAACAGCACGCCGGTGACGGCCGCGCTGCGGGAGCAGAGCCAGGTCGTGCCAATTGTGTTCACGCAGGTGACCGACCCGGTCGGTCAAGGCTTCGTGGCGAACCTGGCGCATCCGGGCGGCAATCTCACCGGCTTCACCAGCTTCGAGTTCTCTATCGGAACCAAATGGCTGGAGGCGCTCAAGCAAGCCGCGCCGCGCGTCACGCGGATCGCGCTCCTCTTCAACCCACACAGCGCGCCATTCGCCCACCTATTCCTGCGGCCGGTCGAGGCCGCGGCGCCCTTGTTCTCGGTGACGGCGATCGCGTCCGCTGTGCGCTCTGCCGACGACCTCGATCGCGTGTTCGATGCACTCGCGCGCGAAGCGAATGGGGGTCTGATAGTGCTGTCGGACCTTGGCCTGACAAACCATCGCGATGCGCTCATCGCGCTGGCGGTGCGTCACCGCATACCTGCCGTCTATCCGTTTCGTTACTTTGCCGCGACTGGCGGTCTGATGTCCTATGGCACCGACGTAGCCGAAGTCTTTCGGCAAGCGGCTGGCTATGTCGACCGAATCCTCAAGGGCAAGAAGCCAGCCGACCTCCCCGTGCAGGCGCCGACCAAATACGAGCTGGTGATCAATCTTAAGACCGCGAAAGTGCTTGGCTTGGAAATTCCGCCGACACTGCTCGCCCGCGCGGACGAGGTCATTGAATGAGTTACGCACCGGCCTTTAGGCCGGCCCTGGAGGATGAAATGGGTGCTAAGCTGGAAGGTCGCCAGCACGGAGGTCGATCGTCGCCATGGTGTTTTGAGCCCGGGAGTGAGTTGGACCGGGGGTACTTTGAGCGCCCTTGATTGTGCCATGGCCTGCACGGCCTGGACGCCTGACGAACTGGAGCGCTCGGCCGGTCACCGCGCAGACTTCGAGCGGGAGCGCGAGCGTGCCGACCGCATGGTCACCGCCCAGGACAAGTTGATCGCCGAGCTGGAGGCGCTGCGCGCACTCCTCGAGGCCGCGCAGGTCGCGGCGCACCCGGTCACCACCCGGACATGGCGCGAGATGTCGTGGCGCGACCTCTGGGGCTGGCTGCGTACGACTGGCTGACGAACAAGCCATCCAACCGAGGAGAAACCCGCCATGAGATTGACCACGATTGCCCATCACATCACGCCGTTCGCCGCTGTCGCCGGCGGGATACTGGTCCTGCTCATGCCGCGGATCTTGAACTACGTCATCGCGATCTATCTGATCCTTGTCGGCGTGATCGGGCTCAACGGCCTCTATCACTTCGTCCGCTGAGGGCTGCGCGTCTTCGCTCGTTGCCCCGGCGCGCCTTAATCACTCTGACATGGCCTTGCCTTTGGCTTCGTACCTCCTGCAATACCCACCAAGCGCCGCAACCGCCGAGCGGCAACGTTGGCTGCAAGAGATCAAACACGACCGCTTCCCGCGTCATCGCCCTGTGATCCGGTTACGCAGAGTCTGGACGAGGTCTGCGACGTCTCGGTCATTTGGTGCAATGCCGGCAAGCTGCTGGGCGTATTCGAGTGCGGTGTCAAGATCTCCGGCATCGCGGTTGAACGTTATGAGCGCCAGCAGGATATCGCGATCCTCCGGATGCTTTGCCAAGTCCTCCTTCAGCACGGCGATCGCCTCTTCGCCATGGCCCGCGGAATGGAGCGCGACCGCGTAGACATAGGCATAGCGCGCGCGATCCGGCTCAAGCTTAGCCGCCCGACGCAATTCAGCGATGGCTTCGTCGGCGCGCTTGAGGCGGATGAGCGCGAGGCCGTGTGCATGATGCAGACCAGCGTCTCTGGGCGACGCTTCGATCGCCACGCGCAGCGTGCTCTCGCCCTCGGCGTCGCGGCCGAGCTGGCGGTAGAGATCGGCGAGGTTGATCGCCGCCGGCGCAAATTGCGGGCCGAGCCGCAGTGCTGCCCGATATTCTGCCTCCGCCTGCGAGGCGAGGCCGCGCCGGGCGTAGAAATTTCCGAGCGAGGTACGTGCCTCCGGCCGATCGGCGTTGAGACGCTGGGCGGCCACGAATTCGGCGGCCGCGCGCTCGAAGCGCTCGCGGTCGGCAGCTGGCTGGCTAGCGGTCGGAACCGCGGCCAGCAGCGCAGCGGTGCGGATGCGCACGCCGCGATTGGAGTCGGAGAGGAGCGGCGAGACCAGCGGCCAGAGCTGATTGGCCGGCACGCGTTCGAGCATGGCGAGAGCGCCGATGCGCACCATCGGATCGGAGTCCTTAAGCCCCTCCCGCGCCAGACCGACATTTGCAGGCGAGAGGTACGGCGCAAGCTCGGTCAACGCGCTCGCGCGCGCAAAAGCCGGCGCATGGCCGTCGGCTGCCACCGCGGCAAGCAGCGGCGCGGCGTCGGCGCTTTCGCTCCAGGCCGAGTGGAACGCCTCGGCGTAGCTCTGGAATCCCTTCCTGACCGGTCCATACCAGCCCTCGATCGCCGCCGTCGCCCATTGCGGCGACTTGTCGGCGTGGCAGTCGTTGCAGGCATTGGGAGTGCCGAGCTTCACCGAGAGATCGGGACGCGGGATGCGGAGGCTGTGATCATGCCGGCGATCGACCACCATGTAGGTGTGCACAGGCATGTGGCAGGACGCGCAGGCGAGCGGCGGAGTTACGGCTGCGTGCCGATGGTGCGTAGCCGCCGCGTACTTGTCGGCGGCGTGACACTGCAGGCAGACGCCGTCGCCGGCCGTACGCAGCTTGGCGCCGTGCGGCTCGTGGCAATCGCTGCAGGTGACGCCGGCCGCGAACATCCTGCTCTGCTCGAACGAGCCGTAGTTGTAGACCTCGTCCAGCATCTGCCCGTCGGCGTGGTAGAGCCCGCGGGCAAGCGGCGAGACCACATGGGTATCGGACAGCCACTGGCCGGGAACCCAATCCTCGGAGAATTCGCCGCTTCGCGCATG
>DATBKV010000082.1:0-5888 GCA_036555745.1 Xanthobacteraceae bacterium | reverse complement strand
GACGGCGCTGATGCCGAACGCGCTTGCGCCCGCGATCGCCATTGCGACGGCGATTGCGATTGCAACTGCATGCTTGAGGGTGACCATGATCACCTCCGTCCGGCGGATGATCGCACCCACCTCGTACTACGAAAGGCGAGTATTCGACGTGAGTTAGCTCACAGAGGCCGGAACCACCTCAGCGGTCCAGACCATGAGCGTTCCCGGCAAGTCGCGTCGGCAGGCAAGTCGCCCCGGATGGGGCGAGCACGGACAACGCGGATCGCGACCTACGGCGGACGGCGGCCTCGCCCCTCTACCGGCGGCGGGATGGTTGCGGTAGCCTTTCGCACAGCCGCCAACCCGACGGGCCGACGGTCGCGCGATTCAAGGGCGACGCTTTTGCCTGCGGCGGGCCGACGATCCGAAACAATCGATCGCGCTCCTGCGAAGCCTCGTTTCTCGCTGAAGGTGCTCTCAAGCCTGGAGGGCCGGCCATGCTGCTGCCGCGTCGCAAATTCCTGCATCTCGCGGCGGGTGCCGCCGCGCTGCCGTCGCTGCCACGGCTCGTGAGCGCGCAGGACGCCTATCCCTCGCGGCCGATCCACGTGATCGTCGGCTTCACTCCGGGGGCGTCGGCGGACATTGCCGCGCGCGTGCTGAGCCAGGGCGCCGGGCCGATTCTCCACCAGCAGATCGTGGTCGAGAACAAGCCGGGTGCCGGCTCGAGCCTCGCCGCCGCCTACGTGGCGCAGGCCCCCAAGGACGGCTACACGGTATTCCTGGCGACGTTGTCGATCATCACCAATCAAATCATCAACCCGAATGCGTCGCTCGATCTGGCCAGGGATCTTGCGCCAGTGGCGCTGCTCGAATCCGGGGCCGTGGTGCTGGTCGCCGATCCCGCCAGCAACATCAAAAGCATCGGCGAGCTCATTGCCGTCGCCAAGGCCAAGCCGGGCCAGGTGCTCCATTCCACCGTCATGGGCAGCCTGCCCCACCTTGCAAGCGAGCTGTTCGCGCAGCGCGCCGGCATCAAGCTGACGCAAGTGCCGTATCAGGGCAGCCCGCAGGCGGTGATGGACGTCGTCGCCGGCCGCGCGACGATCACGTTCTCGCCTGCCTCCACCGTCGTCGGCCAGATCGCGGCCGGCAAGCTTACCGCGCTCGCCACCGCGGCAAAAAAGCGAGCGAGTGTGCTGCCGGGTGTGCCCACCATGGCGGAGGCCGGGCTGCCCGACCTCGATACCAGTCTCTGGTTCGGGCTGCTGGCGCCCGCGGGCACGCCCCGGCCGGTCATCGACAAGCTCGCCGCCGCCGCGCATCAGGCGATGCATGCGCCTGCCGCATTGGAGGCCTTGGGCAAGCAGGGTTACGATCCGCTCGACGCCGGACCCGACGAGTTCGCCGCGTTCATTCGCAGCGAAATCGCCCGTTGGACGGACGTCGCGCATGCCGCGGGAATGAAAGGGTAGGGCGCATCGTTGCCGATCCCCCGAAGCGCTTTCCAAAGCCGCCGGCCTGCCGTCCGGATCGGTCGCGCTGCCGCCCGCGTCCGGGACGGCCGTGATCGCTGAAGACGCCATCGACGCCTTGAACGCGTGGCTCGCCAAGGCGGGGCTGCGTGGCGAACCGGAAGCGGCGCTGGCGAGCGGGTTTTGCGAGCGTGCCGTCGCGGCCGGCGTGCCGATCAGCCGCGCGCTGGTGTTCATCGATACGCTGCACCCGATCTACGAGGGCCGCGTGGTGCGCTGGGGGCACGATCCCTCGCAGCCAGCGGTGGAGGAATACGGCCGCACAGGCTTGCCGCCGGGCGCGGCGGACCTCGGCGTTCCCGGCAGCGAGCCGACCGAGGCGGCCGCGCGCTGGCGCAGGAGCCCGTTCTTCCGCATGTTGCAGACCGGAGAGAGCCTGCTGCGGCTCCCCCTGACCGCGCAAAGCGAATCCGAGTTTCCCATCCTGCGGGATTTCCGCGCGGCGGGGATGACCGACTATGTCGCGGTCATCAACCGCTTCGCGCCCGAAGGCGTCATCGGCGAAATGGACTGCCTCTATTCCGCCTGGATGACCGACCGCGCCGGCGGCTTCGCCGATGCTCACATCGCGGCGCTCACGCGCGTGGTCCCGATGCTGGCGCTCGCGTTCAAGGCGGTCGCGCTCGCGCGCATGACCGGCACCTTGATGGAAACCTATCTCGGCCGCGACGCCGGCCGGCGCGTGCTGGGCGGGCGCATCATGCGCGGCGTCGCCGACCGCATCGACGCCGTGATCTGGTTCAGCGACTTGCGCGGGTTCACGCGCATCACCGATTCCGCGCCGGAAGCGATCATTCCGCTACTCAACGACTACGCCGAGGTCGTCGTCCCGCTGATCTACGCGCAGGGCGGCGACGTGCTCAAGCTGATCGGCGACGGCATCCTCGCCATTTTCGCCGCCGCCGACCGGGCCCGCGCCTGCGCGGCCGCGCTCGCCGCCGCCAGCGCGGCGCGCAGCGCAGTGGCGGCGCTCAACCTGCGGCGGGGCGGCGAAGGCCTGCCGGTCACCGACATGTATCTCGGCCTGCATGTCGGCGAGGTGTTCTACGGCAATGTCGGCAGCACCGAGCGGCTCGATTTCACCGTGGTCGGGCCGGCGGTGAACGAGACCAGCCGGATCGCGGCCATGTGCCGGTCGGTCGAGCAGCCGGTGCTGGTTTCGCAGGCCTTCGCCGAAGTCGAGGGCATCCGCCGCCGGCTCGTGTCGGTCGGGCGCTACGCCTTGCGCGGAGTGGCGCAGCCGCAGGAGTTGTTCACGCTCGATGCGTCCGAGGCGGGCGACTGAGGGGGCCGCCGCCCCGTACCTGTTCTGGCGTGAAGGGGGCACGCGCCGCATGGAAGACGGCATATTGCCAATGCTAATGTCGTATCGACCTGACGGGGGCTTTCCAGCCATACGAAGGCGCGGGATGTTGCGGATTCTGCTCGGCTGCTTGCTCGCAAGCGGCGCCCTGGCGACGGCAGCGGCCGCGCAGAACGCGCCGGGCGTGACCGACAGCGAGGTCAAGATCGGCCAGACCATGCCTCACACTGGTCCGGGCGCCTGGCTCTCGGCGGTCGGTCTGGCCGAGAAGGCCTACCTGCAGATGATCAACGATCAGGGCGGCGTCAACGGCCGCAGGATCAACCTGATCAGCGCCGACGACGGCTACCTGCCGTGGCGAACCGGCAACGAGACCCGCCGGCTGGTCGAGGTGGAGCACGTCGCCTTTACCTTCGGCTCGATCGGCACGCCCACCCAGCTCGCGGTCGCGAAATATCTCAACGAGCGCAAGATCCCGCAGCTGTTCATCGAGAGCGGCGCTTACCGCTGGGGCAACTACAAGGCGACGCCGTACACGATCGGCGGCGTGCGCCCCAGCTACCGGCTGTCGGCGCGGCTCTATGCACGGCACGTGCTGCGGGAAAATCCCAATGCAAAAATCTGCATCCTCTACGAGGACGATGACTTCGGTCGCGACTATACGGCCGGCGTGCGCGACGTCATGGGCGACAGGTACGCCGCGATGGTGCGGGAAGCGCCCTACGAAGCTACGGATAGCTCGGTCGATCGGCAAATCGTCGAGCTCAAGGCCACCGGCTGTGAGGCGCTGATCGCGGCCACGCTTCCGCCGTTGGCCGTGCAGGCGATCAGCAAGGTGCGCGCGCTCGGCTGGAAGCCGATGTTCTTCATCAGCACGGTGTCGGCGGCGGTGCCCATTGTGCTGTGGCCCGCCGGGCTCGAGGGCAGCGTCGGTCTGCTGTCCTCGGCCTACGCCAAGGACGCGCTTGATCCGGCCTTTGAGAATGACCCTGGGATGCAGGAGTGGCGCGCCTGGATGCGCAAGTACCTGCCCGATGAGGATGTGCGCCGGCCGAGCTTCGTCAACGGCTACAACTCCGCGGCCACCCTGGTGCAGGTGCTCAAACAGGCGGGCAACGATCTCTCGCGCGAGAATATCATGCGCCAGGCGACCAATCTGCGCGACCTCGAGCTGCCGATGCTGCTGCCGGGAATCAAGGTCAACACCAGCCCGACCGACTATTATGCGGTCCAGCAGCTGCAGCTGATGCGGTTCGACGGCAAGCGCTGGGTGCGCTTCGGGGATCTGGTCTACGACGAGTGAGACGCGAGCCGTCCTCTACGCGCTAGGCGTACGAAGGGGCGGTCGCTATTCCGCCGGTCGCAAAGCGATGAGCAGGCGGGCGACTCGCCGCCCTCCTCAGTGCAGCCCCAAGCCGTGGCGGGAGTGCTCGAACGCGCCGCGATCGCGCGCGGAATGCTCGGCGAGCTGCAGCCACGACTGCGCCAATGTGAGCCAGAACGGCCGGTCCTGGAGGTTCTGCACGGTCTGCGCCATGCGCAGGCAGCTTTCCGCGTTGCTGCGGCATTCGTCGCTGGTACTCATTTTTGACGCTCCCCGACGATGACATGACATGCCACCACCCAACCTGGGCAAAGTCGTGGCTTGAATCAGGACCGGAGAGTCGGGGACCGGACAGAGTCCCGCCGCCGGCGAAGCCGCCGGATAGAATTGCCAAGGCGCTTTCAGCCGCTATGTTGGCCGGCCATGCCGCCTGCAATGCCTCGCCCGGCCTCGGAGCTCGTGGTCATCCACAGCTCAGACCTGCACATGGACCATGACTACACCGCGCGGCTGCATGGCGGCGACGGCACCGCCGGGCTCGCGGGGGTGCTGGCGGCGGCGCGCGGGGCCGGCGCCGACGCGGTCGTGCTCGCCGGCGATACCTTCGATTGCCACCGCCTGCCGGCACACCTGCTCGAGCGCGCTGGCGCGCTGATCGCGGACGCCGGCGTGCCGGTGGTGATGCTGCCCGGCAACCACGATCCCGCCGTCGCCGACGCGGTCTATCATCATCGCGCGCTGGCCGGGCTCGCGAACCTGCACGTGCTGGGCGTCACCCACGAGGAGGCGGTGGCGTTGCCCGCGCTCGAGCTCGAGATCTGGGGGCGCGCGCATCGCGACTACGGCGACATGATCCCGTTCGAGCGGGCGC
This sequence comes from Xanthobacteraceae bacterium, assembly GCA_036555745.1. Taxonomy (GTDB): domain Bacteria; phylum Pseudomonadota; class Alphaproteobacteria; order Rhizobiales; family Xanthobacteraceae; genus VAZQ01. Next base: position 876 of record DATBKV010000082.1, on the reverse strand, counting down.
GGGCACGTTCGACCCGCTGGCAGATCGCGATGGGGCATGGCCACTATGTGCCCATGCCCGATCGCACGGTCACGCTGCGCCCGTCCTGGCTCATCGGCGACGTGGAGCTTGCGGCCACCGGCGCCGACTACGTCGCGCTCGGGCACTGGAATCGGGCGGCCAAGGTGGGCACGGTCGCCGCGTACTATTCCGGCTCGCCGGAATATGCCGGCACCGTCAATGTCGTGCGCCTGCGCCCCGGCGCCCCGGCGGAGGTCACCCGCGCCGCGCTCGACATCGCCCGCGAGCCGTCCGCGGTGGAGTAGGGGATGTAGAGCATACGCCGGATGAGCGCGGCGACATCCGGGTGGTCCCAAAACGCAGGAGCAAAGGCGTCGCGAGGCGTACGCGGTCGCCCGACACATCGCGCCCCCGGGATGATGCCCCGGATTTCCTCCGCTCATCCGGGCCACTCGCTGCGCGCTAGTCGCTCCTGGCCTGCGCGCGTGCGATCGGGCATCATTCATGCGCTGCGGCCGCAATGCGCCTCGCTCGCGCATGCGCCGAATGCCGAAGGCTAAGGAGGCTCGCATGCATCGCGCTTTCGCCCCGTTCGCCGCCGGCGCGATGGTCGTAGCGCTCGCGCCCGCCGCCCTCGCGCAGTCGCCGGGGGGAAGCTGGGTGCAGAAGACGCCGATGCCGGCGGTGCGCGGGGAGGTGGCCGCGGCGGCGGTCGGCGGCAAGCTCTACGCGCTCGGCGGCTCGGTTGCGGGCAAGGCGGTGGCCCGCAACGAGGAGTACGATCCGGCCACCGATCGCTGGCGCGAGCGCGCGCCGCTGCCGCAGGCGCGCGACCATCTCGGCGTCGCCGTGCTCGACGGCAAGATCCTCGCGTTC
>DATBKV010000081.1:0-2954 GCA_036555745.1 Xanthobacteraceae bacterium | reverse complement strand
GAGCGCATCGGCGGCCGCGACCTCGTCGTGGTCGAACGCGAGGCGCTGCGCGCGCTCGGGGAAGCCGCCTTCACCGATATCAACCATCTCCTGCGCCCGGGGCACCTCAAGCAGCTGCGCGCCATCCTCGACGATCCGCAGGCGAGCGACAACGACAAGTTCGTGGCCTACGATTATCTCAAGAACGCCAATATCGCGGCCGGCGGCGTGCTGCCCATGTGCCAGGATACCGGCACCGCCATCATCATGGGCAAGAAGGGCCGCTTCGTGTTCACCGACGGCGACGACGAGGCGGCGCTCGCCGAAGGCGCGCGCGACGCCTATCTCAAGCGCAACCTGCGCTATTCGCAGCTCGCGCCGATCTCCATGTTCGAGGAGAGCAACACCAAGTCGAACATGCCGGCGCAGGTCGAGATCTACGCCGAGGGCCAGGGGGAAGACGACGGCGCCTACAAGTTCCTGTTCATCGCCAAGGGCGGCGGCTCCGCCAATAAGTCGTTCCTGTTCCAGGCGACGCCGGCGATCCTCACCCACGATCGCCTGCTGGAATTCCTTAAGGAGAAGGTGCTGACTCTCGGCACTGCCGCATGCCCGCCCTACCATCTTGCGATCGTCATCGGCGGCACCTCCGCCGAGTTGACGATGAAGACGGTCAAGCTCGCCTCCTGCCGCTATCTCGACGACCTGCCGACGCGCGGCTCCGAGGGCGGCCACGCCTTCCGCGACCGCGCGATGGAAGCGGAGGTGCACAAGCTCACGCAATCGCTCGGGGTCGGCGCGCAGTTCGGCGGCAAATATTTCTGCCACGACGTGCGGGTGATCCGGCTCCCCCGCCACGGCGCCTCGCTGCCGATCGGGCTCGGGGTCTCCTGCGCGGCCGACCGCCAGGCGCTCGGCAAGATCACCCGCGACGGCGTCTATCTCGAGGAGCTCGAGCGCCATCCGGCGCAATACCTGCCGGAGATCGACGAAGCCAGGCTCGGCGGCGAGGTGGTGCGCATCGACCTCAACCGCCCGATGAAGGAGATCCTCGCCGAGCTCACCAGGTATCCGATCAAGACTCGGCTGTCGCTTAGCGGGCCGATGATCGTGGCGCGCGATCTGGCGCACGCGAAGCTGCGCGAGCGCCACGAAAGCGGGCTGGGGCTGCCGGACTATTTCAAGAACCATCCGGTCTACTACGCCGGACCCGCCAAGACCCCCGCCGGCTACGCCTCGGGCGCGTTCGGCCCGACCACGGCCGGACGGATGGACTCCTTCGTGCACGATTTCCAGGCCGCCGGCGGCTCCATGGTCATGCTGGCCAAGGGCAATCGCTCGGCAGCCGTGCGCGAGGCCTGCCGCAAGCACGGCGGCTTCTATCTCGCCTCGATCGGCGGCGCCGCGGCCAATCTCGCCGAGCACTGCATCAAGAAGGTCGAGGTCGTGGAATATCCCGAGCTCGGCATGGAGGCGATCTGGCGCATCGAGGTCGAGAATTTCCCCGCCTTCATCGTGATCGACGACAAGGGCAATGATTTCTTCAAGGAGCTCAATCTGGGGTAACTCGCGCACATGCCTAGCGCCGAGGCGCGGCGGTTCTCTGCGCTGTCGTGTCCGCGAACACCCGTTCCCGCGCAAGCGGGAAGCAGGCATGCAGTTGCCCGTGAACCTGCCTCGGCGCGCTGCATGGATGGCTGTTCCAGAAGCCGACGGGCATGGCACCATGGGTCCCCGCTTGCGCGGGGACGACAGCGCGGCGAAACTGCGTATTCAGTGATCCACCCACCGGTAGGTGAAGCATGCCCCAGATCAAAGTCACCGATATCGCCTACGGCCGGCTGCGGTCGCCCGACCTCGACGTCGCCGAGGAGTTCCTCACGCGTTTCGGCATGGTGCGCTCCGAGCGCACGCCGACGGCGCTCTACATGCGCGGCACCGACCCTCCGCACCACATCCACGTCACCGAGAAGGGCGCGCCGAAATTCGTCGGCCTCGCGTATTACGCGCCGAGCGAGGACGACCTCAAGCGTCTCGCCAAGGCGCCCGGCGCCTCTGCGATCGAGGCGATCGACGAGCCAGGCGGCGGCAAGCGCGTGCGGCTCACCGAGCCGAACGGCTATCAGATCGAGGTGGTGCACGGCATCGCCACGCTGCCGCCGATCCCGGCCAGGCGGCAGAAGCTCAACAGCGGCGACGACCCGCTCTCGCGCGCCGGCGAGCTGATGCGTCTGCCCAAGGGCCCCTCGCACGTGAAGCGCATCGGGCACGGCGTGCTGATGACCCCGAAGTTCCGCGAGACCGTCGACTGGTTCCGCGACACGCTGGGCTTCATCTGCTCGGACGACGTCTATGCCGGCGACAAGGGCAACCTGATCGGCTCGTTCAATCGCTGCGACCGCGGCGACGCCTATGTCGACCACCACGTGTTCTTCTGCCTCAATCACAGCAAGACCGGGCTCAACCACCTGTCGTTCGAGGTGGCCGACATCGACGATGTCGCCATGGGCCACGACTATCTGACGCAGTTCGGCAAGTACGAGCACATGTGGGGCATCGGCCGGCACGTGCTCGGCAGCCAGGTCTACGACTACTGGGCCGATCCCTGGGGCCGCGTGCACGAGCATTGGGCCGACAGCGACCGGCTCAATCTCGCCAACGGCTCCAACCTGGTGCCGGCGGAAGAGGCGCTGGTCTCGCAATGGGGCGAGGCGCCGCCGGCGAAGTTCATCGATCACGCCAGTCCGTGAGCGGCGCGGGATACGCAAAGTTTACGCCCGCGCTACAGTGACACTCGCGCGCGCCGCCGGTAGTCTCTACGGCGCCGGGCGGAGGAAAACCATGCTCATCATCGATCCGATGCGGGCTGCGCTCGCGCTTGCGCTCGCGGCGGTCGTCGGTTGTGCCGCCGCGGCGCGGGCCGACGAGTGCGAAGCCATGACCAGGAGCGTGAAAGTCTTGATCGACAAGACCGA
>DATBKV010000080.1:0-3239 GCA_036555745.1 Xanthobacteraceae bacterium | reverse complement strand
GCCATCGCGGAGGCCGAGGCCGCTTTCGGTCCGGTCGATTGTCTCGTGAACAGCGCCGGTTTTCTCCATCTGGGCGATACCTGCACGCGCACGGCCGACGATCTCGATGCCGACATCGACGTCCTGTTCAAGGGCGTCGTGCATGGCATCCGTGCCGTGCTCCCCGGAATGAGCGCGCGCAAGCGCGGCACGATCATCAATATCAGCTCGATCGGGGACCGCCGGCCGGGGCCGTACGCAGTCACCTATCACGCCTCGAAGGCGGCGGTGCGCTCGCTGTCGGAATCGCTCCAGCAGGCGGAGGCGAAGAACAACGTGCGCGTCATCAATATCGCGCCCGGATTCGTGAAGACCAACATCCATGCCGACATGGGCATGTCGTTCGAGGACTACAGCCGCCAGCTCGGGAACCCGGAATTCATCGCGCCCGAGCGTATCGCCGACATCATCCTGTTTTGCTACAGGCTGCCGCAGGCAGTCTGCATCCGCGACCTCGTGGTGTTGCCGACGACGTCGGCCTACTGACGTGGACCGCCGGCCGTGGTGCGATTGCTCGAGCGCGGCGCCGTCGCGCCGCCGCTCGACGGCCCGTTCACCCGATCCGGTGGCGGAAGGCTTGCCCGAGGGCAAGTTGCGCATCGAGGGGCGCGGCCGGTTCGCCGGTGCGGCCGGTGGCCGTCGGCGCGCCGGTTCCCGGGTGAGATATTCGAGCTTGAAGCCGCGATCATCCCCGCTATCTTGCCGCATCGAGTCAAGCCAGGGAGGGCACGGCATGGCCGCTCGTCCGATTGTCACCAAGCTCCTGTGCGTCGCGTTGGTTGCCAGCATCATGCTGCCGCTCGGGCGCATGGTGTTTCCGCTGGTCGAGACCTTCGTGAGCGGCATGGAGTTCGACACGCTGCAGGCGGTGCTGAGCGCGACCATCGGCTTCGGACTGTACGCGGCAATCTTCGGTTAGCCCGCCCTGCGGGCCTCGCGGCCGCGCGCGTCAGTGGGGCGCTCGGCGCGGCGGCGCTGCTCCGCCGAGCCGCTTCTTGCCACGGCTCGCATCGGCCAGCGTCCACCCGCTATAATATCGCTTCTCGTTCCTCGAAACGGGGCCCGCTCATGGCCGTGCTCGCCATCGCGCTCCACATCCTCGGCGCGGTCGTCTGGGTCGGCGGCATGTTCGCGATTTATGTCTGCCTGCGCCCGGCACTCGTCACGCTCGAGCCGCCGCAGCGCCTGCGGTTGATGCGCGCCACGTTCCATAACTTCTTTCCCTGGGTGTGGGCGGCGGTGCTGCTGCTGCTCGCCAGCGGCTATGCCATGGTATTCATCGTGTTCGGCGGTTTTGCCGGCGCCGGTCTGCACGTTCACCTGATGCAAGGCATCGGCTGGCTGATGATCGTGCTGTTCGCGTGGCTGTTCCACGGACCATGGCTGGCGTTCAAACGCGCCGTCGATGCCGAGGACTGGCGGAGCGCGGGCAAAAGCCTCGAGCGCATCCGCCAGATCATCAGCATCAACCTGCCGCTCGGCCTGATCGTCGTCATCATCGGCGCCAGCGGGCGCTTCTGGGGCTAGCTCGCAGTCAAGCCTGCACGCCGGCAGCCGAGCGCATGCACCGCAACGTGCTTACGCCGGCGGCGGAGTGGACGGCCGACGAGGCGTCAGTGATGGGCCGAAACGCTCTTGGCCCACTCGGACACCAGATCGCCGGAGGCCGAACGGCTGAGATCGCCCAGACTGAGGATGCCGACCATCCGCTTGCTCTTGTTGATCACCGGCAACCGGCGGACCTTGAGCGTCTCCATGTGCCGCACCGCCTTGGCGAGATCATCGTCATCGCGGCAGCAATGAATGCCCGGGGTCATCACGTCACGGGCGGTGGCGTGATCGGCATCGAAGCCGCCCTGCGCCAGCCCTTTGCAGACAATGTCGCGGTCGGTCACCATGCCGACCAGCCGGTCGTTCTCGCCGATCGGGATGGCGCCGATGTCGTGCTCGCGCATCAGCTTCGCCAGCTCGATGACGGGAGTGTCAGGATTGACCCAGTCGACGCCCTTATGCATCACGTCCTTGACTTTCATGCTCGCCCTCCGTTGCTGGACCTTGCGCGCATTCGATCAAATCCAACCCCGGTACCTCCACGCGCGCTATTATATGAGTGTTTTGCCGCGCGGACCATGGACGCCGCAGTCGCGGATTGCCCGCACCTTCATGACGATGGTGGCGATCTCGCATCTCAGCCGCCTCGCGCAGAGCGCAATGCGGGTTCAGCGTTGATCAGGCTTCGGCGTCATCTTCGACGACCAAGATGGCTCCGACGTTTGCTTGCTGCCTCCCCATGATCGAGCTTCGCTTGCTCGTGATCGAGCTTCGGTTGCGGGCGTCGGCCGCGATCCGCATCCAACCGGCGCGCGAGCGCCATCAGCCGTGCGGGGAGCGGCGCCGACGCGATGTGGGCGAAAGCGGCGCGCAACCCGCCCGCAAGCAGCAACGGGAACTTCGCCGTCTCGAGCGGGTACTTGATCGGATGGCGCATGGCTGCCTCCGACTTCGGCTTGCATCCTCTGTCGGCAATGCGACAGAGGGCGTTTGGTTCGGACCGACGCAGCAATATTTTGGTCGGCGATGGAGGGAGATGGGTTCCGGACGCCGTTGCGGGGGCAGGGCAATCGCATATGCCCGCACTCCTGCCGACAATGCGCTTCGCACGTCTTGCGCTGGGGTCCACGCGCGTCGGGCTTACCCGACCTGCGCACATGTAAGTGCCGATCTCGCGCAAGCCCGAGATCGGGTGTTCCGCTCGCGCACGGGCGCTCGCTGCACTCGCCCGGGACACACTAATTTCTTATCCCGGACGAGCGACCCCGGACTTGATCCGGGGGAGCGAAGAGCCGGGATCCAGGCCACGCGACGGCAGGCGACGGGAGCGCCTCCCACAATCGCCATATGCGATACCCCTGCGGGCGCGGGGGAGCGCCTCACGGTCGCAAGGCGAACCACCGCCGTGGCGACGGAACCCAAGCGATGCGTTCGATCATTCGCGGCGAGCCGGCGCAGTGGACATCTTGCCGGTCAGCAAACGCCGTCAGATCAAGCACCGGCTGGCTGATCGAGATATTCTGAGGGAAACCGATGCCCGGCACTGCCAGCGGTCGGGGGCGGGGCAAATGAGGGTGCGGCATGACCTCTCTCCCTTGCCGTGGCGCGGCGGAGGATCGCCTGGCCGGACCGAGCTTGCTCGCAACGGC
>DATBKV010000079.1:0-4800 GCA_036555745.1 Xanthobacteraceae bacterium | reverse complement strand
CCAGTAGTCGCTTCACCGCACTGACCTTGAACTCCCGGCTAAACGCCCGGCGTCGCCCTGTGGAATTCCCTGTGGACATCGTTCTCTCCTCAAGAACTGTCCCTTGTTTTTGTGTCTCACTTTAGGGGTGCACTCCAGCGCCTGACCGGGCGCATAACGCCGGACGCGACCCCTCGCGCGCTCGGCCACGAGACCGAGCGCGCTGCCGTCGCCGCGACGCGCCCGGGGCATGCCACCTTCCCGGCACGCCGACCGCGTCTTGCCTATTCACGATGTCAAACAGCTCACCGCCCGCCGCGGGATCGTCTCCAGAAGCCTTCGGCGCACGGTGACTTCGCCTTGTATCATAGATGCGATATGAAGTCAATAGCTTTCTCATTACGTAGTCGGAGAGCCCTCCTTTCGCGACCGTGTTTGCGTGCGGGGCCGCGGCTCTGCCGTCGGAAAAGCCGCAGGTCGAACGGGCGGGCCTGAATTGTTCTCAAGCGCGACGTGGCGGCTGCATCCGAACCTCATAGAAACGGTTGACTTGCGCCGGTAGCGGGGACTGACGGCCCCGGATGGCTGCGACCCGAGGCGACCTCTCGCGACGCGATGTAATCGCCGCCCAAATCTGCTATCTTTTGTCGATAAGACGCGCGACTTGCAACGTTTGCGCGCCGACAAAACTTGCAACAGGCAGGGAGGAACCACGCATGAAAAAGCTCTTTCTCGTTCTCGTGGCTGCCGGCACCGTGTTGTTCGGCCCGCCACTGCGCGCCGACAATTATCCGAGCAAGCCGATCACCCTGGTCGCGGTCTTCGGCCCCGGCAGCGCCAGCGACACGATCTGCCGCGTGATCGCGCAACCGCTCAGCGTCGCACTCAAGCAAACCGTCATCGTGGAGAATCGTCCCGGCGCGAACGGGGCGCTCGCCGCGCTCTACGTCGCGCGCTCGGCCCCGGACGGCTACACCCTGCTGATGGCCACCAATTCTCCGCTGTCGGCCGCTCCGTTCCTGATGAAGAACGTGAGCTACGACCCGGTGAAGGACTTCACGCCGGTGACGCGGGTGGGAAGCTTCACGCTGATGCTGGTGGTCAATCCAAGCGTGCCGGCGAAGTCGGTGAAGGAACTGATCGAATACGCCAAGGCCAACCCCGGCAAGCTGTCGTTCGCCAGCGCGAACACCTCCGGCATCGTCGCCGGCGAGACGCTGGCGCATTGGGCTGAAATCGACATGCTGCATGTGCCTTACAGGAGCTCGCCGCCGGCCATTCAGGACGTGCTCGCCGGCCGCGTGTCGATGATGTTCACCGACCTCACCACCGGCCTGCCGCACGTCAAGTCCGGGGCGCTGCGCGCGCTTGCGGTCACGCGCCTGCACCGCAGCACGCTGTTCCCGCAGCTGCCGACGCTGGACGAGGCGGGAGTGACGGGGTTCGACATGGATTCGTGGGCGGGCATCGTCGCGCCGGGTCAAACCCCGTCGCCGATCGTGGCGCAGCTCAACACGGAGCTGCGCAAGATCATCGAAAGCCCGGACGTCAAGTCCAAGCTCGGCAACGTCGGCTTCGAGGCTTTTTCAAGCTCGCCCGAGGAGTTCGACGGCTTCGTGAAGGTCCAGCTCGGCAAGTGGGGCAAGATGGTCAAGGATGCCGGCATCCAGCCGGAGTGAGCATCAGCCGGGCTGCGAGTGCACGATGCGGCGGCCGGCGCCGGCCGCCGCGCGCACGCCGCCGCGGGCGCCTTACACCCAGCCCTTGAGCTCGCGCAGCACCAGCTGCCAGATCACCAGCATGCCGGGCGCGCTGTCGTTGAGGCAGGGGATCGCCGCGAAATTCTTGCCCCCGTGCTTCTTGAAAATATGCGCACCCTCGACCGCGATCTCCTCCAGCGTCTCGAGACAGTCGGCGGAAAAGCCGGGCGTGATTACCACCAGATTCTTCACTCCGCCCTTGGCCAGCTGCTTGATGGTCCGATCGGTCGCAGGCTCGAGCCATTGCGCGCGGCCGAAACGCGATTGGAACGTCATGCGCAGTTTCGTCTCGTCGAAGCCGAGATCGGCCCGCAGAAGCCGCATGGTCTCGACGCAATGCGCATAATAGGGATCGCCATTGTCGATATAGGCCTTGGGCACCCCGTGGAAGGACGCGAGGATGGCGTTCGGCTCGAAACCGAGCCGGGACAGCTCCACGCGCAGTGAAGACGCGAGCGCCTCGATATAGACGGGATCGTTGTAATAAGGCGGCGCGATGCGCAGCGCGGGTTGGTAACGCAGGCGCGCGAGCACGCGGAACACCTCATCGCACACGGTCGCAGTGGTGGCCGCGCAGTATTGCGGATAGAGCGGAACGACGAGGATGCGCTCGCAGCCGCGCGCGAGGAGGTCGGCGAGCCGCGACGCGATCGATGGATTGCCGTAGCGCATCGCCCAGTCGACCGTAAGCTGCGCGCCCAGCGGCTCGAGCGTGTGGGCGAGCTTTGCGGCCTGCGAGCGGGTGATGGTCTTGAGCGGGGATTCCTCGTTCTCGCGATTCCAGATCTTGGCGTAGTCGCGCGCCTTGCGCCGCGGACGGATCGGCAGGATGACGCCGTTGAGCAGGAGCTTCCATCCCAGGCCCTGGTTCTCGATCACTCGCGGATCGCTCAGAAATTCCTTCAAATAGCGCCGCACCGCGACCGCGTCGGCGGCGTCGGGCGTGCCGAGATTGACCAGAAGAATACCGATCTTGCCGGCGCGCGCGGCCGCGACTGCCGTCGCCGGCACCGCAGTCGCGCGGTCGGTCGATTCGTCGATGGGCAGGGTCTCGTTCATCACGCGCGATATAAGTGCGCCCGACAAGATACGCGATAGCGGGAAACCTTGCGGCGATGATATTTTGTCGGGCAAGCGCGGTCCAAGGAGCGATTGGACGCGTTGGAGGCTGCCATGCTGCTCGTCACCCGCCGCCTTGCCACCGGCCTGCTGCTCGTCCCGTTCGGCGCCATTCGCGTCCGAGGCGCGGCGGGCAGTCCGGCGCGGGTGACGTTCGTTCTGGTCAACGACATCTACGAGATGGCGGACCAGGCAATGGCGGACGGTCGTCGCCGCGGCGGTTTCGCGCGGCTCGCTGCCGTGGTCAAGGCCGAACGCGCCAGGGCCGCCGCCGCGGGCGACCGGGTGATCTTCGCACACGCCGGCGACACCCTGTCCCCTTCCCTGATGTCGGGCATCGACCAGGGCGCCCACATCATCACGCTGACCAACATGGTCCGCCCCGACATTTTTGCGCCCGGCAACCACGAGTTCGACTTCGGCAAGGCTACCTTCCTGCGGCGCATGAGCGAAGCCGACTTCCCGCGCTACGCTGCCAATCTGCGCGAGGCGGACGGAACGCGGCTCCCGGGCTTCGAGGACCGCTCGATCATGGCTGCCGGCAGCGTGCGTATCGGACTCATCGGCGCGGCTTACGACGACAGCACGCGCGCGTCCGACCCGGGAGACTTGACGTTTCTCTCGTCAGTCGCGGCCATCAACGACCAGGCAGCGGCGCTGCGCCGCGAGGGCGCCGATTTCGTAGTCGCGGTGGCGCACGTCACCCGCGCGCAGGGCTACGAGATCTACCGCAGCCACGCGGTCGATCTCATCCTCACCGGCCACACTCACGATCTGTTCATCGATTTCGACGGCCGCAGCGCCATGGTCGAATCGAGTTTCGATGCCCATTACGTCACCGCGATCGACGTGGCCATCGAGGTGAGCGAGGACAATGGCCGGCGGCGTGCGACTTGGTGGCCGCAATTCCGAGTCATCGACACGGCGACCGTGATGCCCGATCCCGAGGTCGCGGCGGTGGTCGCGGGTCTCGAAGACATTCTCGACAAGCATCTCGATACGCCGATCGCTACGACCGCGGTCGAACTCGACAGCGCCAGCGCCCTGGTGCGGACGCGGGAAACGGCGATCGGCAACCTCGTGGCCGACGCGATGCGCTGGTCGGCGCAGACCGAGGTGGCGCTGACCAACGGCGGCGGCATCCGCGGCGGCAAGACTTATCCCGTTGGCGCCACGATCACCCGGCGCGACGTGCTCAGGGAGCTGCCGTTCGGCAATCGCCTCGTGACCATCGAGATCAGCGGGGCCGCGCTCGCCGCCGCGATCGAGAACGGGTTGTCGCAACTGCCCAAGCCGTCGGGCCGCTTCCCGCAGGTCTCCGGGATCACGATCGAGGCTGATCCCGCGGGCCCACCCGGCCACCGTGTCAGTGCGATCAAAGTCGGCGGCATGGCGCTCGATAGCGGCAGGACCTATTCGGTCGCCACCAACGATTTCATGGCTCGCGGCGGTGACGACTACACGACCTTCCGCGGCGCCAAGCCGGTGCTGCCGATCGCCGACTCGCCGCTGCTCGCCTACGAGGTGATCGACTACATCAAGAGCATCGGAACGATCCGCACCGGCGTCGAGCGGCGGATCGTGCTGAAGTGACCTGGGCTGACGCGTGCGCCAAACGGACGAATGAGTCTGAGGCGCTCGAGCTCAGCCAATACCGGCATGTCACCTTCATGCGCTCACCGGCCGCTCGTCGGCGATCACCTTGCCGTCATTGGGCAGGCTGCCGGCGGGCACGAGCTTCACCTCCCCCCCGAGCTTCGTCACCGCGCGCAGCGTTGCCGCGACGGCTTGCTGCAGCCCGTCCCGCGGCGCCGCGCATTCGGCCAGCAGGGTCATCATGTCGCGCTCGGCCGCGCGGGTGACGACGAGCCGCAGCCGACCCAGCTCGGAATGGCGGCGGCCGACCTCGACGACCTCACCGGGATGCACGAACATGCCTTTG
>DATBKV010000078.1:0-5890 GCA_036555745.1 Xanthobacteraceae bacterium | reverse complement strand
CCCACGTCGTAACCGATGCTAGTTGCAGTGCGCGGCCGAGGCCAACCCCCACCCGCCAGCAATTGCTCGAGCAATTGCTGGCGACCTCCCCCTTTCAGGGGGAGGTATGGGCCCGCCTACCCGAATGCGTCCTGCAGGACGCCCTCGCGCACCACCACCGTGTTGTCGATGGCGATGGTCGTCTTCATCACGGGAATGTCGAAGTGGCCGGCGGTGTAGCGGCCGGCAAACTCGTTCGCGCCGGTGGAGAACAGAAAATTGCCGGCGACGGCGCGGATCTCGGTGCCGTTGGTATCGCGCTGGTCGTACATCGCCAGCGCCTCGTAGCGCGCCTTGGGATTCATGCCGAAGCCGACATGGGAGACCGCATAGGCTTCGCGGTCGCCCCAGGCGGCGAGATAGCCGCGCATCATCTGCGCATCCGCGCCTTCGCCTTCGATCGCCGTCACATAGTCGTCGCGCAGGGTGAGCCTGACCGGGTCCTGGAGATAGCGCTTGAACGTGAGATTGACGTCGCCGCGGTCGAGCACCAGCGTGCCGTTGACCGTTCCGGCTTTGGGGAAGCTCACGACGATGCCGCCCGGCCAGTGCGCCAGGGTGCCGGGCTTCTCGGTCCAGCCCCAGATGCCGATGGTGGTCGCGCCGGCAAGATCGATGTCGAGGCTGGTGCCGGCGGCCGAGGCGACCGCCATGCGCTTGGCTGCGCGCACCATCCTCGCCGCCGCGCGCACCCGCGCTGCCAGCGCCGGGTCCGGCCGCATGCGCTCCAGCGACTCCGGGTGCTCGTTCGAGATCACGAGGATGCGGGCGCCGGCGCGCAGGATCTCCGGCGTCTCCGGCGCATGCATCAGGCCCTCGAGCGTGCAGTCGACCACGAAGCCGGAAGCGCCGAGCGCGGCGACCACCGGCTCCAGCCGGCCGATCGCCTCGCTCGCCCCGGTCGAGCGCACCGGCACCGGATGCCGGTTCGCCGGCGTCGGCACCACGATGTGAAACGGCCGCGCGTGAAGGCGCAGCAATGCCAGCTCCGCCAGTTGCACGTTGAGCGCCCGCGACTGCGTCTCCGAGAGGATCGCGGCGGTGTCGCCCGGCTTGACGCCGCAGCAGGCGAATATCTCGCCGAAGGCGTCGATCCATTTGCCTTCGATCCGGTCCGCCAGCATCAGCTCACGCGCGTGCCCTGCCGTGGTCCCCGGGATCGTAGGGTGGGTTAGGCGCGCGCCTTTGTTTGCGCTCACTGCGTACACTTGCGTGCACGCGCGCGCCGTAACCCACCGCCACGCCCGGTGGGTTACGCTCGCGCCGCAAACGGCGCTCGCTGACCCACCCTACGACTTGCCCGTGCTGGAAAGCTTGCATTTTAGATCACCCGGTCATTCGCCACGCCCCGGCAATCCATCTCGTATTCCAGACCCTGCACCGGCGGGCGGGCATAATGCCAGGTGAGCCCGGCATGCGCGGCGCCGCGGCGCACGATCTCGTCAGCGAGAAAGGGATGGAAATCCTGCACGGTGTAGACCTGTGTTGCGGTGGTGTCGGACCAGGCGAGACCAAACGCCGAGAGGCGGCGTTCCATTTCCGCGAGCACGTGCCGCGCCTTCTCCCGCATCGCCTCCGGCGTGGTTTCCCCGCGCCGGACGATGCGCTCGTTGTAGCTCGCGCCGCCCTCTCTTGCCTCTGCGCTGCCCGCAATCACGAAGCTCGCCGTGGTGATGCTAGCCACAACCGTGAACGAGAAGGCGTGAAACGACGGCTCTCCCGGCGGCGCGATCTGCGGGCAGACATTGCTGCGCGCGACCGGATTGATCTTGCCGTCGAACAGTCCCCATTTTTCCAGGGTCGCAACGTAGCGCTGGTTGAAGGCGCGAAAGCCGTCCTCCGTGAACTGCGCGGGCGAGCGCAGCTCGCAGGCACAGAACGCGGTCAACGGCCGCCCGGCCCCCCTGATGATACGCTCGATCTCGGCAAAGCCCCGGTCGAGCGGCACCGGCGCGCGAAACCGCACGCGCTCGATCGCGCAGCCCGGCAGCGCCGCGACCCCGGCCGAGTACTGAAACACGCTCGGCACGAAGCGAAACCCGCCCGGCAAAAAATCGACCGCATCCGCCATCTGCCCTCTCCTTGCGCACTGTGTCACGAGGTGTCGCCCCGGCCAAGCGATCCCGGATGTTGCGGGCGAGTCGGGGACCCAAAAAACGCAAAGCGTTTTTTGGGTCCCCCTCATGCCTCGCCCTCTCTCCGGATGTGCGGTTGTGGATGAGAGGGCGACGCATGCGCCGCCTCGTTGCGCCGCCTCCCGGATGTTTCGTAGGGGCGAGGCATGCCTCGCCCTCTCTCAAAATCTGCGGCTGTGGATGAGAGGGCGACGCATGCGCCGCCCCTACGTACGGCACGGCATGGGACTCACGGGTGCACGTCCTGGGTGAACCAGTCGGTCGGCAGGTCGTGGCCGAGGCCGCTTTCGCGTGCCTTGCGGTAGACGAGGGCGCCGGCTGCGGCGAACTGATAGCCCATGCCGAGATTGTTGAGGAAGCAGGTTACCTCCCGCTCCGCGCCGCGCCCCGGCGCGTTGCCGGTGATTAGGTCGGCGAGCGTCGGCGCGTGCTCGAGGTCGATCGCCTCGCCCAGCCTCCATCCCTTGCTCTGCGCCCGCTCGGGCACCGCGAGATCCTTGCTCACCGCGTGCAGCGGATTGGAATCGCGCGTGTGAATGACCAGCCGGTCGGCGCGCTTGATCGCCGCCGGCTCGATCTCCGGCAGCTTGATCGAGCTGATATGCATGCCTGGCGCGATCCAGTGTGCATGGAAGATGCTGTCGATGGAATTGCTGGCGCACATGACGATGTCGGCGCCGGCGATGGCGTCCTCCGGCTGCGCCGCCGGCTCGACCGCAATTCCGAGCTCGGCGCTCATGCTCTCGGCGAAGGCGCGGCAATGCTCGGCGTTGGGGGAGAAGCAGCGGATGCGCCTGATCTCGCGCACCGCGCACACCGCCATGAGCTGCGCGCCCGCCTGCCAGCCGGAGCCGAGGAGCGCGACCGAGCTCGCATTCTCCCGCGCGAGATACTTGACCCCGAGCCCGTTGGTGGCGCCCACCCGGATGCGCTGCATCACTCCGTCGGGCAGGATCGCGAGCGGCTCGCCCGTGTGCGAGGAGAACAGCAGCACCAGCCCGACGTAGCGCCCGTTCGAGGCGGCCGGCACCTTGACCCGGCGCATGGCGTTGCCGTGCTGCGGCCAGGTCACGATATCCGAATCGATGCGGACCGCGCCGATGCCGAGCTTCGGAATGATGCCGTCCATCGACTTGAGGCTGTAGACCCTCTCGGCCTCTCCCGACGGCACCAGGCAGTCCGAGCGCACGCGGTTGACGCCGCGGCCCTCGCGCAATTCCACGTAGACGTCCTCGAGCACGTCGATGCACTCGCGCATCGTCAGCAGCTTTGCCACGTCGTCATTGGACAGGATCAATGTCATGCAGCAGTTATACGTGGATAGCGCCGATTACGGGATTCCGGCTCTCCCTCGCCGGGCAAGGCCCGGCTAGCTCGGCCGGGATGACGCGCAGGGAATTCGCGGCAGGCATTCGCGGGCGGCAACCCGATCATGACCTGCTGGAACCGGTTCGACGCCCGGCGCGTTGACGCTGTGACTGGAGCAACTCGTCCGCGTTCGCGACCGCGCACTGCTCCAGCCGAAGACCCCGGACCGTCGCGGCCGGGGTCTTTCAGCTTGCGGCTCGGCACGCTTGCGGTATTCGATGCGTAGCGTAGGGCGGGTTAGATTAGATTAGCGGCAATGCTCGTCTTGACGAGCTTGGCTGCGTAACCCGCCACCCGTCCATGCGGGCACCGATGGCTCACGGCTGCGCGGTGGGTTACGCTCTGAGCCGCCCTATAGCTCGGTTAAGATCAACTCGCCTGCTGGATGTGCGAGCGCGGCGCGGCGGATGCGGGGAGGAATTTGCAGTCTTCCTTGTACCAGGAATGCTCGCACGAGCAGAACGGGCAGAACTTGCGCGCGAACGGGCCGGCGCTCACGGTAAATGTCTTCGGCTCCACGTCCATGCCCATGAACATGAAATGCCCGGTAAGCCGGCATCGGGCGACGACCTGAGCCATGGCAATCTCTCCGTTTCGTCCCCCTTGGCAGTCAGTCAACAACCGGGACCACGTGAAGTTCCGGCATCACCGGTTTCGTAGGGGCGAGTCGGGACCCCAAAAAACGCAAAGCGTTTTTTGGGTCCCCTCATGCCTCGCCCTCCGTCTGCACGGCGTGTTGTGGCCGCCGGCGACGCAAATGCGTCGCCCCTACGAAGCGGGAAAGAAATGCTTGCCGTGGCCGATCAGCTTTTGTCGCGGCAGCTTCACCCGGCGCGGCGCGTCGGCCGTCGCATGCCCGATGCGGTGCGCGCGCTTGCCGTGGCTCCCTGCAATCGCCAGCGCCGCCTGCGCATCCTCCTCCGCGACCACCGCGCAGAATCCGATGCCCATGTTGAACACGGCGAACATCTCCGCATCCGCGGTGCCGTCGAGTCGCTGGATGATCGAGAAGATCGGCGGCACCGGCGGCAGGGCATCGAGCACATAGCCGGCATTCGCCTTCACCCGCGTCAGGTTGAGAAAGCCGTCGCTGGTGATGTGGATGAGCGCGCGCAGGCCGCGCACGCGCGCGATCAGCGCGAGCGCTTCCGGCACATAGATGTGGGTGGGGCGAAGCAGCTCGCTGCCGAGATCGGAGGCAAGCTCGTCGAAGCGGTGCGAGAGCCTGTAATTGTGCTTCTCGATCAGCGCGCGGCGCGCGAGCGTGAAGCCGTTGCTGTGGATGCCGTTGCTCTCGATGCCGATCACCACATCGCCCGCGCGGACGTTCTCGCCGACCAGGATGCGGTCGAGCGGCACGTGGCCGATCGCGGTGCCGGCGAGGTCGAAGCCGTGGATCATGTCCTTGAGCTGCGCGGTCTCGCCGCCGCAGATCGAGATGCCGGCGAGGCGCGCGCCCTGCGCGAGCCCGATCGAGACGGCATCGATGACCGCCGCCTCCGCCTTCTCCATCGCGAGATAATCGACCATCGACACGGGCGTTGCGCCGACGCAGAGGAGATCATTGACGTTCATCGCCACGCAATCGATGCCCACCGTATCGTAGCGCCCCAGCATGCTCGCGATCATCGCCTTCGAGCCGATGCCGTCGGTGCTGATCGCAATCCCCTGGCCGCCGATGTCGACGACATTGGCGAAATAGCCGATGTCGAGCTTCACCGCCCCGAACGCGCCGGCGGGTGGCCAGGTCTCGACGATGCGCCGCGTGAGCCGCGACAGCCCGGCATCTGCCTCGTCGGTATCGACGCCTGCGTCGCGATAATGGTCCTCGATCGCGCTCACCTCGCCTCCTCGGACGCCTCCCCAAGCGCCCAGCCTTACCCTTGTGGGCGCGCGTTTGAAACTTGCCCCGGCACCCATTGCGCTCTGTGCACAGCTCTTTTCCGGGCGTGTTGCGCGGTCGTAGGACGGGTTAGATTAGCGGGCAAGTCGCCTGAGCGACTTGGCCGCGTAACCCGCCACCCGGCGTTGCGGCTTGGCGGCGGATTACGGCCCGCCTCACTCGGCTGCGACAGCGGCCGAGGTTTTGCAGTTTGAGCGTCCGCGTGTGGCGGCCTGCTAACTATCGGCTTCGAAGCCTCATGTCATCCCCGGCGCCTCATCGGCGCGGGTCAACCGGTCATCTGGAAGTCGATCCTGCGCGTTTCGCTGACCCGCTTGGAGGCCTCGAGAATCTCCAGAGAGACCAGATTCCCATGCTCGTCATAGTCGAGGATCACGCCCGGCTTGCCCTCGTCGCTCTCTGCTACGCGTGCGTCGGCATTGAGGATGATGCTCAATGTATCGGT
>DATBKV010000077.1:0-12286 GCA_036555745.1 Xanthobacteraceae bacterium | reverse complement strand
TGCGGATACATGGGATGGGCGGCGTCGCCGAGCAGCGTGACGCGGCCGAAACTCCAGCGCGCGAGCGGGTCGCGGTCGACCATCGGATAGGAGAAGATCGCGTCGGCATCCCGCATCATGGCCGGCACGTCGAGCCAGTCGAAGCGCCAGTCGCGATAGACCGGCAGAAAGTCCTCGAGCCGTCCCGGCTTGTTCCAGTCGACCGGCACGGCCACGTCGCGTTCGATCTCCGCCACCCAATTGACGAGCTGGTTGCCGTCGCCGTCGATATTGTTGCGGATGGGGTAAACGATGAGCGTCGAATGCCGCGCGCCGATGCGGGCGATGCTGCGGCCGGTGAGATAGGGCCGGTGCCGCGTCACGCCGCGCCACATATTGATGCCGCGATAGGCGAACGGTCCCTCGTCCGGGTAGAACTGCGCCCGCACCGCCGAATGGATGCCGTCGCAGGCAATCAGCACATCGCCCTCTTGCGGCGCGAGCGGGCTTCCATCCGGGTCCAGGAACCGCGCCGTCACCCGCGCACCGGTCTGCTCGACGCCGATGCAACGATGGCCGGTGACGAAGCTTTCCGGCCCCAGCCGCGCGCGCACCGCATCCAGCAGCACCTGGTGCAGGTCGCCGCGATGGATTGAAAAATGCGGCCATTGATGGCCGGCGGCGAGCCCCCACGGCTCGCGATAGACGAGCTGGCCGTGGCGGGTGAAGAAGGCATAGTCCTGCGGCTGGCAGGCGACCGCCGTGAGCGCGTTCTGCAGATCGAGCGCGCTCAGCTCCTTCACCGCGTGCGGGCCGAGGTTGATGCCGACCCCCAGCGGCCGGATCTCCGGCGCCGCTTCGAATATGCGGATGCGGGCGGTGGCCTTGGCGGCGTGGACGGCGAGCGCCAAGGTCAGCCCGCCGATACCTCCGCCGATGATGATGATCTCCACGGCCCGCTCCGGATCGAATGCGCCCGACCATCGCATATTTGGGCGGCGCGGTGGAACCTCTGCAATCGATATCGGATGCAATATTGCCTGCGTACGAAAGGACGTGCATTAATCGCGTAATCGACTCTCGATTGCACGCTTGATCCTGCGAGACCGGCGCCGATGCGGGTGAACGACGTTCGCGGCTTCGATTTCGGCCTGGGCGAGACCGCCGACATGTTGCGGGGAAGCGTGCGCGACTTCGCCAGCGACCGCATTGCGCCGCGCGCCGACGAGATCGACCGCAGCAATACCTTCCCGCGCGACCTGTGGCCCGAACTCGGCAAGCTCGGCGTGCATGGCATCACCGTCGAGGAGGAATGGGGCGGCGCCGGCCTCGGCTATCTCGAGCACTGCGTGGCGATGGAGGAGATCTCGCGCGCTTCCGCTTCGGTCGGACTTTCCTACGGCGCGCATTCCAACCTCTGCGTCAACCAGATCCGGCGCAACGGCAACGACGACCAGAAACGCCGCTATCTCGGCAAGCTCATCGCCGGCGAGCACGTGGGCGCGCTCGCTATGTCCGAGCCGGGCGCCGGCTCCGACGTCGTCGCCATGAGGACGCGGGCGGAGAAGAAGGGCGACCGCTACATTCTCAACGGCAGCAAGATGTGGATCACCAACGGCCCGCAGGCCGAGACCCTGGTGGTCTATGCCAAGACCGATCCGGCGGCGGGGACGCGCGGCATCACCGCGTTCCTGATCGAGAAAGGCTTCAAGGGCTTCTCTACCGCGCAGAAGCTCGACAAGCTCGGCATGCGCGGCTCCGACACCTGCGAACTGGTGTTCGAGGACTGCGAGGTGCCGGAGGAGAACGTGCTAGGCGGCGTCGGCGACGGCGTCAGCGTGCTGATGTCCGGCCTCGACTACGAACGCGTGGTGCTGGCGGCCGGGCCGCTTGGCATCATGCAGGCGTGCATGGACGTGGTGATGCCTTACGTGCACGAGCGCCGTCAGTTCGGCCAGCCGATCGGCGAGTTCCAGCTCGTGCAGGGCAAGGTCGCCGACATGTATGTCGGAATGAACGCGTGCAAGGCCTACGTCTACGCCGTGGCCAAGTCCTGCGACCGCGGCGAGACCACGCGCGAGGACGCCGCCGGCGCCATTCTCTATGCCGCCGAGAACGCCACCAAGATCGCGCTCGACGCGGTGCAGCTGCTCGGCGGCAACGGCTACATCAACGATTATCCCACCGGACGCTATCTGCGCGACGCCAAGCTCTACGAGATCGGCGCCGGCACCAGCGAGATCCGGCGCATGCTGATCGGCCGGCAATTGTTCGACAAGACGCGCTGATGCGGTGTGGCAACATGAGCATTCGGTCTATCGATGCGGTACGGGGCTGTCGCGCGGCAGAACAATGAGTAGCGCTCAATCCACCGTCGACGTCGATTCGCCTGAGTTCGCCGCCAATGCCGAGGCGATGCAGCGCCTGGTCGCGGACCTGCGCGCCAAGCTCGAAGTCGCGACGGAGGGCGGCAGCCAGGAAGCGCGCGCGCGCCACATCGGCCGCGGCAAGCTTTTGGCGCGCGAGCGCATCGATCTGCTGCTTGATCCGGGCACGCCGTTCCTCGAGCTCTCGCCGCTCGCCGCCTATGGGATGTACGGCGGTGATGTCCAGTGCGCGAGCATCGTCACCGGCATCGGCCGCGTCAGCGGACGCGAATGCGTCATCGTCGCCAACGACGCCACCATCAAGGGCGGCACCTACTACCCGATGACGGTGAAGAAGCACCTGCGCGCGCAGGAGATCGCGCGCGAGAACCACCTGCCGTGCATCTACATGGTCGATTCCGGCGGGGCGTTCCTGCCGCTGCAGGACGAGATCTTTCCCGACGAGCGCCATTTCGGACGCATCTTCTACAACCAGGCCCGCATGTCGGCGCTCGGCATTCCGCAGATCGCGATCGTGATGGGCTCCTGCACCGCCGGCGGCGCCTACGTGCCGGCGATGTCGGATCAAAGCATCATCGTGCGCAACGAGGGCACGATCTTTCTCGGCGGGCCGCCCCTGGTGAAGGCGGCAACCGGCGAGGAGGTGAGCGCGGAGGAACTGGGCGGCGCCGAGGTGCACAGCCGCCACTCCGGCGTGACCGACTATTACGCGACCGACGATGGCCACGCCCTCGGCATCGCGCGGCGCATAGTCGCCAATCTCAATCGGGTCAGGCAGCAGCCTTATCTGGAAGTGCGCGAGGTGCGGGAGCCGCTGTTCCCGGCGGACGAGCTCTACGGGATCGTGCCCGCGGATCCGCGCACGCCCTACGATGTCCGCGACGTCATCGCGCGCATCGTCGACGGCTCCGAGCTTGAGGAGTTCAAGGCGCTGTACGGCCAGACACTGGTCTGCGGCTTTGCCCACGTGCACGGCTTTCCCATCGGCATCCTCGCCAACAACGGCATCCTGTTCAGCGAGAGCGCGCTCAAGGGAACGCATTTCATCGAGCTCGCCAGCCAGCGCAGCATCCCGCTGCTGTTCCTGCAGAACATCACCGGCTTCATGGTCGGGCGCAAATACGAGGCCGGCGGCATCGCCAAGGACGGCGCCAAGATGGTGACCGCGGTGGCGACCACCAGCGTGCCGAAATACACCGTGATCATCGGCGGCAGCTACGGCGCCGGCAATTACGGCATGTGCGGGCGCGCCTATGGCCCGCGCTTTCTCTGGATGTGGCCGAACGCGCGCATCTCGGTGATGGGCGGCGAGCAGGCGGCGTCGGTGCTCGGGCTGCTGCGGCAGGAGGCGGTCGAGGCCAAGGGCGGGAGCTGGAGCGCGGCCGACGACGAGGCCTTCAAGGCGCCGCTCCGCGCGCAATACGAAACCCAAGGCCATCCCTATTACGCCACCGCCCGCCTCTGGGACGACGGAGTGATCGATCCCGCCGACACCCGCACCGTGCTCGGTCTCGCGCTCGCCGCCGGCCTCAATGCGCCGCCGCCGGAGCCGACCCGCTTCGGCGTGTTCAGGATGTAGCGGTGACGGCGCGTCGCTTCGACAAGCTCCTCATCGCCAATCGCGGCGAGATCGCCTGCCGGATCATGCGCACGGCGAAGCGCATGGGTCTGAGGACCGTGGTGGTATTCTCCGACGCCGATCGCAAAGCCATGCACGTCGAGCTCGCCGACGAAGCCGTGCTCATCGGGCCGGCGCCGGCGAAGGACAGCTATCTTCACATCGACGCGGTGATCGAGGCGGCGCAGACCACCGGCGCCGGTGCGATCCATCCCGGCTACGGGTTTCTCTCCGAGAATGCCGACTTCGCGCAGGCTTGCGCCGATGCCTCGCTGGTCTTCGTCGGGCCGGCGGCGGCGACCATCCATCTGATGGGCTCGAAGTCGGCGGCCAAGACGCTGATGGAGACGGCCGGCGTGCCGGTGGTGCCGGGCTATCACGGCGAGGATCAGGACATCGCGACGCTGGCGGCGGCGGCGGATCGCGTCGGCTATCCGGTCTTGGTCAAGGCTTCCGCCGGCGGCGGCGGCAGGGGGATCCGGCGAGTCGAGTCGGCCGAAGGCCTGGCGGAAGCGGTCGCAAGCGCCAAGCGCGAAGCCGCGTCGGCGTTCGGAAGCGATCAGGTCCTGATCGAGAAATATCTCGCCAGGCCGCGGCACATCGAGGTGCAGGTATTCGGGGACACCCATGGCAATGTGGTGTCGCTGTTCGAGCGCGAGTGCTCGCTCCAGCGCCGGCATCAGAAAGTGATGGAAGAGGCACTTGCGCCCGGCCTCAGTGCCGAGCGGCGCGCCGAGATGGCGGCCGCAGCGGTCGCCGCCGCGCATGCCGCCGGATACGTCAATGCCGGCACCGTCGAGTTCATCGCCGACGCCGCCGGATTCTATTTCATCGAGATGAATACCCGGCTGCAGGTCGAGCATCCCGTGACCGAGATGATCACCGACCTTGACCTCGTGGAATGGCAATTGCGCGTCGCCTTCGGTGAGAAGCTGCCGCTTGCGCAGGAGGAGATCAGGGCGCACGGCCACGCCATCGAGGCGCGCGTCTATGCCGAGGACCCCGCCAAGGGTTTCCTGCCGGCGACCGGGACTATCCGGGAGTGGCGCGAGCCGGCGGGAGCCGGCATCCGCCTCGATACCGGCTTCCGTGCGGGCGATGTGGTCACGCCCTATTACGACGCGCTGCTGGCGAAGCTGACCGCCTTCGGCGCCGACCGCGATGAGGCGCTCTCCCGTCTGGCCGAGGCGTTGACAAAATTCGAGATTGCGGGGGTAACGACCAACCTCGCCTTCCTCCAGGTGCTGGCGCGCCATCCGCAAGTCGTGCGCGGCGACGTCGATATCGGCTTGATCGACCGCGAGCTTGCAACGTTGACCCGCGCGAGCCGATCGCTCGCGCCGCTCGACCTGGCGGCGGCGTGCGTCGCGGTGCTAGTGCGCGAGCAGCTGGCTTCGTCCGCGCTGGCTTCACCCTGGGAGCGCGGCGACGGCTGGACCATCACCGGTCGGCGCGGCCGCCGCTTGAGCTTCCGCCACGGCGCCGAGCGTTACGATGCGATGCTGTGGTATGGGCGGGACGGACTTCGCCTCGATCTCGACGGCACCAATGCCCGGCTGCAGTTCGTCGCGCGCGCGGGCGGGCTGTTCGACCTGTGCCTCGGCGATGCGCCGGAACGCGCGTCGGCGGCGTGGTCGGGCCGCGAGCTCGAGCTCAGCTCGCCGCGCGGACGGCTCAAGCTCGACTGGATCGATCCGTTCGCGGCCGGCGCCGACGAGGCCGCGGCGGCGAGCCGGATCGTCGCGCCGATGCCCGGAACGGTGACGCGCATTCCGGCCGCCGCCGGCACCGAGGTGGAGCGTGGCGCGCCGCTCATCGTGCTCGAGGCCATGAAGATGGAGCACACCCTGCGCGCGCCCGTCGCCGGCCGCGTGAAGACGCTCAAATGCGCCGTGGGCGACGTCGTGCAGGAAGGCGCGGAGCTCGCCGATTTCGAGCCGGTCGCCGCCGACGCCGAATCCGGTTGATCGGTTCCATGGGTCCCCGCTTTCGCGGGGACGACAGCGGAGGGTGAGCTCACAGGTCAAATATGGACACGCAGGTTCTCATTATCGGCGCCGGGCCCACCGGCCTGACTCTCGCCATCGATCTCGGGCGGCGCGGGGTGCGCTGCACGATCGTCGAGCAGAAGGAGGCGCCCCAGTTCCTGCCGAAGATGGAGCGGTGCAACGCTCGCACCATGGAGATCTACCGGCGCATGGGCATCGCGGACGAGATTCGCGCCGCCGGGCTTCCCGCGCATTGCCCCATGGACATCTTCATCGTGCTGTCGCTGGTCGAGCCGCCGCTGGTGCACCACGTGCACCCGTCGGTGGCCGAGGCGAGGGCGCGCATCGCGAGGTCCGAGGACGGCAGCGAGCCGCTCGAGCCCTACCAGCTCATCTCGCAATACACGCTCGAGCCGCTGTTGAAGTCGATCGCGGAAAAGCTGCCCAGCGTCAGCGTCCGCTATGGCTGCGAGCTCGTGTCCTTCGCGCAGGACGCGGACGGGGTCACCGCGCAGGTCAGGGCCGGCGGCGGCACGGCGGCCGTGCGCGCAGCCTACATGGTCGGCTGCGACGGCGGCGGCAGCCTAGTGCGCCGCCAGCTCGACATTGGGCTGAGCGGCGAGGCCAATATCCAGCAGCTGCGCCAGGCGCTCTACTACTGCGCCGACCTTTACGAGCGCATCCCGATCGGCAAGGGCCGGCACTACCACGTCGCCGACCCGGAAGGCAGCTTTCTGATCGTGCAGGACTCGACCCGGCATTTCACCCTGCATGCCGTGGTCGAGACCGACGCCGACATGGCGCGCATGTTCGAGCGCGTGGTGGCGATGCCGGTCGACTACGAGATGCTCTATGTCGGGCAGTGGCGAATGAACCTGTTGCTGGCCGAGCGCTACGGCGACGGGCGCGTGTTTCTGGCCGGCGACGCCGCGCACCTCGTCATTCCCACCGGCGGCCTCGGCATGAACACCGGGGTGGGCGACGCCATCGACCTCTCCTGGAAGCTCGCGGCGACGCTCGCGGGCTGGGGCGGCCCGCACCTGCTCGCCTCCTACGAGAACGAGCGCCGCCAGGTGGGCGCGCGCAACGTCGCGGCGTCGGGCTTTGCTGCGAAGGGCCGCCGCCGCTGGCGCGCCTTGTATCGCCCGGAAATCCGCGATCCCACGCCGACGGGCGCCGCGGCGCGCGAGCAGCTCGCGCGCGTCGCCGACGTCGAGCAGCACAAGGTGAGCGACATGATCGGCGCCGAGCTCGGCTACCGCTACGTCGGCTCGCCGCTGATCGCGGCCGAGCCCGGCGAAGGCCCGCCGCACGATTTCATGACCTACATGCCGACCACCTGGCCGGGCGCGCGGCTGCCGCACGTGTGGCTTGACGACGGCAGCGCCATGCAGGACCGCATCGGCTACGGCCGCGGCTACACGCTGCTGCGGCTCGGCGGCACGCGGGCCGATACGAGGGGATTGCAACAGGCGTTCGCGGCGCTCGGCGCGCCGCTGCAGGTTCTCGATCTCGCGGACGCGCGCGCGCGCGACGTCTACGGATATGATCTTTTGTTGCTGCGGCCGGACATGCACGTGGTCTGGCGCGGCAATGAGGCTCCGAGCGACCCGGAGAAACTGGCGGCGCTGGCGACCGGGCACTAGTGTCCCGCTGTCGCAACCATAAGATCCAGAAGTTCGCGCGCGTCGGCTAACGTCCTCCGCCGACCGCGATGTTGGCGCCGGATACGTACGACGCATCCTTGGAAACGAGGAACATCACCGCTGCCGTGACTTCCTCGGCGGTGCCCGCGCGCTGCATCGGCATGAGGGGCTTCACCCGATCGAGTCGCCCCGGCGCATGAATGCCCGTGTCGATCGTGCCCGGTGACACCGCGTTGACCCGAATGCCTTCCATGGCGACTTCACGCGACAGGCCTATGACAAGACTGTCCAGGCCACCTTTGGACGCCGCGTACCAGGTGTACTCACCAGGCGAACCGTGCACGGCCGCACGTGAAGAGATCAACACGATGGAGCCGCCCTTCCCGCCCGTCTTCGTAGACATGCGGCGCACGGCTGCGCGCGCACAGAAAAGCGCACCGACCAGATTCACTTCGATCACCCGGGACAGCGTCTCCGGCTGCGCCTCGGCAAGCGTCGAGTTCGGACCGGTGATGCCGGTGTTGTAAACCATCGCCTCGATACGGCCGAGCTTGTCCGCGACAGCAAAAATCCGCTCGACGTCCGCTTCTTTCGCCGTGTCTGCCGGCAACGCTTCGGCCTCACCGCCTCGGGCACGAATCTGCTCGACCACGCTGTCGGCAGCGGCCTTTTGCGAAAGATACGTGAGCAGAACGCGATAGCCCGCCTGCGCGGCGCTGAGCGCAACGGCCTTGCCGATGCCACGGCTGCCACCGGTGATGAGGAGAATGGGTTTGTCGGCTGCGGACAGAGTCGCTCTCCCCTACCTTTGAACTCTAGACTAGCGAGATTGACCACGGAAGAGGACTAGCGAAGCGTGCGGGTTGGCAGCGGAGCGTGCTTGCCTTATCGATGGACGGCGTAACCGGTAAAAGGGGAGGAAACCTTGGCGGCCATTCCGAAAGCCCTGCACGAGCACATCAACACGGCCTATCCCGCGCATGTCTGCCTGGTCGGGACCGCGCTGCCCAACGGCTACGCGCAGATCACGCCGCGCGGCAGCACGATGGTCTACGACGACGAGCATTTCGCGCTCTGGGAACGCGGCCGCGGCTCGACCAACGCCAGCCTCGCGGACGGAACCAAGGTCACCATCTATTTCCGCAAGCCGCCACTGCGCGAGGCGGGGCTGCTGCCGCGCGGCGGCATCGCCCGCTTCTACGGCACCGCGAAAATCTACAAGTCCGGCCCGATCTATGACGAGATCTGGAACCGGCTGATTGAGCCGGAGAAGAAGAGCGATCCGGACAAGAAGGGCTTCGGGGTCCTGATCAAGGTCGAGCGGGCCGAGGACTTGAGCGGGGCGCCGCTCGCGCTCGGCTGACCTCCGGGCCGCCGCCTCACACCACCAGCACGATCGAGCCCGTGGTCTTGCGGGCCTCGAGATCGGCGTGGGCGCGCGGCGCGTCGCGCAGCGCATAGGTGTGGCTGATCTCGATCCTGATCTTGCCGCTGCCGACCATGTCGAACAGATCCTCGGCGGCGGCGAGCAGCTCGGCGCGGGTCACGGTGTAGTTCGACACGCTCGGATGGGTCAGATAGATCGAGCCGAGCGCGCCGAGCCGTCGCGGCGGAACCGGATCGGGGTCACCCGAAGCTTCGCCGAACGACGCCATGACGCCGCGCCGGCGCAGGCATTTGAGCGAGCCTTCGAACGTCGCCTTGCCGACGGAATCGTAGACCACCGGCACCCCTTCACCACCGGTGATCTCGCGCACCCGCGCCGCGAAGTCCTCGCGCGTGTAGACGATCGCGTGGTCGCAGCCGTGGGCGCAGGCGATCGCGGCCTTCTCGTCGCTGCTCACGGTGCCGATCACGGTGGCGCCGAGATGCTTCGCCCACTGGCACATGATCAGGCCGACGCCGCCGGCGGCGGCATGGATCAGGATCGTATCGCCTGGCTGCACCTTGTAGGTTTCTTTCAACAGCGAGCGCGCCGTCATGCCGCGGATCATCATCGACGCGGCCGTACGCTCGTCGATGCCCGCGGGGAGCGCGATAAGGCGCGCCGCGGGTACGATGCGCAGCTCGGCATAGGAGCCTTCCGGCATGCCGGCGCAGGTGACGCGGTCGCCGACCGCGAAGCCGTCGACCCCGGGTCCGATGGCGTCGATCACCCCCGCGCTTTCAAGCCCGATGCCAGAAGGGAGCGACTTCACCGCGTGAATTCCGCGCCGCATCAGCACGTCGCGGTAGTTCACCGCGACCGCCGCGTTGCGCATGCGCACCTCGCCGGGCCCGGGAGCGCCGACCTCGACTTCCTCCCAGCGCAGCACCTCGGGGCCGCCGTGCCGGTCGAAGCGGAATGCCTTGCTCATGCTGCTACTCGTATCGGAGGCGAGCGCTTATCTCGACGAGATCATCGAGCGCTTCGGGGCGCGGTTGCAAAGGGAGTCTCCACGTGCACTCAGGATGTCGCCGGCTCGAGATCGAGCTCGAGTGCCCGCAGCACGCGCGCGTTCATGTTGTAGGTGCCGATCAGCACCGTCAATTCCACGATCGCGCGCGCGTCGAAATGCTGCCTAAGTTCGGCGAATACCGCATCCGGCACCGCGATGTCGCGGGTCATCGTATCGGCATAGGCCAGCGCGGCGCGCTCGCTCGCGCTGAAGAATTTCGCGCCGCGCCAGTCTGCGAGCGCGTCGCATTCCTCGCGCGAAACCCCGTCGGCAAGCGCCAGCGACGGCACGTGCTGGCGCAGTACGTATTGCGCATCGGTGAGATGCCCCATGCGGATGATGATGATCTCGCGCAGCCGCCCCGCCAGCGTGGTCTTCCAGCGCACCGCATTGGAATGATTGAACCAGCTCTCGGCGAGCGCGGGAGAGTTGAGCAGCATGCGATAGATGTTGATCAGCCTGCCGCGGCGCCCGGCGCGGTATTTCTCGATCGCCGCGGCGAGCTCGGGATGGTCCTGCTCTTGGATCAGGGGCACGCGGGCCATGGAATGCCTATATTGGGACGGCCTCTCAGCATGAGGCCAATGACTACCCCATCTTGAAGCCGGTGGCTTTGATGATCGGCGCCCAGCGTGCGAGCTCGGCGGCGATGAAATGCCGCGTCGGGTCCGGGCCGGAGTCGAGCACCGGCTCGAAACCGGAGGCGACCAGGGTGCGCTGGATGGCGGCGTCCGCCACGACCGCGCGCGTCGCTTGCGCGATCTGCTCGACGATCGCCGGCGCAACACCGGCGGGAGCGAACAGGCCGTTGAGATTGCCGGCGACCATGCCGGGCAATCCCGCCTCCGCCGCGGTCGGAATGTCGGGCGCCGCCTGGACGCGCGCCGTCGCATTGATCGCGAGGATGCGCACCTTGCCGGCGCGATGGAAGCCGAGCAGCGGCGCGCCCACATTGGGCGTCATCATCGGAATCTGTCCGCTGGCGAGGTCGGCGACGCCCGGCGCCGAGCCCTTGTAGGGGATGTGGACGATGCCGGGCACGCCGATCAATTGCTTGAACAGCTCGCCCGCCAGATTTGTCAACGTGCCGGCGCCGGCCGAGCCGTAGGACAGCTTGTCCGGATTGGCCCTGGCGTAGGCGATCAGTTCCTCGAGGTTGCGCGCGGGCACCGACGCGTGCACCACGATGCAGGTCGGCGCCATGCACAGGATGTAGATGCCGACGAAGTCCTTGAGCGGATCGTAGGGGGGATTGCTGATGATCGCCGGGATGAGCACCTGCGTGCTGGTATTGCCGAACAGGAAGGTGTGACCGTCCGGCTGCGCGCGGGCGACCTCGGCGGTGCCGGTCACGCCCCCGCCGCCGCCGCGGTTCTCGGTGACCACGGTGCCCAGCACGGGCTTCATCTTCTCCGCCCATAGCCGCCCCGCCACGTCGGTGGCGCCGCCCGGCGAGAACGGAACCACGAGCTTGACCGCGCGATCGGGATAGGCGAGGGCGCGCGCCGCGCCCAGGGATGCCGCGATCAAGGCCAAGCCGGCGGCGAGCACTTCACGTCGGTGCATGCGATCATCCTTGCGATGGTGGGGAACGGCGCCTGAGCTTGCTCGCGATGGCGTGCGCTGTAAACCTTCGCTCACGTCGTTGCTTCGATCATGGCGCGCAGCTCCGGCGTGACCTCCGGCATGATGCCGAACCAGGCGCGGAACGCGGGCCGCGCCTGGTGCAGCAGCATGCCGACCCCGTTCACCGCCGGATTGCCGCGCTTGCGCGCCGCTGCCAGCAGCGGGGTCTCGCGCGGAATATAGACGATGTCGGAGACGAGCGCGCGCGCCGGCAAGC
Source organism: Xanthobacteraceae bacterium (assembly GCA_036555745.1). GTDB lineage: Bacteria > Pseudomonadota > Alphaproteobacteria > Rhizobiales > Xanthobacteraceae > VAZQ01. The sequence goes on along the minus strand of DATBKV010000077.1, from coordinate 387 downwards.
GGTCGAGCGCCAGCTCGAGCGGCGGCGCCCCGGCCATGCCCTGGCTGGTGGCGTTGACCAGCATGGCCGCACCCGCGAGTGCGGCTTCCCGCTGCTCCCAGGGCAACGCCTTGATCGGACCGCCCAACTCGGATTGCAGCGCCGTCGCCCGCGCGAGCGTGCGATTGACCAATCGAATCTCGCGCGCGCCCTGGTCGATCAGGCTCACCAGCACCGCGCGCGCGCCGCCGCCGGCGCCGATCACCACGATCGGCCCGGCATCGGCGCGCCAGCCGGGCTGCGCCTCGCGGATGCTCTCGATGTAGCCGAAGGCATCGTGGTTCTGCCCGTCGAGCGATCCGTCGGGGGCGACCACGACGCAGTTCACCGCTCCGATGCGGCGCGCGA
>DATBKV010000076.1:0-8064 GCA_036555745.1 Xanthobacteraceae bacterium | reverse complement strand
GATCAAGCTGGTGGAAGGCGCTGAGCGGCAGAAGACCCCGAACGAGATCGCGCTCGATATCCTTCTGGTCGGTCTTACCATCATCTTCGTGTTCGCGACCGCGACCATCCCGAGCTATGTGAGCTATGCCGGCGGCGCGATTTCGGTGGTGATCCTGGTGGCGCTGTTCGTGACCTTGATCCCGACCACGATCGGCGCGCTCCTGTCGGCGATCGGCATTGCCGGCATGGACCGCCTGGTGCGCTTCAACGTGCTGGCGATGTCGGGCCGCGCGGTCGAGGCGGCGGGCGACGTCGATACGCTTCTCCTCGACAAGACCGGCACCATCACGCTCGGCAACCGCCAGGCGACCGAGTTCAAGCCGTTGCGCGGCGTCAGCGAGCAGGAGCTCGCCGATGCCGCCCAGCTCGCCTCGCTCGCCGACGAGACCCCGGAGGGGCGCTCCATCGTCGTGCTCGCCAAGGAGAAATACGGCATCCGCGGCCGCGATCTGGCCGAGCTGCGCGCCCACTTCATCCCGTTCACCGCCCAGAGCCGCATGAGCGGGGTCGAGGTCGGCGGCTCCTGGGTGCGCAAGGGCGCGGTCGACGCGATCCTGAACTATCTCAACACGCCGTCGTCTGCCATGGGCTCGGGCAGCGCCGTGCGCGTGCTGCATCCGGCGGTGAGCGCCGACGCCGTGCGCGAGATCAATACGATCGCCGAGGGGATCGCCAAGTCGGGCGGCACGCCGCTCGCCGTGGCCAAGGACGGGCGCCTGCTCGGCATCGTCCAGCTCAAGGACATCGTCAAGGGCGGCATCCGCGAGCGTTTCGCCGAGCTGCGCCGGATGGGCATCCGCACCATCATGATCACCGGCGACAATCCGATGACCGCGGCCGCGATCGCCGCCGAGGCCGGGGTCGACGATTTCCTGGCGCAGGCCACGCCCGAGGACAAGCTCAAGCTCATCCGCGACGAGCAGGCCAAGGGCAAGCTCGTCGCCATGTGCGGCGACGGCACCAACGACGCTCCCGCGCTGGCGCAGGCCGATGTCGGCGTCGCCATGAATACCGGCACACAGGCCGCGCGCGAGGCCGGCAACATGGTCGATCTCGACTCGAATCCGACCAAGCTGATCGAGGTGGTGGAGATCGGCAAGCAGCTGCTGATGACGCGCGGATCGCTCACCACCTTCTCGATCGCCAACGACGTGGCGAAATATTTCGCCATCATCCCGGCGATGTTCGTGGCGTTCTACCCGCAGCTGCAGGCGCTCAACATCATGAACCTCTCGACACCACAGAGCGCGATCCTCTCCGCCATCATCTTCAACGCGCTGATCATCATCGCGTTGATCCCGGTCGCGCTCAAAGGCGTGCGTTATCGTCCGATCGGCGCCGGGCCGCTGCTGCGGCGCAATCTGCTGATCTACGGCATCGGCGGCGTCATCATCCCGTTCATCGGCATCAAGGCGATCGATCTTCTGGTCACCGCCTTGCATCTGGCCTGAGGAGAGCAGCCATGCTCAAAGAGATCCGCCCGGCGATCGTGTTCATCGTCGCGTTCACTCTCATCACCGGCGTCGTCTATCCGTTCGTGATGACGGGCATTGCGGGCGCCGTCTTCCCCTACCAGGCGCAGGGAAGCCTAGTCGAGCAGGACGGCAAGGTCATCGGATCGGCGCTGATCGGGCAGGAATTCGCCAGCGACAAGTACTTCCACGGCCGTCCGTCGGCGACGGTTGCCCCCGACCCGAACGATCCGGCCAAGACCGTGCCGGCGCCCTACAACGCCGCCAATTCCGGCGGCTCGAACCTGGGCCCGACCAGCAAGGCGCTGATCGAACGCGTGCAGGGCGACGTCGACAAGCTCAAGCAGGAGAACCCTGCGGCTCCGGTCCCCGTTGATTTGGTGACGACCTCGGGCAGCGGCCTTGACCCGCACATTTCTCCGGCAGCGGCTTTTTTCCAGGTGCCGCGTGTTGCGAACGCCCGCAACATGCCGGAAGATCGCGTGCGTCAGCTGGTCGAGGACCACGTCGAGGGCCGTACCCTCGGCTTCCTGGGCGAGCCACGAGTCAATGTACTCGCGCTCAACTTGGCGCTCGATGCCGCTTCGGCACGCTGATATCGCCTGGCTTCCCATGGCGGCGGACGATTTAACTCCTGATGGCGGATCAGCGGCGCGACTCTGACCAGCGACCTTCGCCGGAGGCCTTGCTCGAGGCCGCGCGGCGGGAGGAGAGTCCTGCCGGCCGGCTCAAGATCTTCGTTGGTGCCGCGCCCGGGGTGGGCAAGACCTACGAGATGCTGCAGCAGGCGCGCGCCCGCCAGCGCGACGGCTACGACATCGTGGTCGGCGTGGTCGAGACCCACGGGCGCAAGGAGACGCAGGCGCTGCTCGAAGGGCTCGAGGTCGTCCCGCGCAAGCGGCTCGAATACCGCGGACAGTCGCTCGAGGAGATGGACCTCGACGCCATCATCGCCCGGCATCCGCAGATCGTGCTGGTCGACGAACTCGCCCACACCAATGCGCCCGGCAGCCGCCATCCCAAGCGCTACCTCGACGTCGAGGAGCTCATCCGCCACGGCATCAACGTCTACACCACCGTCAACATCCAGCACATCGAGAGCCTCAACGATGTGGTCGCGCAGATCACGCATGTGCGGGTGCGCGAGACCGTGCCGGACTCGGTCTTCGATCATGCCGACGCCATCGAGCTCGTCGATCTCACGCCCGACGACCTGATCCAGCGCCTGAAAGAGGGCAAAGTCTACGTGCCCAAGCAGGCCGAGCGCGCGCTCGAGCACTATTTCTCCCCGGGCAACCTGACCGCGCTGCGCGAGCTCGCGCTGCGGCGCACCGCCGAGCGGGTCGACGAGCAACTCCTCAGCCACATGCAGGCGCACGCGATCCCCGGACCGTGGGCGGCAGGCGAGCGCATCCTGGTCTGCGTGAGCGAGGACCCGCGCGCGGCCGGTCTGGTGCGCTATGGCAAGCGTTTGGCCGACCGGCTGCACGCGCCGTTCACCGCCTTGTGCGTGGAGACGCGGCGCAGCCTGCAATGGAGCGAAGAGGAGCGGGACCGCATTGCCGACACTTTGCGACTAGCCGAGGCGTTGGGCGGCGAGGCGATCACTGTTCCCGGCGGCGATCGCGGCATCGCCGACGACATCGTCGCCTTCGCGCAGGCCAACAACGTCACACAGATCATCATCGGCAAGTCGACGCGCTCGCGCTGGTTCGAGATTCTGCACGGGTCGGTGGTGCACGAGCTGGTGCGGCGGTCCGGCAATATCAGCGTGCACGTGATCGCCGGCGAGGAGCTGGCGCGCGACCCGATCCCGAAAAAAACGGTGAAGCCGGCCGAGGACGAGATCCCCTTCGATCCGTGGCCCTATGTGGCTGCGCTGGTGGCGGCGGTCATCGCGCTCGGCGCCAGCGAGCTCATCCAACCGCTGTTCGGGATCGAGAACGTCGATCTCGTCTTCCTGACCGCTGTGGTCGTCGTCGCCGTGCGCTACGGGCTGTGGCCTTCGCTGTTGGCGACCATCGCGTCCTCGCTCTGTTACAATTTCTTTTTTCTCCCGCCGCTCTATACCTTCACGATCACCGACCCCACCAATGTCGGCGCCTTCGCGTTCTTCACCATTGTGGCGGTGGTGGTATCGCATTTCGCCGCGCGCGGCCGCACCCACGCAGTCGCCGCGCACGAGCGCGTGCGTGCGGTGGAGCTGCTGTACGCCTTCAGCCGCAAGCTCGCCGGCGTTGGCACCCTCGACGACGTGCTGTGGGCGACCGCCTATCAGACCGCGCTCATGCTCAAGGTCCGGGTCGTGCTGCTGCTGCCCGAGGATGGCTCGATCGCGGTCAAGGCCGGCTATCCGCCGGAGGATACCCTCGACGACGCCGACATCGCGGCCGCCAAATGGGCGTGGGAGAACGACCGCGCCGCCGGGCGCGGCTCGGATACCCTGCCGGGCGCCAAGCGCCTGTTCCTGCCGATGCGAACCGGGCGCGGCGCCATCGGCGTGATCGGCATCGACAGCGACAAGCCCGGGCCGCTGCTCACCCCCGACCAGCGCCGTCTGCTCGACGCGCTTATCGACCAGGCCGCGCTCGCGATTGAGCGCGTATCACTGGTCGAGGACGTCGACCGCGCCAAGCGCACGATCGAGACCGACCGGCTGCGCTCGGCCCTGCTCACGTCGATCTCGCACGATCTGAAGACTCCGCTCGCCGCGGTGCTGGCGGCGGCCGGCACCTTGCGCGGCCTCGCCGGCGCGCTCACCGACGCGGAAAAAGCCGAGCTGCTGGCGACCATCATCGAGGAATCGGAGCGGCTCAACCGTTTCATCGCCAACCTGCTGGACATGACCAGGCTGGAATCCGGCGCGATCGTGCCGAATGCGGCCCCGCACGACCTCGACGAGATCGTCGGCAGTGCCTTGCGCCGCGCCGGCAAGATGCTCGCCCGCCATCGCGTCGAGCTCGAGCTGGCGCCTAGCCTGCCGATGGTGGAGGTGGACGCGGTGCTGTTCGAGCAGGTGTTGTTCAATGTTTTGGACAACGCCGCCAAATATTCGCCTACCGGCACCACTGTGCGCATCCGCAGCTGGCGCGAGGCCGACGCGATCTGCGTGCAGGTGCTGGACGAGGGTGAAGGCATTCCGCCGGCCGACCTCGAGCACATCTTCGACAAGTTCTACCGGGTGGAGAAGGGCGATCAGGTGCGGCCCGGCACCGGGCTCGGGCTCGCGATCTCGCGTGGCTTCGTCGAAGCCATGCACGGCACCATCACCGCGGCCAACCGCGGCGATCGCCCCGGCGCCGCCTTCGTGATCAGGCTTCCGGTCCCGCAACGCGCCGCGCGGCTGGATACCGCGGCATGAGCGCCGCGCCGCTCAAGATCCTGGTGGTCGACGACGAGCCCGCGATCCGCAAGCTGTTGCGCATGGGGCTGAGCACGCAGGGCTACGAGATCCTGGAAGCCGCCAACGGCAAGGCCGCGCTCGAAGTGCTGGCGCAGGAACCGAACCTGATCATCCTCGACCTCGGGCTTCCCGACATCCAGGGACTCGAGCTATTGCGCATGATCCGCGCGCGCAACGACGGCGTGCCGATCGTGGTGCTGTCGAGCCGCGGCGATGAGGCCGGCAAGGTCGCGGCGCTCGACCTCGGCGCCGACGACTATGTCACCAAGCCGTTCGGGATGGAGGAGCTGCTCGCGCGCATGCGCGCGGCGCTGCGCCATCAGCTGCAGGTGCATGGCGAGCGCCCGCTCTTCCGCACCGGCGATCTTTCGGTCGACCTGGTGCGGCGCATCGTCAAGGTCGGCGACAAGGAGGTGAAACTCTCGCCCAAGGAGTACGAGCTCCTGCGGGTGCTGGTGCAGCACGCCGGCAAGGTGCTCACCCACAGGTTCCTGCTGGGCGAGCTGTGGGACGACCTCACCGACGCGCAATACCTGCGCGTCTACGTGCGGCAGCTGCGGCAGAAGATCGAGCCCGATCCCGAGCGCCCGCACTACGTTCTGACCGAGACCGGCATCGGCTACCGCCTGCGCGCCCCGGATTGAGGCGTGCAAGCCGGTGCTGGCCGCGGCGCGTGAGCAACGCGGGCGAAGCTCACACCAAGGGCAAATCGGCGATGGCGTGAGCTGGGTGCGTCACAGTTGCGAGTGCGAGCGAATGGCCGGCGCGCACCGGATCGAGATCGCTGCCGGCGTCATTCGGCGAAAGACCGTTCGCTTCCGTCGCCGTTGCCGAAGTCATCACTGCTGCCGAGCTCGTCATGGGCGTTGGGATGCCGGCGGCCGTCGGCGTCGCCGGGTTGGAGGCGAGGCCGCCGCTCGCTGACATCAGCCATTCGCTGGTCGCGCCGGTTGCTGTGTTCTGCCACATCAGGTCGGCGATGCCATCGCCGTTGAAGTCGCCGCTCGTCACCAGCTTCCATCCCAGCGCGCTCGGGGTAGGCGGATTGCCGGCGAGCCCGCCGCTCGGCGACATCAGCCATTCGCTGGTCGCCCCGGTCGTCGCGTTCTGCCACATCAGGTCGGTGATGCCGTCGCCGTTGAAGTCGCCGGTCGCGGCCAGATTCCATCCCTGCGCGCCGGGAGTGGACGGATTTGTGCCGAGCCCGCCGTTCGCCGACATCAGCCATTCGCTGGTCGCGCCGCTGGCGCCGTTCTGCCACATGAGCTCGTCGATGCTGCCGCCGGCGAGGTCGCCGATCGCGGCCACCTTCCATCCCGGCGCTCCCGGGGTTGGCGGGTTGTTGGCGAGCCCGCCGCTCGCCGACATCAGCCACTCGCTGGTCGCGCCCGTCAGCACGTTCTGCCACATGAGGTCCTGCACGCCGTCGCCGTTGAAGTCGCCGGTGGCGACGACGCTCCAGCCCTGACCGCCCGGGGTGCCGGGATTGCCAGCAAGGCCGCCGTCGGCGGACATCAGCCACTCGCTGGTATCGCCGGTCGCCGCGTTCTTCCACATCATGTCGGTGATGCCGTCGTGGTTGAAGTCGCCGGTCGCAACCAGGTACCAGCCCGAGACCGGCGGCGTCGCTGGATTGCTGGCGAGACCGTTTGCCGACATCAGCCATTCGCTGGTCGCGCCTGTGGTCGCGTTCTGCCACATGAGGTCGGTGATGCCGTCGCCATTGAAGTCGCCGGACGTGATCAGGCTCCAACCCGCAACCGGCGGCGTCGCCGGATTGCTGCCGAGGCCGCCGCTCGCGGACATCAGCCATTCGCTGGTCGCGCCGGTCGCGGAGTTCTGCCACATGAGGTCGGTGATGCCGTCGTGATTGAAATCGCCGGTGGCGACCAGGGTCCATCCCTGCACCGGCGGCGTTGCCGGCATGCTGCCGACGCCACCGTTGCGCGACATCAGCCATTCGATGCTGGCGCCCGTGGTCGGGTCCTGCCAGATGAGATCGGTGACGCCGTCGCCGTTGAAATCGCCGGCGGCGAGGAAGGTCCACGGCGCCGCCGACGGGTCGAGCTCGACGAGCGAGCCGCCGCTGCCATCGGGAGTGAGGACGAAAGTGCCGGTGGCGGGCAGGGTCGGCAGGCTGATGGTGGCGACCGCCGCGCCGCCCATGAACACCTGCAAAGTCGTTCCGGCGAACGCGACGGTCGCCTGCGCCGGGTTGAGGTCGGTGAAGTCGAACGCGTCGCCGAACTTGAAATCGGTGACGGTGATGCCGTTGAGATGCGCGGTGGTATCCTGGATCTCGTTGTGGCCGGGCCCGCCGCTGATGATGTCGGCGCCGCCGCCGGGCTGGATCAGGTTATTGTAGACGCTGCCCTGGATCACCTCCGCCAGGCTCGTTCCCTGAGTCAGGTACTGTTGGTCGGGATCGAGCCGGTAGATGGTGATGCTGGCCGGACCGGTCAGCGGCCAGTAGGTCGCGTCGTGAATGCCGATGGTTTCCACGCCGTTGACGTGGTCGATGTTGTCATAGACGGAGATCGTGCCGTCGGGGTTGACCGCGCCCAGCACCGTGGTGGTGTGGCCGGAAATATCCTGCGGACTTTCCGGCTTGAACCACTGCATGCGCACGATGTCGCCCGGCTGCACCAGCGGGTACCAGTCCTGCTGGGGGGCGGGACCTGCGCTGGTGTAGACGGCACGCCAGAAGCCGCCGGAGACATTGAGCGACGGATCGAGCAAGGCGTTCGGGAACGGCATGGTCGCGCCCGCCGCGGCCGCCACGTTGTCGGCGATCCAGTTGCAGAGGTTCGTGTTCGGCAGGTTGCCGAATACCGTGTTCCAGCTCTGCGCCGAGGCGATGACGTCGCTCGGCGTCGGCGCGCCGGCCTGGGCGCCGGCGGCCTGGACGAGTGCGGCGACGTTCGGGTCGACGCTCCAGATATCGTAGGTGACGAACTCGGCGCTGGTGCCGGTGCCGAGTGGCGTGACCTGAACCCTGATCTGCGCGGGATCGTTGATGTTGTTGCCGACCAAGAGCTGAACGTCGTCGCCGGGCTGAACGGTGTAGTCGCTCGTGTACGCAACGCCGTTGACGTACCATTGCGGTGGGACGCTGGTGGCGGGCGGAACGTTCGGGGTGACCCAGTAC
>DATBKV010000075.1:0-10839 GCA_036555745.1 Xanthobacteraceae bacterium | reverse complement strand
TGACGACTTGCGCGAACCAGTCGAAGTCCTCCGCCTCGATCCCGAGCTTGCCCTTCCATTGCGGCTTGGTGAGGTCGCGAAAGCTCTGCGGCAGGTCGCTCTTGCGGACGAGATTGGTGTTGTAGGCCTGCACGATGGTGTTGAGGTAGACCGCCGTCCATTGCCGGTGCGGCGCGATCGCCTCGGGAATGATGTCGGCGAGATTGGGCGACTTCACCTCCTGCAGCAGGTTCTCGCGATAAAGCGGCTCGAGCGCCGAGGTCGAGCCCGCCATGATATCGACCTCGAAGCGGCGGGCCCTGGCCTCGCCGAGGATGCGCTGCAGGAAGCCTTCCGAGTCGGCGCGCCAGACCTTGACCTTGAGGTCGTATTTCTTGTCGAAGGCCGCGACCAGAACTGTGATGTCGTCGGTCGGTATGGAGGCGTAGAAGGTGAGTTCCTTCTCCCGCTTGGCGCCCTCGATCAGCCGCTGCTCGCGGTCGGCCCCCTGGTAGGCCGCGATCTCGGCGACACGGCTCGTTTGGGCGAACGCCAGCCCCGGAAACGCCGAGACGGCAAGCAGCAGCGCCGCGAGCGCGGGCAGGGCTCGGCACGGAATGCGTCGTTGTCGCATGCGGCTGCGCTCCGCGGTTGGTGGCGCCCGCAAACCATGGCACAATTTTGCGCCCGGTGTCAGTCGGAACCGGCGTGACAAGAACACGGGTCACGGGGCGGCAAATGAAGATCGTGAAGCTCGAGGACTTCCACGCCGACGGCGGCTGGGACACCTATTCGTTCCTGAAGATCACCACCGACGAGGGTGTCACCGGCTGGTCAGAATTCAACGAAAGTCGCCGCCGCGGAATGACCGCGGTGATCCACGGCCTCGGGGCGGCGCTGATCGGACACGATCCGCGCGCCGTCGCGCGTATCGAGGCTGCGCTCTACGCCCAGACGCGCCCGACTGCGGGCGGCCTCACGTCGCACGCCATCGCCGCGATCGTGAACGCCTGCCTCGACATCAAGGGCAAGGCGCTCGACGTCCCGGTCTGCGAGCTCCTCGGCGGCACGCTGCGCGAGCGCATGCCGGTCTACTGGTCGCGCTGCGGGGTCCTGCGTGCGCGCTGCGCCGACCTGTTCGGCGGCAACGTCATCGACCGGCCGGCGGTGCGCACGCTCGACGATCTCAAGGGCGCGGCACGCGAGGCGCGCGAGCGCGGCTTCAAGGCGATCAAGACCAACCTGCTCCTGTTCGACGGCAAGGGCGGTCGGCAGTTCGCGCCGGGCATGACCGGCGCCGGGATCGGCCACCCCGAGCTCAACCTCACCGACGATATCCTGGAGGCGCTGATCGCCCAGCTCAGCGCGTTGCGCGAAGGCGCGGGACCCGGCGTGAAGCTGCTGCTCGATCTCAACTTCAACTACAAGCCCGAAGGGCTGCGTCGCATCGCCAAGGCGGTCGAGCCGTTCAACCTGTTATGGCTCGAGATGGACATGTTCGAGCCCAAGGCGCTGAGCCTGATCCGGCAATCGACGACTACGCCGATCGGCTCGCTCGAGACCAGTCTCGGCCGCCGCAACCTCAAGCCTTACCTCGAGAACCACGCCGTCGACGTCGCGATCATCGACGCGCAGTGGAACGGGCTGGTGGAGGCCGCCAAGATGGCTGCCATGGCCGACGCCTACGAGGTCAACGTCGCCTCGCACAATTTCAACGGCCCGCTCGCCAACATCATGAGCGCGCATTTCTGCGCGGCGATCCCGAACTTGCGCATCATGGAGTTCGACGTCGACGAGGTGCCGTGGAAGCCAAAGCTTCTCACCAACCCCTACGCGATCGAGAACGGCGAACTCGTCCCGCCCGCCGGCCCCGGCTGGGGAACTTCGGTCAACGAGGCAGTGATCCGCGCGCACCCCGCGAAAATGTGATTGCGGGCGGCGAAAGCGTGTTTCGCGCCCGTGAGCGAAAGCCCGCCAACTCCATCTCAATCGCAGACAGGTGCACGCATGTTAGGGCCGCGCGCGCCTCGCGGCGGGAGTGCGTGAGCATCGTAGGATGGGCTGAGCGCGTGCGCGAACCCATCATGCCGGCGTGCCCGCACCCACCGCGATGGGCTTCGTTTCGCTCAATCCATCCTACGAATTGTGATCCGCGGAAGGTGCGCTACCGACGAACGTGCAGCCGACTTTCTTGTAGCCATTTGTCTTTTGACGAGGTGGGTGTACAATTTCAACTTCAAAAGGTTGGCTGGCACACGTGGGGGGCAGCTCAATGAGCGATACCGATCACCCTTCCGCCGCCGCCTCTCCGTCCGACATCGCCGACGATGTCGATGAGGCCGCGCTGGCTCGGGTCCTGCGCGTCGTGCCTCTCGGGGCCGCCGTCGTGGCCGGAACCACCGTCGCCTTGCTGGTGATCGGCTACCTCGCGATCTATCTGCTGATCTTCCTCCCGCGCGGCGCGGTGGGCTAGGCCGTGACGGACCAACCGGCTGCAACACACGAGCGGCGAATTCTCGGCACCGAATTGCTTTGGGCATTCGGCGTCGGCGTGCTCGTTGCCGCCGTTCTCGGCATGATCGTGTTCACCGCGCTGACCATCGACATCAATCCACCCAGCAACGTCGAGCGCATCGACCCCAAGACGCTGCACCTGTCCGGCGAGTTTGCCGAACAAAACCTGGGAACCACGGTCGGAGCGGACGGGCGGGTGACGGTGCGGGCCATCGCCACGCAATTCATGTTCGTCCCGCACTGCATCGCGGTTCCGCAAGAGCGCCTTGTCACGCTGCGTTTCACCACCCCAGACGTCATCCACGGACTGCTGATCACCGGGACCAATGTGAACACGATGGTGGTGCCGGGCTTCGTCGCCCAGGTTTACACCACGTTCACCCGCACCGGCGACCTGCTCATGCCCTGCCACGAATATTGCGGGCTTGGCCACAGCGACATGTGGGCGACCGTGCAAGTGATGCCGGATAGCGATTTCAAACCCGATCGGGACGGGAGGGTGTCCTGTGCGCAACGCTGAGCGGCTTTGCCTTGCGCATTTCTGGGTGGCGTTCGCTGCCTTTCTAGCAGCCGCCTTCCTCGGCGTCTGGCAGATGTGGGTGCGCAGCCCTTTGGGCGCCGACATCGGCACGCCCGGACAATACTTCGCATCGGTGACGGCACACGGCGTGTCGATGGCCTACGTGCTGACCACCCTGTTCATCATGGGGTTTGGCTATTTCGTCGCCGTGACCGCGCTCAACCGCCCGCTCCCGGGCAAGCCTTGGGCCTGGGCCGCGTTCTGGATGGCCGTCATCGGCGTGGTGATGGCACTCGTTCCGATTGTCCTGGGCCAAGCGTCGGTGCTGTACACGTTCTATCCTCCGCTCACCGCCAGTCCCTGGTTCTACCTCGGGCTGGTGCTGGTCGTGGCCGGCTCGTGGATTTGGTGCGTTCTCATGCTCGTGGCGATGCGCGGGTGGAAACGCGAAAATCCCGGCCAACCGGTTCCGTTGGCGATGTTCGGGACGGTGGCGAATGCACTACTGTGGCTTTGGACCACTGCGGGCGTGGCGGCCGAGCTGCTGTTCCAGGTGATCCCGGCGTCATTGGGATTGGTGCAGACTGTCGATGCAGGGCTCGCGCGCACGCTGTTCTCGTGGACGCTGCACGCCATCGTCTATTTCTGGCTGATCCCGGCATACATCGCATTCTATACCATCGTGCCGGGCGCGGCCGGCGGACGTCTCTACAGCGACACGATGGGCCGCCTCACGTTCATTCTGTTCCTGCTCTATAGCCTGCCCGTCGGCATGCATCACCTGCTGATGGACCCCGAGCACGGTAATGGCTGGAAGTTCATCCAAGTGCTGCTCACGGCCTTCGTTGCTGCGCCGACGCTGCTGACGATCTTCACCATCACTGCCTCGTTGGAGATCGCCGGGCGCCTGCGCGGCGGCCGCGGTGTGTTCGGCTGGATCGCGGCACTGCCGTGGGAGCGCCCGGCCGTCCTCGCGACCGGCCTTGCCTTCGTGATGCTCGGCTTCGGCGGATTCGGCGGCCTCATCAACATGGCCTACGGCATGAACGCATTGGTGCACAACACCTCCTGGGTGACGGCGCACTTTCATCTGATCTTTGGCGGCTCCGCCGTCATCATGTACTTCGCGATCGCCTACGAGATCTGGCCGCGGCTGACCGGCCGCGAGCACGCATCGCTCGCGACGCTGCGGCTGCAATTGTGGCTGTGGTTCATCGGCATGATGGTCATGACGCTGCCGTGGCACTGGCTCGGCCTGCAAGGGCAATGGCGGCGCGTTGCCAACTTCAATTATGCCGATCCGATCATCGCGGGCTGGGGACCGCTGGTCATCGTCTCGCTCGCGGGCGGTCTGGTGCTGCTCGCATCCGCCCTGCTGTTCGTGCGCAATCTCACTGTCTTGCACAACAGTCCGTTGCCGGCGGTGCAGCGGCCTTTGTATTCGCTGGCGGTCGATCCGCCACGGCGGGTGCCCGCGGCACTCAATGGCTTCGGACTCTGGAACGCGTTGGTGCTCGCGCTCATGCTGCTGGCTTACGGCTATCCGATTGCCCAGTTCATCATTACGCCGTCGCCCACCGCGATGGTGCATCGGACGTACTAGGAGCGCGCGATGGCGCCGTCCGCGCCCGACCCTGATGTCCTCGACCGGCCATGGCGGATCTGGGCCACCATTGCCGTGTTCGGGATCGTGCTCAGCGGGATTTTGCTGGGCGTGCTGATCATTCCCGTGGTGCAGGGACACAGGGAAGGGATCGACGCCTACACCGCCATCTGCCGGGCGCTGGGCATCCTGCCCGGATCTCCCGCGCGCCAGCAGGTGCCGGATCGTACGCCGCCGACGCCCGTGTCGCAGGTGGTCTGGACGCCGCACCTGTTACAGATTCTTGCCGACGCCAACCCGGAGCGCGGGCGCGCCAAGGTGCAGGAGGTCTGTGTCGCCTGCCATGGCGAGCAGGGCGTGTCGGTGGCTCCCGAATACCCCAATCTCGCCGGCCAATCGGGCGCGGCGATCTATAAGCAGCTCAGCGATTACAGATCGGGTAGCCGAGCAAATCCGCTGATGACCGGCATCGCCAAGGCACTCGACGAGGCCACCCTCGCCGATGTGGCCGCCTATTACGCCGCTCAGCCGATGCGCAACCCGAACCCGGCGACGCTCGCCGACGCGCCCGCCTCGATCGTGCATCTGGTCGAGCTCGGCGATCCCAGCCGCAATATCCCACCTTGCGCGGCGTGCCATCGGGCCGGCGCGGGCGGTCCGATCGAGACGCCGGTGCTTGCGGAGCAGGTGAAGGAATATCTCGTCCTGCAGCTGAAAATGTATGCCGCCGGCGAGCGACGCAATGATGTTTACGGCCGGATGCGAACAATTGCCGCAAAGCTTTCGCCGAGCGAAATCGACGGGCTGGCGACATATTACAGGGCCGGTTTCAGATAGGCGTGAGCGTCAGCAGCATCGTCGTTTTGCGGCTCGACGTAAGGCGCGCGCCCGACAAGGGCAGTCGGCAGCAGAGGCGTGCATCGCGAGATGAGGCCGATGGACGAGAGCGAAATCGCCGCCGTTCGTGCGCTGCTCGCCGCGAAGCCGCGGCCAGTGGGCTGGGCGGAACGGCGGGCGCGCATCGACGAAGTGGGGTCCCATTGGCCGGTGGCCGGCGACGTCAAGGTCGAGGCGGTCGATCTCGACGGAGTCGCCGGCGAATGGTCGATCGCGCCCGGCAGCGACGCCGCGCGCGTGCTCCTGTTCTTCCACGGCGGCGGCTACTGCTCGGGCTCGATCCCCAGCCATCGCCGGATGGTGACCGAGGCCGGGCGCGCCGCGGGAATGCGCACGCTCGCGGTCGGCTACCGGCTGGCGCCGGAGCATCCGTTCCCGGCCGCGCTCGACGACGCGCTGACCGCGTGGTGCTGGCTGCGCAGGCAAGGACTCGCCGGCGCGCAGATCGCCGTCGGCGGCGACAGCGCCGGCGGCGGCCTCACGGTGGCGCTGATCAACCGGCTGCGCGATGCGCAGGAGGCGCTTCCCGGGTGCGCCTGGCTGGTATCGCCGTGGACGGATCTGATGATGTCGGGTGCGAGCCTCGCGAGCAAGGACGCCGCCGATCCGCTCATCCACAAGGTCTATCTGGAGGAGCTCGCCGGCGCCTATGTCCCCGCCGGAATCGACCGCAAGGATGCGCGCGTCTCCGTTCTCTACGCCCACCTGCGCGGCTTGCCGCCGACATTGATCCAGGTGGGCTCGGACGAGACGCTGCTCGACGACGCCGTCCGCTTGGCGGCCGCGGCCGGCGCGGCGGCGGTCGCGGTGACGCTCGAGATCTGGCCGCACATGATCCATGCCTGGCCTTTGTGGAACGCGCATCTCGACGCCGGGCGGCGCGCGCTGGCGAGCGCGGGCGCCTTCATGCGCCGCCATCTTTGAGTCAGTTTGCCTGGCGATTTTTCCCCGCGTATCGCGGTGGGCGCCCCCGAGCGCGCATGTGGCGTTTCGGCCACGCCGCAAGCCAAATCGACATGTTTCAGCCTCGATCTGTGAACGGGAGCGAGGTCGGGCTGCCGCCGCGCGTCCGAATTAACGCCGCCGCTATCTCGAAGCGCGCGGGCACAATCGGGCGGCCGTAGGCCGATTCATCGCGGTTGCATGAGCACGTGGAGACGCGCCGCGAACTAAGTGCATAAAGAAGCGATAAACGTTTCCCTACAAATCCGTAATTTGCTCCGCGAGCCTTTCACCACGATATTTTTCGATGCGAGTTCAAGAGGGGACGACGGTGATCACAGAGCACAATACCGGAGCCGGACGCCGTCGTCGCATCGTCCTGATCGCCGGCGTTCTCGCAATCCTGGCGGCGGGCGGCGCGGTCTATTGGTACGCGCTGCAGGGCTCGCAATCGGCGCACGCGGAGCGCGCCGCCGCGCGCGCCGGCGTGCCGGTGAGCATCGCCATCGTCGGACGGCAGAACGTGCCGGTGTACCTGACCGGGCTCGGCACCGTGCAGGCGTCGCTGACCGTCGGCATCCATTCCCAGGTCGACGGCAAGCTGCAGGAGGTGCTGTTCACCGAAGGCCAGCACGTCAAGAAGGGCGACGTGCTGGCCAAGATCGACCCGCGCCTGTTCCAGGCCGCGCTCGACCAGGCCAAGGCCAAGCGCGCCCAGGACGCGGCCCAGCTCACCTCGGCCGAGAAGGACCTCGCGCGCTCGAAGACGCTGGTGCTCTCCAACATCACCTCGCAGCAGATCGTCGATCAGCAGCAGGCCAAGGTCGATCAGCTCAAGGCCCAGATCGCGGCGGACGAGGCGATGATCCAGACCGCGCAGACCCAGCTCGAATACACCACCATCACCGCGCCGAGCGACGGGCGCATCGGCGTGCGGCTGGTCGATCCCGGCAACATCGTGCATGCCAGCGACCAGGGCTCGCTCGCGACCTTGGTGCTGACGCAGCCGTCGGCGGTGATGTTCACGCTGCCGGCGCGCGCGCTCGACGACATCCGCGGCGCGATGGCGCGCGGCCCGGTGCCGGTGACCGCCTACGATCAGGACAACCGCAACGCACTCGCGACCGGCCAGCTGCTGCTGGTCGACAACATCATCGACCAAGGCTCGGCCACGATCCGCCTCAAGGCGATGTTTCCGAACGATGACGAGAAGCTGTGGCCGGGCGAGTTCGTGAACGCCCACGTGCTGATCGATACCCGCAGCAACGCGGTGGTCGTGCCCTCGGCCGCGGTCCAGCGCGGGCCCGACGGGCTGTTCGTGTGGACCGTCGACGACAAGAACCTGGCCGAGCCGCGGCCGGTGGCGACCGGACCGCGCTATCAGGACCTGACCGTGGTCGCCTCCGGGCTCAACGGCGGCGAGCGCATCGTCACCGATGGACAATACAAGCTCCAGCGCGGCGCGCCGGTCACGGTGACCGCGCCGCCGACGGCGGCAGCGGGGCGCAACTCGTGAGCCTGTCCGAGCCCTTCATCCGCCGGCCGGTCGCGACCACGCTATTGATGGCGGCGCTCGCCTTCGTGGGGCTCGTCGCGTTTCCGTTCCTGCCGGTCGCGCCGCTGCCGCAGGTGGATTTTCCCACGATCCAGGTGACCGCGACCTTCCAGGGCGCGAGCGCGGAGACTATGGCCTCGTCGGTGGCCGCGCCGCTCGAGCGGCAATTCGCCCAGATCCCGGGCGTGGCGCAGCTCACCTCGCTGAGCGCGCTGGGCGCGACCACGATCACGATTCAGTTCGATCTCCACCGCAACATCGATTCCGCAGGGCAGGACGTGCAGGCCGCGATCACGGTCGCCAGCAAGACACTGCCGCGCGAGATGACCACGCCGCCGAGCTACAAGAAGGTGAACCCCGCCGACTCGCCCGTCATCATGCTGTCGCTGCGCTCGGAGACGATGCCGCTGACCAGTGTCGACGACTACGCCGACCTCTACCTCGCCCAGCAGATCTCGCAGGTGCCCGGCGTCGCGCAGGTCTCGATCTTCGGCGATCGCACGCCGGCGATCCGCATCCAGGTCGATCCGGCCAAGCTCGCGGCGAGCGGCGTGACGCTGGAGGAGATCCGCAGCACGCTCAACACCTCGACCTCCAACGCCGCCAAGGGCACGATCAACACCGACAAGCTCAGCTTCACGATCGCCGCCAACGACCAGATCACCGATCCCGAGCAGTTCAACGACGTCATCCTGGCGTACCGCAACGGCGCGCCGATCCGCGTGCGCGACGTCGGACAGGCGGTGGCGGCGGAGGTCGACCGCACCGTGGCCGCCTACCAGAACAACAAGCCCGGAATCATCGTGGCGGTGTTCAAGCAGCCCGGCGCCAACGTCATCGAGACCGTCGATCAGATCAAGGCGCAGCTGCCGCAGCTCACCGCCCGCATCCCGCCGGCGATCAAGGTCTCGACCATCCTCGACCGCACCACCACCATCCGCGCCTCGGTGGCCGACGTCGAATTCACGCTCGGTCTCACCGTCGCGCTCGTGGTGCTCGTGATCCTGCTGTTCCTGCGCAATTTCTGGGCCACGCTGATCCCGAGCATCACCGTGCCGCTCGCGCTGCTCGGCTCGTTCGCGGCGATGTACCTGCTCAATTTCAGCCTCGACAACCTTTCGCTGATGGCGCTCACCATCGCGGTCGGCTTCGTGGTCGACGACGCCATCGTGGTGGTGGAGAACATCTACCGCCATGTCGAGCACGGCAGCCCGCCGCTCGAGGCAGCGATCCGAGGCGCGCGCGAGATCGGCTTCACCGTGCTGTCGATCAGCCTGTCGTTGATCGCGGTGTTCATCCCGCTGCTGCTCATGGGCGGTATCATCGGCCGCCTGTTCCGCGAGTTCGCGCTGACGGTGACCGCCTCGATCGTGGTCTCGGCGCTGGTCTCGCTCACGCTGGCGCCGATGCTGTGCTCGCGCTTCATGCGGCGCGCGCCGGACCAGCACGGCCGCATCTACCGCGCGATCGAAACCGGCTTCAATGCGATGCTGGCGTTCTACCGCCGCACGCTCGACATCGCGCTGCGCCACCAGGCGATCACGCTGGCGGTGTTCTTCGCCACCATG
Organism: Xanthobacteraceae bacterium; assembly: GCA_036555745.1. GTDB lineage: Bacteria > Pseudomonadota > Alphaproteobacteria > Rhizobiales > Xanthobacteraceae > VAZQ01. The sequence continues at coordinate 1,261 of DATBKV010000075.1, read as the reverse complement.
GCGTTGAGCGCGGTGATGACCTTCACCATCCCCAAGGGGTTCTTCCCGATCCAGGACACCGGCCTGATCTCGGGCTTCGCCGAGGCGGCGCAGGACACATCGCCCGAGCAGATGATGCGCATCCTGCGCGAGTTCGGCGCCGTGATCCTGCGCGACCCGGACGTCGCCGGCTTCGGCTCGTTCACCGGCAGCACCGGCGGCGCGCAGACCGCCAATACCGGGCGCTTCTTCATCGTGCTCAAGCCGCGCGACGAGCGCGCGCTGAGCTCCTCGCAGATCATCGACCGGCTGCGGCCGCAGCTCGCCAAGGTCGAGGGCGCAACCCTGTTCCTGCAGCCGACGCAGGACATCACGGTGGGCGGCCGCATCGCGCGCGCCAGCTTCCAGTACACGCTGCAGGATACCAACGTCGCCGAGCTCAGCGAGTGGTCCGGCAAGCTGCTCGCCAAGATGCGCCAGCTGCCGCAGATCACCGACGTTTCGAGCGATCTCCTGGCCAACGCGCCGCAACTCAAGGTCACGATCAATCGCGACCAGGCCTCGCGCTTCGGTATCTCGCCGCAAGTTATCGACGACACCCTCAACGACGCCTTCGGCCAGCGCCAGATCGCGCAGTATTTCACCCAGCTGAAGACCTACTGGATCATCCTCGAGATCCTGCCGGAGCAGCAGCGCGATCTCGCCTCGCTCGACCGCCTGTACGTGAAGTCGCCGCTGACCGGCGCCGCCGTGCCGCTGTCCACACTGGTGGACGTCGACTCCGGCAAGGTCGGGCCGCTGTCGGTCGCGCACCAGGGCCAGTTCCCGGCGGTGACGCTGAGCTTCAACCTGCGCGCGGGCGCCGCGCTCGGCGAGGCGGTCGACGCCATCACCGCCGCAGCGCGCGAGATCGGCATGCCGGCGTCGGTCGCCGGCACGTTCCAGGGCAACGCCCAGGCGTTCCAGTCCTCGCTCGCGAGCGAGCCGGCGCTGATCGCCGCCGCGCTGCTCGTGGTCTACATCATCCTCGGCATTCTGTACGAGAGCTTCATCCACCCGCTCACCATCCTGTCCACCTTGCCGTCGGCCGGGATCGGCGCGCTGCTGGCGCTGCAATTGGGCCACATGGACCTGTCGGTGATCGGCATCATCGGCATCATCCTGCTGATCGGCATCGTCAAGAAGAACGGCATCATGCTGGTGGACTTTGCCATCCATGCCGAGCGCAACGAGCACCTGTCGCCGACGGAAGCCGTGCGCAAGGCGGCCCTGCTGCGTTTCC
>DATBKV010000074.1:0-20577 GCA_036555745.1 Xanthobacteraceae bacterium | reverse complement strand
ATCGCGCCGCCGGCATAGCTCACATAGCTCGGGATGGTCGCGGTCGCGAACACGAAGATGATGGTAAGACCGACCAGAAGGATATCGAGCGCGATCTCGTTCGGGGTCTTCTGCCGCTCAGCGCCTTCCACCAGCTTGATCATGCGGTCGAGGAAGGTCGAGCCGAGCGCCGCAGTGATGCGCACCCGGATCCAGTCGGACAACACCTGGGTGCCGCCGGTCACGGCCGAGCGGTCGCCGCCGGACTCGCGGATCACCGGCGCGGACTCGCCGGTGATCGCCGCCTCGTTGACCGAGGCAATGCCTTCGATCACCTCGCCGTCGGAAGGGATGGTATCGCCGGCCTCGACCAGCACGACGTCGCCCACCTTCAGGCCAGTGCTGGGGACGCGCTTGTAGTTCTTGCGGTCGGGCCCGGTCAGCAGCTTGGCCTGTGTCTCCGTGCGCTGGCGCCGCAAGGATGCGGCCTGCGCCTTGCCGCGGCCTTCGGCGACCGCCTCGGCGAAGTTGGCGAACAGCACCGTGAACCACAGCCACAACACGACCTGGAACTCGAAGCCGATGTGCTCGCCGCCGCCGATGAGGTCGCGGATCAGGATCACGGTCGTCAACGCCGTGACGACCTCGAGCACGAACATCACCGGGTTCTTCATCAGGCTGCGCGGATCGAGCTTGACGAAGGCGGAGCCGATGGCCGGCACCACGATCTTGGGATCGAACAGCGCCGATACTGGCATGCGCTTGCGGATGTGCGAGGTTTCCATGGAGTGGCTCCGAAAATTCGATCAAAACAGGGTATGCGCGCGCATCGCCACCTGCTCGACGATCGGCCCCAGCGACAGCGCGGGGAAGTAGATCAACCCGCCGACGATCAGGATCACGCCGATCAGGAGGGCGACAAACAGGCTGCCGTGGGTGGGAAAGGTTCCCGCCGAGGCCGGCACCGTTTTCTTCGCCGCCAACGAGCCCGCGATCGCCATTGCCGGAATGATGACGAAGTAGCGTCCGAACAGCATGGAGAGGCCCCCGGTCACGTTGTACCACATGGTGTTGCCGGTCAGGCCCGCGAAGGCAGATCCGTTGTTTCCGGTCTGCGACGTATAGGCGTAGAGGATTTCCGAGAAGCCGTGCGGACCGGCATTGTTGGTGGAGGCGACCGCCGACGGGATCACCGCGGCTGCGGCGGTGAAGCCGAGCATGAACAGCGGCAGAAGCAGGATGGCGAGCATCGCCATCTTCATCTCCTTGGCCTCGATCTTCTTGCCCAGATATTCCGGCGTGCGTCCGACCATGAGCCCGGCGACGAACACGGCGACGATGACGTAGAGCAGGATGCCATAGAGACCGGAGCCGACGCCGCCGTAGATGACCTCGCCCAGTTGGATCATCGCCATCGGGATCATCCCGCCCAACGGCGTGAAGCTGTCGTGCATCGAGTTGACCGAGCCGTTCGACGCGGCGGTTGTTGCCACCGCCCACAGGCTCGAATTGGGGATGCCGAAGCGGACCTCCTTGCCTTCCATGTTGGCGGGATCAAGCCCGAGCGCGGCGAAGTTCGTGTTGCCGGCGGCCTCGGCCCAGTAGCAGACGACGAGCGCGCCGAGGAAGATGACCGACATGGCGGCGTAGATCGCCCAGCCCTGGCGCGCATCGCGCACCATGCGCCCGAACGTGTGCGTCAAGGCGGCCGAGATCAGCAGGATGTACAGCACTTCGAGGAAGTTGCTCAGCGGCGTCGGGTTCTCGTAGGGGACCGACGAGTTCGCGTTCCAGAAGCCGCCGCCGTTGGTCCCGAGCTGCTTGATCGCGATTTGCGAGGCCGCGGGACCCTGGCTGAGCGTCTGCTTGGCGCCTTCGAGCGTGCTTGCGTCGACATAGGCGCCGATGTTCTGCGGGACGCCCTGCCAGATGAGAATGAGCGCGCCGACGATCGCCAACGGCAGCAGCACATAGAGCGTGCAGCGCGTGAGATCGACCCAGAAATTGCCGACGGTGCGGGCCGACGCGCGCGCGAACGCGCGGATGAGCGCGATCGCAAGCACGATGCCGGTGGCCGCCGACACGAAGTTCTGGGTCGTCAGTCCCACCATCTGCGTGAGATAGCTCAGCGTGCTTTCGCCGCCGTAGTTCTGCCAATTGGTGTTGGTCGCGAAGCTCACCGCCGTGTTGAAGGACAGATCGGGGGCGACGGCGGATTGTTCCGCCGGGTTGAATGGCAGTATCGCCTGCAGCCGCATCAGGCCGTAGACGATCAGGAATCCTGCCGCGTTGAAGAACAGCATCGCCACGGTATAGGCGATCCAGTCCTGCTCGCGCCGCTCATCGACCCCGCCCAGCCGATACAGCACCGACTCGACGGGCCGCAGGACCGGCGAAAGGAATGTACGCTCGCCCTCGAATACCCGCGCCATGAAGCGGCCGAGCGGGACGACGAGGGCGGTAAGGATCACGAAATAGGCCGCAATCTGAAGCCAGCCATTGATGGTCATGGTCTTGGTTCCTTAGAGCCGCTCGGGGCGCAGCAGCGCGTAGACGAGGTAGATCATCAGCCCCACGGTCACGAGGCCGGCGAGCGAATAGTCGAAGATCATGGCAGCCTCCTCACAGCCGATCGCAGGCGACGGTGTAGCCGACGGAAAGCGCGAAGAAGACGAGCGCGATGGCGATCAAAACGACGTCCAGCATGGGGATGCTCCGGGCGATGGGCGGTTTAGCGTGGGTAGTTGATGGCTGTCGGCGAGGCGCGGCGTTGACTTGAATCAACACCGCGCAGGTGCCTGTGCTCCGTCGGCGGGATAGCTGTCACCGATCGCATAGGAATTCGAGAGGGCCGCTGCCGCGACGTTATAGGAATCCCATAAAGACCGGCGGTTGCGAGCGGCGTCGACGCGCCCGGGCCCGCAGCGGCCAATCCGTTGTGGCAACAAAAGGCTTTCATCCGAGCGCCGGCTGGGGGACGTCGCGCGAGCCGGGGCTCCCCAGGTTTGGCTTTCGCAGGCTGCCGAGCAGGAACAGCGCAACTATCACGGCGATGGCCCCCCAGCCGTAACCGAGCTTGGTCAGCCCGCCGGCCAGCAAAATAGCGATGACCGTGATCGCCGCCGATAGCTCCGCGCGTTCCATGACGTTTCGAAGATTGGTTTTCATGACAGGCCCCCGAAATCGGGCGACCATTCCCTTCAAAGCCTCAAATCAAGTCGGGCCGATCACACGACCCGACCCGCCACGCAAATGGTGAAGAGGGCATAGGAATTCGAGGTGGACGCCAGGGCGGCTGTCATAAGCAGGACATAAATCCAGCAGCCCGGCTCGGCAGCGACGTCAAGCGACGGGCCTGAGCATCGCGTCGGCCCCAATGGGGCACCGCAGCTCATTTATGAAATCCCTATATCGCGCGCGCTCTTCTCATCTCGCTTTCTTATGCGGTTTTGCCCATTTCTGCGGTTGCGGCCGTACGTCGTTCGAACGTCGGTCCGCGCGAGACGGTCAGATGCCGTTCGAACCCAACCAGGACCAGCGACTTGGCGAGCTGCATGAGCATGCTCGCCGCGCGGAGTCGGCGACAGCGAATTTGCTAACCGACGTGATCGCTGGCGCGTGCCCGCGCGTCCGAGCCTGCCAGCCCACCGCGAAGGCCAGACTCGTGCGCCTGATCGAAACAGGCGCCTTCCTCGATGCGACGCTGGCGCTGCTCGAGCTCGCACTGCCGCAATGGAAGCTGCGTCGGCTCATCTGCGAGGACGGGAAATGGCATTGCTCGCTGTCGAAACAGCCCGCACTTCCCCCCGAGCTCGATGACATGGCCGAAGGCAGCCACGAGAATTTGTCCCTGGCGATCCTGATGGCGTTCCTGGCCGCGCGGCGTCATGATTTCACCGCGACCGAAGACCGGCCGAGCTCGGTGCCGCAGGTACAGGCTGCGCGCGGTTACGCCATCTGCTGCGATAATTTCGCATGATCCGGGATCACAGGCAGACCGCAATGACCGGCGCCGTCCGTTTCCGATCCAGACGAAATGGCGGACGCAGGCGCGAGCCCCTGGTCATCTTGGTGGGGATTGCGATCCTGGCGGCCGTGGTCCTGGTGTGCGCCGCGCTCCTTGCTGTTCCGCTGTGGACGGCGCTCGTCGGAAACTGGCGGTTCGAGCCCATTCCCGATCAATGCGAGATGATCAAGGACGCCCGCGCGCGCGAAGCCTGCGACGAGAAGCGCAGAGTCGAAGGCCCGCAGCATCCGGCCAAAGGCGCCAACGCGCCGATCAGGCTGCGGGCGCCCGAGCAACGGAGCGATTAGGCGACACGCTGTTATGCGTGCCGCCTTTCGAGCGACCTCATGCAGGAAACGCGGCCCGCACTCCCGCCTCAGCACAGTTCGCGGCAGGTGCTGTTCCGGGCCGCGTTCCGGCTGGTGGTCGTAAGCGCCTTCGCGACGTTTGGGACGCAAGGCTTCGGCCGGTCGTTCGCCACCCTGCTGGCGCTGGCGGCGATTTTCTGCGCGATGGTCGCTGCCATCCGCGGCGAGGCGATATTCAACCGCGTCCTGACCCACTGGGACGAGGCGGCGGCTTACGCCGTGCTGAGCCGATTGGTCACCTTATCGGCCTGACTGCGCCGGATCGCGGAGTGCCGCCCGGCACGGCAATACAAACTCCGCCGCTCTGGCTATGATTACGCCCCATCCGCAGCCACCGGAAACTTGCCCCAACCGAAACGATCGCCGGCCAACACGAAATGCTGATCATCGAAATCATCGTGGTGTTGGCGCTGTTCGTGCTCAATGGCTTCTTCGCCATGGCGGAGCTTGCCATCGTCTCCTCGCGACGCGCGCACCTGGAGCGCCTGGCGAAGGATGGAGGACCGGGAGCGCGGGCTGCGCTTGCGCTCGCCGACGACCCCGCGCGCATGCTCGCCGCTGTTCAAATCGGCTTTACCACCACCGCGACGCTGGCGGGAATCTTCAGCGGCGCCACGCTCGCCGAACGGCTCGAGGAAATGCTGCAGGTCATCCCGGTGCTGGCGGCTTACGGCAAGCCACTTTCCATCATCATCGTGACGATCGCCGTGACCTATACGGCGCTCATCATTGGGGAGCTGGCGCCCAAGCACATCGCTCTGAATAATCCGGAGCCGATCGCGGTCCGCGTCGCCCAACCGCTCACGTTCGTGGCGCGCGCGGCGGCGCCGGTGATCTGGCTGCTCAACGCCTCGACGCACCTGCTCCTGCGCCTGCTGCGTCTGCACCCCCGCTTCGAACGCGCCGTAACCGAGGATGACATCCATTACCTCGTCGCCGAGGGTGCCAGAGTGGGGGTGATCCATACCGCCGAGCGCGACATGATCGAGGGCGTTCTCGACCTCGCCGACAGCCCGGTGCGCGCCATCATGACCCCGCGGCCGCGCGTACAATGGTTGGACCTCAATAGCTCCAAGGAGAACGTCCTCAGCCGAGTGCGTTCCTGCCCGCACGCCCAACTCCTGGTGTGCCGTGGCTCGATCGATGAGGTCGTCGGCATCGTGCGCAAGCAGGATCTGATCGATCAGGTCTTGGACGGACAATCGCCCGATGTCGAACGGGTCACGCGCCCTCCCCTGATCGTGCACGAATCGACCGCCATTCTGCGAACGCTCGACCTATTCCGAAAGACACCCGTGCACACCGCCCTCGTGGTCGATGAGTACGGGGCCCTCCAGGGCATCATCACGCGTACGGATCTGCTGGAGACCGTTGCCGGCGATCTGCCGAAAATCGACACGCCGGCGCGGCCCAAAGTGACGCAGCGCGAGGACGGCTCCTATCTGATCGACGCCTCCGTTTCCTTCTCCGATGTGATACAGCTGCTCGGGATGGCTGAGGTGCCATCCGGTGACTTTGTGACCCTGGCCGGCTTCATCCTGGCCCAACTGCATGAACTGCCGAAGCCCGGAGATCACGTCGTCTGGAAGGACTGGCGATTCGAGGTCGTCGACATGGACGGCCGCCGCATCGACATGATCCTGGTGCAGCGCCAGCCCGAGCACTGAGCAGCCCGGTGTTTATGTCGCGCTTATAGAATCGGGGCTGAGCTTTCTCTCGAATTCATATGGGCGGATGGCCACAAGTGCAGATGGAGGTCCGCCGAAAGCCGTACGGCCGCCGACAGGATCGCAACCGGCACGGATCTCGGGAAACCCGGGCGAAGCTCAAGCATCGGCTCGGACGCGCGAGGGAGGGATCGCGCCGTTGATCTTTCTCAATCCCGCTATCTTGCCGGCCTACTACCAAACCCATCGGCCCGTTGGGGCCGCACGATGAGAGCTTGCAACTATCAGAGCGTGCGATGATGTCGATCGTTCTGATGCTCCTGCTGCTGGCGGGATCGTTCGCGCTCTTCCGCGGACTCGTTGGCTTTTGCGAGAACCTCATTGGGCCCGCGCCTGGGATCGGCCGTGCCAGCCGTCTGCACGACGGACCGGCTACACGGGCTCGAAAGGTCGTGAAGCGCTTCCTGTCCGCGTCGTCCGGCTGATGGGGGCGATGTCATGGCTTCTTACGTGCTCCTGGCAATCATGATCGGCCTCGTCATCTATCTGTTCTACGCCGTCATCAATCCCGAAAAGTTCTAGGCTGATCCCATGACGCTCCAACCCTGGCTGCAAATCGCTTTGACGTTGCTGATCGGCATCCTGATCAGCATTCCAGTCGGTTGCTACCTCGCCCGCGTCGTGACCGATCGAAAAACCTTTTTGGACCCAGTGTGCGATCCGCTCGACAACCTCATCTACCGCCTGATCGGGCAGCGCACCTGCCGCGCGGCGATGAGCTGGAAGTCCTATACGGTTCACATGCTGGCGACCAACTTCGTCATGGCGGTGATGATCTACCTCGTTCTCGTATTCCAGGATTACCTGCCGCTCAACCCGCTGCACTTCCCGGGAATGGAGCCGCTGCTGGCGTTCAATACCGCGGTCAGTTTCATCTGCAATACGGATTGGCAGGCCTACAGCGGCGAGACCACGCTATCGCCTTTCAGCCAGATGGCCGCGATCACCTTTCCGATGTTCACCTCCGCAGCCACCGGCTTCGTGATCGCGATGGCCTTCATCCGCGCCTTCACCGTCAAAAACGGGGGTGCCGATATCGGCAACTTCTATCGTGATCTGATTCGCTTCACTACCCGTGTGCTGGTGCCGGGCGCTTTCGTGCTTGCCGTTCTGCTGATCCAGCAGGGCGAACCGCAGACGCTCGATGCCGCGGTCACCGCGCGCACGATCCAGGGCGGAGAGCAAACGATCGCACTCGGGCCGGTCGCCTCGCTCGAGACCATCAAGCACCTCGGCACCAATGGTGGCGGCTTTTTCAGTGCCAATGCCTCGCACCCCTTTGAGAATCCGACCCCCGTCACCAGCCTAGTGCAGACGCTCTTGATGATCGTTCTGCCGGCCTCGATCGTCGTCTGCTTCGGCGCGATGATCGGCAGCCGGCGGCAGGCATGGGTGGTCTACGGCGTGATGGGCGCGTTGCTGCTCATCTTCCTGCCGATCACGATCTGGGCCGAACAGGCCGGCACCGAGACGCTCGCGAAAGTGGGAATCGAAATGACGGCAACTCCGGGCCAGCCGGGCGGCAACATGGAAGGCAAGGAAGTCCGCTTCGGCATCGCCCAAAGCGGCCTGTTCGGGACCATTACGACGACCTTCACCACCGGCAGCGTGAACGCGATGCACGACAGCTTCACGCCGCTCGGCGCGGTGCCGTTCTTTGTTGGAATGATGTTGCAATGCGTGTTCGGCGGAAAGGGAGTCGGCTTTCTCGCGGCGCTGGTCTACGGGATCATCGCGGTTTTCGTCGCCGGCCTCATGGTCGGCCGGACTCCCGAGTTCCTCGGCAAGAAGATCGAAAAGCCCGAGATCATCCTGGTCTCGCTCGCGCTTCTGCTCCATCCGCTCATCATCCTCGCGCCCACCGGATGGTCGGTCGTCGCCCCCTATGGCCTGTCCTCGATGGCGAACGCCGGCCCGCACGGCTACTCCGAGATCCTCTACGCCTTCAGCACGTCGGCCGCCAACAACGGCTCGGCATTCGCGGGGCTCGAGGGCAATACGACTTGGTACAATCTGGCGACGGGTTTCATCATCCTGATCGGTCGCTATCCGCCGATCATCTTCATGATGGCGGTTGCCGGCTCGGTTGCGGCCAAGCCTACGATCCCGGCGACCACGGGCACCTTGCGGACCGATACCCGACTGTTTGCCGTGTTCTGGTTCGCCGTCATCCTGATCGTCGGCGCGTTGACGTTCCTGCCCGCGCTGCTGCTCGGTCCGGTCGCCGAATTCTTCGCCATGAAGGCCCAGCTGCTGTTTTGACCATGCTTTCGGGCGATTGTTGCCTTTCGAGGATCGGAGAGATGGAGGCCAAGAGCGAGGCTCGGCGTAGCGCGGAGGTGCAGCCTGCAGCTCGCAAGCAGCGCCCCCGCGCGGCGTATGATCTTCGATTGCTGCGGCAGGCCGTCGTCGATTCGCTCAAGAAACTCGACCCGCGCGCCCAGTTTCGCAATCCGGTGATGTTCGTCGTCTGGGTGGGCGCGATCGTGACCGCAGCGCTCACGCTTGACCCTACGCTTTTTGGGCCATCGAATGCCACGCACACCTACAACGGCATCGTCACGGTCATTCTGCTGCTGACCGTCTGGTTCGCGAACCTGGCGGAATCGCTCGCCGAAGGTCGTGGCAAGGCGCAGGCCGCGTTCCTGCGCCGGACCAAGGTCGAGCTCCGAGCCAAGCGCCTGCAGCCCGACGGAAAGATCGAAGAGGTACCCGCGACGGCATTGCGCAAGGGCGATATCGTCCGGGTCGAGAAAGCCGACATCATTCCGGCCGATGGCGAGGTGGTCGAAGGGCTCGCATTCGTGAATGAATCGGCGATCACCGGGGAATCGGCGCCGGTGCTGCGCGAGCCCGGCACCGATATGCTTTCGTCGGTGACCGCGGGCACGACGATCATCTCCGACTGGCTGCACATTCGCGTCACCGCGGATCCCGGCGAGAGCTTCCTCGACCGCATGATTCATCTGGTCGAGGGCGCCAGGCGGCAGAAAACGCCCAACGAGATCGCGCTGACGGCGTTGCTCGCGATCCTTACTTTGATTTTCTTGATCGTGGTCGCGGCGATGGCACCGGTGGCGTCCTACCTCAACGCGCAGATCAACGTCGCCGACCTGATCGCACTGCTGGTGGCGTTGATTCCGACGACCATTGGCGCGCTGCTCTCTGCGATCGGGATCGCCGGGATCGACCGGATGGTGCGGTTCAATGTGCTGGCGATGTCGGGGAAGGCGGTGGAGGCCGCTGGCGACGTGCAGACGCTCATCCTCGACAAGACCGGCACCATCACCGTCGGCGACCGCCAGGCCACCCGGTTGGTCCCGTTGCGCGCCTGCCCCGAGCAGCGGTTGGCGCAGATGGCATTTCTGGCTTCACAATTCGATACGACGCCGGAGGGTCGCTCGGTGGTGTCGTTTGCGGAACGCCGGGGGGCCGCCCGGGATCCATCGCTGGACGGCGCGCGCGGTCTCGATTTTTCCGCGGAATCCCGCATGAGCGGCGTCGATCTGCCCAACGGGCAGAAAATCCGCAAAGGCGCAGTGGGCGCGGTCATCCGGCATGTCCGCGAGGAATTCAGAGCGCAAGAGCCGGTGGACCTCGCAGCCGCAGCTGATGCGGTGGCCAAAGCCGGCGCCACCCCGCTGGCTGTCGCGGTCGACGGCGACATCCTCGGCGTCATCGAATTGTCGGACGTGTTGAAGACCGGAATCCGGGAGCGCGCCGCGCAACTTCGCACGATGGGAATTCGCACGGTGATGATCACCGGAGACAACCCCCTGACCGCCGCGGCCATTGCCGCGCAGGCGGGGGTCGACAATTTCGTCGCCGAGGCAAAGCCGGAGGACAAGCTCGCGTTCATTCGCGGCGAGCAAGGGCAAGGCCGCCTGGTGGCGATGACCGGCGACGGCACCAACGATGCACCCGCGCTGGCGCAGGCCGACGTCGCCCTCGCCATGCATTCCGGCACCGTCGCGGCCAAGGAAGCCGCGAATCTGATCGACCTTGACTCCAATCCGACCAAGCTGCTCGACGTCGTGAAGATCGGAAAGCAGATGCTGATCACGCGCGGCGCGCTGACCACGTTCTCCATCGCCAACGACGTCGCCAAATACTTCGCCATCCTTCCCGGCATGTTCGCCTTGGCTCTGCCCGGTTTCGCCCTGCTGAACGTCATGGGGCTGGCGACACCCCAGAGCGCCGTCCTGGCGGCGCTGATCTTCAACGCACTGATCATCCCGGCGCTTATCCCGCTGGCGCTGCGCGGCATTCGCTTCCAGCCGAAGAGCGCCGAGGACATGTTCCGTCGCAATCTGCTGGTTTATGGCGTCGGCGGCCTGATCGCCCCGTTCATCGGCATCAAGCTGATCGATCTGGCGATCGCCCCATTGCTGTGAGGACGAGAATCATGGGCGTCATGGTCAGTGCGGTGCGCGCTTCGATAGTGGCCTTCGTGCTGTGCGGATTGCTTTATCCCCTGGCCCTCACGGGGCTTGGGCAATTGATCCTGCCCTTCCAAGCGAACGGCAGCCTGGAGCGGGGCCAGGACGGCACGATCCTCGGATCCCACCTCATCGGGCAGCAGTGGGGCGGCCCGCAGTGGTTTCACGGACGGCCGTCAGCGACGACCACCGGCGCTCCCGACGATCCGACCAAAGTCCTGCCCGCTCCCTACAATGCCGCCAATTCCAGCGGCTCCAACCTGGGACCCACGAGCAAACGGTTGATGGAGCGTCTGACGAGCGGTCGCCGTGCGCTCGAAGCGGTTCAACCGGAGCTCAAAGGCAAGGCGCTGCCATCCGATATGCTGACCACCTCCGCCTCGGGCCTGGACCCTGACATAAGCCCGGACAATGCCGCCCTGCAGGTCGCGCGCGTGGCGAGGGCCCGCGGCGTACCTCCGGCAGTGATCGAAGCGTTGCTGGCGCCGCAGGTGGCGAACCGCAGCCTTGGGATTTTCGGCGAGCCGCGCGTGAACGTGCTTGGGCTGAACCTCGCGCTCGACCGCGCTCTGCCGGGCACGGCCACCCGGACGGGTTTGCGCGCGCCGGTCGCTGGCGATCCGTCCGAACTCGCCGCCCGGCAGGGCGCAAAGTGACGCTCGCCCTCGATTTACGATTCATCAAGCTCGCGGACGTCTCCATCCTTATGCCGTTCTTATGACAACGGACGCGGTTTCCTCTCGAATTCATATGCGCCGATGGACATGTTCACGACGTCTCGAATGATCCGTATCGATATCACGACCGGCATGTCGAGCTGCCATGGTGACAGTCATGAGCCAGTCTCGGCGCATCCCCGCAACCGAGCGAATCGTCGAAGCGATGCTCGCCCTCGCAGGTTGCTCGAAGCTGCAGCGAATCATGGTGGCAGGCTCGAAGAGCATCGAGCTCAGTTTCGAGCTGCATCGCCGCGGCTACGCTCGCGCAGCGGCCACGGCAAATTGTGGGCAACCGGCCGGGCAATACGACGTCGCACTCGTGGACTGGCGGCAGCGCACGTTCAAAGCCCTCGGGACCACGCTCGATTGGCTGGCGGATTTCTTGAGTCCTGCCGGTGCGCTGGTCGTCTGGGTCGACGCGCAGAAGCCGGCGGCCGGCCAAAACCTTCGTGCTGCGCTGGAGCGACGGGGCTTCGTGGTCGAGGCCGGAACCGTCCGTGAAGACGGCCAAGCCGTTTTCGCCCGGCGCTACGAAATGAGCCCGATCTCCAAAGCCGCGTGAGGCCTCGTCGAGAAGTAAGTGCGGTCGTCGGCCCTGATACGCGTTTTGCGGCCCTTATACCGTTCTTATGAAGACGGCCGGCTTGCCCTCTCGAATTCATATGCGCCGGTGCGCACATCGAGGGGCGCAGGTGGAATGATCCGCGCGCCTTGGCCGCATCGGGCCTTCGCTACCGCCGCGATCGGCAAGGCCCCGGATACCTGCAAGAGCAACAATAAAAGGAGAGACTTCGATGACCGCGCAGACCTTGCGAGCCGCGCCAGCCTTCATGGTGGCAGCGCCGAAGCTGCGCCCCGCCTGGCGGCGATTTCTCAACGCTCTCGACGCTTTCGCGCAGGAAAAGGCGCGCCGGGCCGTGCCGGAACACGAGCTGCGCCGGGCGCAGCGCGAGATCGATCGCTATCGCCGATTGATGCACGCGAATAGCCGCTCAACGGCCAAGCAGTCGGCGGCGATGGGCGCACGTTGATCCTGTTTTTTCAACCTGGCGAAGGCGCGCGCCGCGACGGCATGCAGCAACCCAAGCACACCGCAGAATGCGGCCAGCCCGCCCTCCCGCCGGATGTAAGCAGTAACCCCGATGCGATTGCACGCCGATACCGCGACGCTCAAGAACCAAGCCATCGCGCACGCGCTCGATCTATCGGAGTCGCGGGCCTACGATTGCGCGCTCGAGATCCTCGAAGCGTACAAACTGACCGGTAATTTTCACGTCAACCTCGAAGTCGTCCTCAAGGATCTCGGGGCTCTCGACGAGGTCAGTTTCGAGATCGAGCCGAAGTCCTATCTCGCTCACCACCCGGACTGCCGGCATGTTGCGTTCTCTCCCAGGCCGGGGGTTCACGCGGACCGCTTCGCCGAAATCCTGCGCTCCCTGAAAGATCGGATCGGGTTGGATTCGACGCACTCCTGGTGGAGCCGAGCGTTTCACTGACCGAGTTTGAGGCGGCGCAATGCAGTTTGCTTGCGCTGCGAAGCCCGCTGCATCCCCGCGACCTTTATACCGCACTTATGTCTACGCGCGAGCTTCCCTCTCGAATTCATATGCGCCCATCGGCACATTTCGAGTCGAAGGATGCGTGCGGGCCGGGCCGAATGACACTCGGAGACATGGCGAGGGGGCACCGCGAGGGGCGCGTATAAAGGCCGGCCGCGAACGACGGCCGCGCGCCCCTCGCACGAGGATACCCATGATCGCATTTGCTGATGCCAGCCGCCGGCCCGTCGACCGCACCGTTGCGATGACACAGCAGCTGTTCGCACAGCTGCGCGAGACCACCGCGGAGGCGCGCGAGAGCAGGCGCAGCTCGAAGCGGAGCTGTTGCGCCGCCATCGCATCGCATCGAAAGACGACGACCACCTTCCGGTCGTGCGCTGAAATCATTTTGCGGCGGAAAGCAAAGGAGAACGTGTCATGAAAGGCGAACCTCCCTCGGCGAGTAGTCCCAACTCCTCGCTCTTCCTGATCGGCAAGAACAGCCGCGGTCACTGGGTCGTTCAGGATCAAAAAGGCCTCTGCGGTGGGCTGTTCGTTGACCGCGCCGAAGCCCTCAAATTCGCGATGTTCGAGAACGGCCACCGGCCGCAGGCCGTGATCATGGTCCCCGGCATTCTCGAGCTCGACATGAGCCGCAAGCCGAACGCCGGTGATCGTACAAGCTCATCCGATATTTCAACCCCGGTGGCGCGGGCGGCCTGACCGCGCCTCGCAACAACGGGTCCGCAACGGTGAAACCATGCTCCAGTCGCGTCCTACTCCCGCCGGCGAACGCATCATCGAGCCGATGATCGCGCTCGCGCGCTGCTCGAAGCTGCAGCGCATCATCGTCGCGGGCTCGCACAGCGGCGAGCTGATGTTCGCCCTGCATCGCCGCGGCTATATCCGCGTGGCGACGACCTCGAACTGCGGCCTTCCATCCGGGCAGTACGATCTGGCGCTGGTCGATTGGCGCGAGCGCTCGATCAGAGCCCTCGAGAGCACGCTCGACTGGCTGGTGGAATTCTTGCCTCCCACCGGCCTGTTGGTCGTCTGGGTCGACCCCCAGGAGCGCGCCGGCAACCGCAAGCTTCGCTCCGCGCTGGAACGGCACGGCTTCCGGATCGAGGCCGGCACCATCCACGAGCACGGCTCGGCGGTCTGCGCGCAGCGCCGCGAGACCGGTCCGGTCCGCAAGGTGGCGTGAGGCGCGCTCGATGTCCACACCGAACCGTCACGTCTTGCGGCTGCGCGGCTACGCCCCCGCCCTTCCGACGCCATTTGCCGATAGTGGTGAGCTCGACCTCACGGCGCTCGAACGGCTCTGTCGTCGTCAGATCGAGGAAGGCGCCAGCGCCCTGGTCGTGTGCGAAACCACCGGCGAAGCTCCTACCTTGGACCGCGCCGAGCACGATGCGGTCATCCGCGTTGCCGTCGCCCAATCGCGCGGCCGAATCCCGGTGATCGCGGGGGCGGGCTCGAATTCGACCAGCCAGGCCATCGAATTGGCCAAGGATGCAGAAGTAGCCGGCGCCGATGCCGTTCTTTCCGTGGTGCCGTATTACAACAAGCCGACCCAGGAGGGTATCTACGCGCATTTTCGCGCGATCGCCGAGGCGGTTGGAATTCCGATCATTCTCCACGACGTCCCCTCGCGCACCGTGTGCGGGCTCGCCGACGACACGATTGTGCGGCTCGCCGAGATGCCGCAATGCGTCGGCCTCGAAGACGCCAGCGGCGACAGCACCCGCGCGCTGCGCTTGCGCGCACAGCTGGGGTCGGAGTTCCAATTGCTGTCAGGCGATGACGCCAGCGCGTTCGCCTTCTTCGCCCACAGCGGCGACGGCTGCATTTCCGTGGCCGCGAACGTGGCACCCGGCCTTTGCCGCGCCATGTACGTGGCGTGGAGACAGGGCGAAGTGGCTCGCGCCCAGCAACTCGCGGCCGTGATCGCCCGGCTCGCCGGCGCGCTGGCGCGCGAAAGCAATCCCGCTCCGATCAAGTACGCATTGAGCACGATGAATCTCATGTCGGCCCGCGTACGCTTGCCGCTTGTCGAATTGGCGGGCGAAAGCAAGCTGGAAATCGACAGGCTGCTGGCGCAGATCGGCGCGAAATATTCGGTCTGCCTGATTGGAGATGTTGTCGGGCCGCTGCAAAATGCTGGCCCGCCAGTCGATCCATCGCGACCCCAGCGCAAATTCGTGGTAATTTCCAGCGGGTGATCACGCCATGATCCGATCCGATCGAAGTGGGTCGTACTCTTGCCCGCCTCGCGCGCGCGAGCCGAGCGCCGTCGGACGGATAGAGGGCGACTGTGATGGGTACTGACGCACACGTACTTGCGCAGCCGCACGCCAGCGCGCTGGACGATCAAATCCGATTGAAGGGAACGTCGCCGACGGCGAGCCCGCCCGGTGCGCCGGAGCGCCCGACCGGCTCGCAGGATTGGCGCGCCGGGCGAATCCGCGAATGGCTGCTGCTGCTGCTGCGCTTCGCCATCACCCGGGATGCCAAGGACGAAGCGGCCACGCTCGCGCTGGCCGACGAGATCGACGCGCTCGGGCTGCAGTGGCGGCCATCAGCGCCGAGCTTCTTTCGCCGGACCAGCGCCGAAGTCTGCCGGGCGATCGCCGCGGCCGATGACCCGAGGCGTGCGGCGGTTCTCAAGAAGCATATTGCACGGATCGACGATTCCCGCCTGCGGCGGGCATTTCAGGCCGCGGTCGGGCTCGAGCAAGCCTCGCCGCCCGTCTCCGAGAGCAAGCGGCCCGATTTATGGGCAGGCTTGCGCAAATGATTGCGCCGATCGGCGGCACGGTTCGCTCGGGTTTTGCTCTCAGGCCGGATTCTCCAGGCTGAAGACGCCGCTGTCCTCGTCGTAAGCGAACGCTTCTCCGTAGCGCGCCCATGACGTCACTGCGCGCAGGGTCTGCTCGGCATCCTCTTCCGACATGTAATCCTCGAGCTCGTCGCAAAACCGGCTCGCGGGTGCGCGATGCGACGCGCGCTCATCGAGCACGCGTTTGATGTGACCGGCCAACGGCACATAGGCCAGAAGGTGCTGCGCAAACATGGTCTTGCGCCCATCGAGATCGGCGTGCACGAACGCGTTGCCCGCATCCGTCAGGCGGATGTCGCCCTCGGCGACCTCGGCGAAGCGCAGGAGCTGCAGCGTCTCGGCGGCGGGAAAGAGGTCGTCGATCTCCATCTGCAGGCTCGCAGCCAAAGCCGGCAATCCCTCCGGGTTCGCGTCGCGAGCGCGCGGAAAAATATCGAGACCGTTCAGGGACCGCGTTATAGGCAGGCTAACGAGGGACCGATGATCCGCCGCCGCGCATGGGACTATGACAAGCCGGCGCGCGGCGCAACTTGCCTCAGCGTGCGACCGGGTCGCGCCGGTGCACGTGCTTCTCGCGCCATTTCGGGCCGGGACCGCGCATGTAATGCAGCTCCGGCCGGTAGGACCGCAGATCGCCCACCGCCGTCCACCATGCATCAGTGAGGGCCGTCCATGCCTTCATAGCGACGGGGACAAGGCCGGACGCCGCTTTTACAAGCCATTCCCTCATCCGAATTCTCCCATCGCTCGCCGATCCAAGACCGAGGGATCACGAATTCGACACGCAAGACTTGCGCTTGCGGGCATAGGAATTCGAGATGGGCCGCGTCGCCGCGTTATAGGAAGGTCATATAGAGGTGCCGGCGGGAGCAGCCGAGTTCGCGCGCCTTTGCGTGGAGGTACGGGCTGCCGACCAGCGACGTCGCTTGGGAGCCTCGCAGCGCATTGTTCGGTCTTCTGCGTGAGTGGAACCCGGCCGCCGGCCGCGCGTTTACGTCGCGGGTCGGCACGCCTGGGGGAGAGCACGACATGCGCACCAATTCCGCAATTGCCATCGTGGCGGTCGCGTTGATCGCCGGCGCGGGTTTCCTTGCCGGCGAGGAGTCTTCCGCCGCGCGCACAGACCGATCCGGGCCGCCGGCGCAGGCCGCGCAAGGCGAACCACCGGCGCCGGCGGGGCCATCGGGACAGGAGCCGTCGCCCGCCGCCCCCGGCACCGCCGCTCCCGCCCCGCCAGCGGGCGCCGCCCCCGCCAATCCCCACCCCGGCACCCCGGCGACGGTGCTCGACGATCAGGAGGTGTCCTCGATCCTCGGAAAGAGCGTGCGCAGCAAGGCCGGCGAGGACATGGGGCGCATCGTCGACGTCATCGTCAGCCGCGACGGAAAAGTGCGTGCCGCCATCATCGACTTCGGCGGGTTTCTCGGCATCGGCACGCGCAAGGTCGCGGTCGATTGGCGCGCGCTCAAGTTCGCGCCCACGGGCAAGCCCGACGCGATCACTCTGGACCTGACCCGCGATCAGGTGCGGCTGGCGCCCGAATACAAGCGCGGCGAGCCGGTGGTGGTGGTCGGCGCGCCAGGCGGCGGCGAGCGCGCCCCGGCGTCGAGCGAGGCGGCAGCGCCGGAGAGGTAGCCCTGTCCATCTCCCCCCGTCCCCGCGCTGACCGCCGTTCCGATCGACGCAGGGTCGAGAGTAACGAGCATCCGGTGCCGCCGCCGCAGCCGGCGCCGTCCGAGCCCCCCATCGCCGCCTCGCGCCGCAGCCAGCGCGGGCTCGATTGGTTCACCTTCTTCGTCGCCGACGTGCAGACCGGGTTCGGGCCGTTCATCTCCGTCTACCTGACGGCGCACCAGTGGACCCAGGTCGACATCGGGCTCGTTCTCACCGCGCGCGGCCTTGCCGCCCTGGCGCTGCAAATACCGGGCGGAGCGCTCGTCGACGCCGTGCGCTCGGAGCGTCGCATCGCCGCACTCGGAATGCTCGGCATCGGCGTGAGCGCGCTGGTGGTGGCGCTGTGGCCGATCTTTCCCGCCGTGCTCGGCGCCCAATTCCTGCAGGCGGCGGCCAGCAGCGTGGTGAGCCCGGCGATCGCCGCCATCAGCTTGGGCCTGGTCGGATATGCCGCGAGCGGCGAGCGGTTCGGCCGCAACGCCAGCTTCGCTTCGATCGGAAACGGCGCGGCGGCGGCCGGGATGGGCGCAATCGGGTATTTCTGGTCGAGCCAAGCGGTTTTCCTGGTCACCGCCGCGTTGGTCATTCCCGCGCTGGTCGCACTCGCGCACATCCGCGAGCAGGAGATCGACGCGGAGCGCGCCCACGGCGGACGCGCCGCAGGGCCGACCCGAACCGCGGTCACGGCCTGCCGCACGCTGCTGAGCAACCGGCCGCTGCTGATCTTCGCCGCCTGCGTCGCGGTATTCCAGCTCGCCAACGCGACCATGCTTCCGCTGATGGCCGTCATCATCACCAAGCGTTCGAGCGCCTGGGCGACCATGCTGGTGGCGGCCTGTATCGTGGTGCCGCAGATCGTGGTCGCGGCGTTCTCGCCCGCGGTCGGGCGCTGGGCAAGACGATGGGGGCGCCGCCCGCTCTTGCTGTTGGGGTTTGCGGCAGTCACCGCACGCGGCGCGCTGCTTGTGGTCGTCTCCGACCCTTCGACCCTGGTGGCGATCCAGCTGTTCGATGGCATCTGCGCCGCGGTATTCGCGGTCCTGGTCCCGCTCACGATCGCCGATCTCACGCGCGGCACCGGCCGTTTCAATCTCGCGCAGGGCATCGTCGGGGTTGGGACCGGCATCGGAGCCTCGCTGAGCACCACGCTGGGCGGATGGATGAGCGACCGGTTCGGCAGCAGCACGGCGTTTCTCGGGCTGGCCATCATCGGCGGCACCGGACTGGCGCTGGTCTGGCTGCTGATGCCGGAGACCAAGGCGAAGCCGCCCGCGCAGGCATTGCCGGCGCCGGCGCGCAGCTGACCCGCGCCTCAGGCGCGGCGCGGCTTGCCGCGAGGCTCCAGATCCGAAATCTCCAGGAAATCTCCAAGGAAAATCGGGCCCGGCTGCAAGCCCGGCATGCTGGCCGGGGCTAGAGGTTGCGCCCATGTGCCGCCGTGCCGGGCGAAGGACTGCTCCGGCCGCCGGCAGGTCGATGCCAACCACTTTGCGGGCCTGCGCGGCGTCTCGCGCGCGCCCGCGCCGGAGACTGACCATGTCCGAGAGAGAAGAGAGAGACGGCTACGTCGCACCGTCATCGTTCTATGACATCGAGCGGCAGGCCCGCCTCACGCGCGGGATCGTGCTCGCTGCCTATGTGCGCGGCGCCCTGCAGGCGTTCGCGCGATGCATCCATGTGCTGACCGCGCGCAGCATTCGGGTGGTGCGCGTCGCGACCGCCGAGCGATGCGTCCGCCGCGCCATTCGCGAGCTGCAGCGGCTCGACGATCGCGTGCTGCGCGACATCGGCGTCACCCGCGGCGAGATCGAATCCGCGGTGCGCGACGGACTGCCGGCCCGGGTGTCGCGTCATGCGCGCCGGCGCCAGTGGAACGGTGTGCCTTCCTGGCGGCAGGCGGCCTAACGCCGCCGCCGTTCAGACTGACGCAGAACGGTGCGCATTCGTGCGCTTCCCTCCCTTGTTGGAAGGGGGCGCGAGCCCTTGCGGCGGACGTCATCGCTGAACCTCTGTCGTAAAACGCAACGGCGTTCTCAGAAATCGCGGTCTTCCCGTCCACGGCGGCAGGCGGCTGGCGCAGCTCGATCATGGCCCGCCGCACCACCAGCCACGACCCTTGTACCGCTAGTGCGGCCATGATGCTGGCGACGGTTACATCCGGCCATCCGGTGCCGGTGCCGAATACGCCGAGGGCGGCGAGAAGAACCGCCCCATTGCCCAAGACGTCATTGCGGGTGCAAATCCATGCCGAGCGCATGTTCGCATCGCCGCCGCGATGGGCCCAGAGCAGTCCGAATGACGCCGCATTCGCCGCGAGCGCGGCCGCGCCGACCGCTCCCATGGCGAAGGCGCTGGGCAACGTGCCCTGCACGGCGTGCCAGATCACTGTGGCGACGACCCATAGGCCGAACAGGCCCATGGTCGCGCCCTTCGCCAGCGCCGCAGCGGCGCGGTAGCGAAGCGCCATCCCGACCACGAAAAGGCTGATCGCGTAGTTCGCGGCATCACCCAGAAAATCCACGGCGTCGGCTTGCAGGGATGCCGACCCGGCCGCAACGCCCGCGCCGATCTCGACCGCGAACATCACGGCGTTGATGGCCAGCACGGCGCAAACGACGCGCCGAAAGGCTGAATTGTCGCGATGCGGATCGGCCGAATGATCGTGTCCACAGCACTCGGCAGCCATCTGATCCTCGTTGTCAGCCCGGCTGTGAAAGCCGCTCGAGCAGGATATCAATCTCGTCGCGGATTGTCGCGCGCCGAGGCCGAAGCGCACGGCGCCCATGGCCAACTCGGGCGCGACGCAGCGGCAGCGCAAGCACAAGCCGCGGCAACAGGCGAGCGACATTCATCTTCATGCCTCCCGCCGTCCGAGCGGGTAACGGCCGGGATCGCCGCGGAACGGCTGCAGCAGCATGCGGTCGAGCCCGAGCTCGCGCGGATCACGGAACTGCTCGATCCCGATGGGCATCGCTTCGTGCCCGGCCGCGGGCTGGGCCCGGTAGGTTCCGAACAGCCGGTCCCACCACGGTAGATTGAAGCCGAAGTTGCTGTTGGTCTCGCGCACTAGGACCGAGTGATGGACGCGGTGCATGTCCGGGGTCACGACGATCCAGCGCAGCGCGCGGTCGATGCCCGCGGGGATACGGACATTGCCGTGGTTGAACATCGAGGTGGCGTTGAGCAGGACCTCGAAGATCAACACCGCAACCGCGGGAGCGCCGAGCGCGGCGATGACGCCAAGCTTGATTCCCATCGACAGAAGAATCTCGACCGGGTGGAAGC
>DATBKV010000073.1:0-2240 GCA_036555745.1 Xanthobacteraceae bacterium | reverse complement strand
ATCCTGGAGACGACCGCCAGCCCGCCATAGCCGGCCGCCTGCACCTCGGCTGCCGCGAACAGGCGCCGCCCCCGCTCATCGAGCTTTGAGCCGACCGTCTCCCAGCGATAGTGAATTGCGTCCTCGTCGATCATGTGATCGTCTTACGTCTGTTCGCGCTCGACCGGAATCCCGCCAGCCTGAGTCACACCGACGCACGCCCACGGAGCGCGATTCAGCTATTGTTCGGGCTGTCCTAAGGACAGTTCGACCAATAACCGCTACGTCTGGTGGGGCTTGATCGTGTAGTTCCACTCAGGATGGAACGTGTCCCGGTGATGTCGAGGGCGGCCATCTCAGCGTCGCTGACCTTGATGCCCTTCTCGTAGGTGCGCTCATCGAGCATGCAGGCGACCTTGAGGCCGGTCTTGGTCGTGGTGGCGCCGATCAGTTCGTAAGCGTCCCCTAGGGGCTGCGGCATCTTCGGCTTGACGAGGTGCGGCTCAGGGGGCGACGCTATGCGTCGCCGGTCGCGGCATGTTCCATGGCAGCAGCTCGGTGAGCCGGTTGATCGGATGGCTGCCGATGCGCGCGATCACGTCGGTGAGGTAGGCCTCGGGCTCGATTCCGTTGAGCCGGCACGTGCGGATGAGTGTGTAGAATGCGGCGGCGCGCACTCCGCCTGCATCGGAGCCGCTGAACAGCCAGTTTTTTCTGCCCAAAGCCACTGGCCTGATTTGGTTCTCGGCGGCATTGTTGCTGATCTCGAGGCGGCCGTCGTCGAGATAGCGCGTCAGCGCCTGCCAACGCGAGCGGGCATAGCGGATGGCGCCGGCGAGATCGCTCTTGCCCGGGATCTTCGGTAGCTGCTCATCGAGCCAGGTCGCCAAAGCGTCGATCCTGGGTTTGGCTGTCCGGCTGCGCACGCTGCGTCTGATGGCCGGCGGCTGCCCGGCGATCGGCCGCTCGATGTCGAACAGCGCGCCGATGCGGTCGAGTGCTTCCTTGGCAAGCGTCGACTTGTTCGACGCGTGCACATCGAAGAAGCCGCGCCGCACGTGGGCCCAGCACGCAACCTCGGCCACGCGCGGTGGGCCCTGCAGCAGAGCCGTCTCCGAGCGAGCACCGCCAATCTCGTAGAGCTTGCCAAAGCCCGCGTATCCATCCGCGTGCAACCAGCCGGTGAAGCCGGCAAGCTCGGCGCGGCAGTGCTCGCCCTTGCGGTCGGGCGTGTAGCGGTAGCTCGCATCGACCATCCCGCGCGGGATCGGCAGCTCCGGCATCGGCGCCTGCACCATCGTCTCGCACTTGCGGCACGAGCACGCCGGGCGCACGTGGCGGATCCCCGCCGCCGATGCGCTGGGGCACGCCGTCGCCAAGTGGCGTCAGCCCTATATCTACAGCGCGGGCGAGATCGCACGATTGCTTCGCGCCGCAGCTGCTCTTCAACCAGCTGCCTCCTTCAGGCCGACGACGTACGCGACTCTGCTCGGCCTGCTCACCGCGACCAGCATCCGGATTGCCGAAGCTCTGGCG
Organism: Xanthobacteraceae bacterium; assembly: GCA_036555745.1. GTDB lineage: Bacteria > Pseudomonadota > Alphaproteobacteria > Rhizobiales > Xanthobacteraceae > VAZQ01. Next base: position 725 of record DATBKV010000073.1, on the reverse strand, counting down.
TTGCAGATTGATGATGCGATGCCCGACGGGCTCGTCATCCGAGAGACCAAGTTCCAGAAAAGCCGGTTGCTGCCGTTGCATCCAACGGTGCGACAGGCGATCGACAGGTATCTGCTCGCTCGCCGCTCGGTCATCACTGCGGATCGTGCACTCTTCCTATCGGCATCCGGCGGACCGTTGCCCTACAACACCGTGCGGGGGACCTTCCTGCAGCTGCTCGCTCGCACCGACCTCAAAGGTGCGAACTCCGGGCGTGACCCGCGCATCCATGACCTGCGCCACACGTTCGCCGTGCGCTCGCTCGAACAGTGCAGCCATGATCGCGCTACCGTCGCCCAGCACATCGTGGCGCTCAGCACCTACCTCGGCCACGCCCATGTGACCGACACCTATTGGTATTTGCAGGCGACGCCGGTCCTGATGGGCCAGATCGCCGAGGCCGGCGAGGCGCTGCTCAAGGGAGGCGCCGCATGACCGCGCTCGCCCCCCACCTCGCCGGCTTCCTGCGCGAGCATCTGCCCAAAGAGCGCAGGGCGAGCCAGCACACCTGCGAAGCGTACGCCCTGAGCTTCCAGCTCCTGCTCGGATTCGCTGCCGGCCGGCTCAAGATCACGCCGGCCAAGATCGAGATCGAGCGGCTCGACGCGCCGCTGATCCTGGCCTTCCTCGATCACCTGGAGAAGAAGCGCAGGAACTCGGCGCGCACGCGCAATGCTCGGCTCGCC
>DATBKV010000072.1:0-14458 GCA_036555745.1 Xanthobacteraceae bacterium | reverse complement strand
GATCGACAAGGACGCGGTGGAGCGTGGGCAGGTTCTGTGCAAGCCGGGCTCGGTGAAGCCGCACAAGAAGTTCAAGGCCGAGGCGTACATTTTGACCAAGGAGGAGGGCGGCCGGCACACGCCGTTCTTCAACAATTACCGGCCGCAGTTCTACTTCCGGACCACGGACGTGACCGGGCAGGTGACGCTGCCGGCGGGGACGGAGATGATCATGCCGGGCGACAACGCGGCGATGGATGTCGAGTTGATCACGCCGATTGCGATGGAGGAGAAGCAGCGCTTCGCCATCCGCGAGGGCGGCAAGACCGTCGGCGCCGGCGTGGTGGTCAGCATCACAGAGTAACGCGAACAGCGAGGCGGCGAACAGCGAATAGAGGGCTTTCCCTACGCGCTAACCCCCAATTCGCTATTCGCTCATCGGAGCAAACATGAACGGCCAGAATATCCGCATTCGGCTCAGGGCGTTCGACCATCGCATCCTCGATGCATCGACGCGCGAGATCGTGGCGACCGCCAAGCGCACCGGTGCGCAGGTGCGCGGCCCGATTCCGCTGCCGACCAGGATCGAGAAGTTCACCGTCAATCGCTCGCCGCACATCGACAAGAAGAGCCGCGAGCAGTTCGAGATGCGCACGCACAAGCGGCTGCTCGACATCGTCGATCCGACGCCGCAGACCGTGGACGCGTTGATGAAGCTCGATCTCGCCGCCGGCGTCGACGTCGAGATTAAGCTCTGAGCGAGAGGGCATAGACAGGGACACCATCATGCGTTCGGGCGTGATCGCACAGAAGGTCGGGATGACCCGCGTGTTTACGGACGGCGGCGAGCATGTGCCGGTGACGGTGCTGCGCCTCGCGCACTGCCAGGTCGTCGCCCATCGCACCAAGGACAAGAACGGCTACGTAGCGCTGCAGCTGGGTGCCGGCATGCGCAAGCCGAAGAACCTGACCAAGGCCGAACGCGGCCATTTCGCCGTGGCCAAGGTCGAGCCCAAGCGCAAGCTTGCCGAGTTCCGCGTCGAGGAGGCCGATCTGATCCCGGTCGGGGCCGAGATTACCGCCGATCATTTCGTGGTGGGCCAGTTCGTCGACGTGACCGGCATTTCGATCGGCAAGGGTTTCGCCGGCGGCATGAAGCGCTGGAATTTCGGAGGGCTGCGCGCTTCGCATGGCGTTTCGATCTCGCACCGTTCGATCGGATCGACCGGCGGGCGGCAGGACCCCGGCAAGACTTTCAAGAACAAGAAGATGGCCGGCCATTTGGGAGTCGAGCGTGTCACCACGCTCAATCTCAAGGTGGTGCAGACCGACGCCGAGCGCGGGCTCATTCTGGTGGAAGGCGCGGTGCCCGGTGCGAAGGGCGGTTGGATCACCCTGCGCGACGCCGTCAAGAAGAAGCTCCCGAAGGAGGCGCCCAAGCCCGGCAAGTTCCGCCTGCCGGAGGCGGCGGCGGTGGCTGGCCCGGCGGCATCCGCGCAGGACGCCGGCCAGGACGGCAAACAAGACGATCAACCGGCTGCGACCGCGGGAGCGTGATATGGAGCTCACCATCATGTCCCTTGACGGCGAAACAGCGGGCTCGATCGAGCTGCCGGACGCCATTTTCGGGCTCGAGCCGCGAGCGGACATCCTGCATCGCTGCGTGCGCTGGCAGCTCGCCAAACGCCAGCGCGGCACGCACGACGTCAAGAATCGCGGCGAGATCAATCGCACCGGCAAGAAGATGTACCGGCAGAAGGGGACCGGCTCGGCCCGTCACGGTTCGGCGCGGGTCAATCTGTTCCGCGGCGGCGGACGCTCGTTCGGGCCGACACCGCGCAGCCACGCCATCGATCTTCCCAAGAAGGTGCGCGCGCTGGCGCTCAAGCACGCGCTGTCGGCCAAGGCCAGGGACGGCGGCATCATCGTGCTCGACAAGGCCACCGCCAAGGACGGCAAGACCAGCGCGTTGCAAAAGAGCTTCACCAAACTTGGACTCACCAGTGCGCTCATCGTCGATGGCGCCGAGGTGGAGGCGAAATTCGCTCTCGCTGCGCGCAACATTCCCAACATCGACGTGCTGCCGGTGCAGGGCATCAACGTTTACGACATCCTGCGGCGGCCAAAGCTGGTGCTGACCCGGTCGGCGCTGGAAGCGTTGGAGGCGCGTTTCAAATGAGCACGACCGATCCGCGCCACTACGACGTGATCATCGCGCCGGTCATCACCGAGAAGGCGACGCTCGCCTCGGAACGCAATCAGGTGATGTTCAAGGTCGCCAGCCACGCGACCAAGCCGCAGATTAAGGAAGCGATCGAGAAGCTGTTCGATGTCAAGGTCAAGAGCGTCAACACCCATGTCCGCAAGGGCAAGGTCAAGGCGGTGAAAGGGAGCGTGGGCGAGCAATCGCCGGTCAAGCGCGCCGTGGTGACCCTCGAGGAGGGCCACCGCATCGATGTCACCACGGGCCTGTAAGGAAAGCGGCGCCATGGCACTCAAATCCTATAATCCGGTCACGCCGAGCCAGCGCCAGCTTGTTCTGGTCGATCGCTCGGGCCTTCATCGGGGTGCGCCGGTCAAATCGCTGACGGAAGGCAAAAGTTCAACCGGCGCACGCAACAACCAGGGACGCACAACGGTGCGCTTCCGCGGCGGCGGTCACAAGCGCGCTTATCGCAAGATCGATTTCAAGCGTCGCAAGTTCGACACGCCCGCAAAGGTCGAGCGCATCGAATACGACCCGAACCGCACCGGCTTCATCGCGCTGATCAAATACGAGGACGGCGAGCTCGCCTATATCCTGGCCCCGCAGCGGCTTTCCCCCGGCGACACCGTGGTGTCGGGCGAGCACGTGGACGTAAAGCCGGGCAACGCCATGCCGGTCGGCAACATTCCGATCGGAACCATCATCCACAACGTCGAGATCAAGATCGGCAAGGGCGGGCAGATCGCGCGCTCGGCCGGCACCTACGCGCAGATCGTCGGCCGCGACGGCGAATACGTCATCCTGCGGCTCAACTCGACCGAGCAGCGCCTCGTGCACGGCCGCTGCATGGGCAGCATCGGAGCGGTATCGAATCCCGACAACATGAACATCTCGATCGGGAAGGCCGGACGCACGCGTTGGATGGGATGGCGCGGTCACGTCCGGGGCGAGACCATGAACCCCGTCGATCATCCGCTGGGTGGGCGCACCCGCGGCGGCCGGCATCCGGTCACGCCCTGGGGTCAGCCGACCAAGGGCAAGAAGACCCGCAAGAACAAGTCCACCACCAAATTCATCATGCTCAGCCGCCACGCGCGGAAGAAGTAGACGAGGACGGATCCATGGCGCGTTCGATTTGGAAGGGCCCGTTCGTCGACGGCTATCTGCTCAAGAAGGCCGACGCGTCACGCGCATCGGGTCGCCACGAGATGATCAGGATCTGGAGCCGGCGCTCGACCATCCTGCCCCAGTTCGTGGGGCTGACCTTCGGCGTCTATAACGGGCAGAAGCACATCCCGGTATTGGTGACGGAGGAAATGGTCGGCCACAAGTTCGGCGAGTTCGCGCCGACGCGCACGTTCTACGGCCACTCCTCCGACCGCAAGGCCAAGCGCGCGAGCGGGCCGGCTGCGCCCGGAGCGGCGGCGGCGGCACCGGCAGCGCCGGCTGCCGGCGGCGGCTCGTCAGGCTAGGGAAGACGAAAATGAGCAAGAAGACGCGCCAGCGCGCGCTCGCCGAGAATGAGGCCAAAGCGGTCGCCCGCATGCTGCGGGTGAGCCCGCAGAAGCTCAACCTCGTCGCGCAGCTGATCCGCGGCAAGAAGGTGGCGACCGCGTTGGCGGATCTCGAATTCTCGCGCAAGCGCATCGCCCGCGACGTCCGCAAATGTCTGGAATCGGCGATCGCCAATGCCGAGAACAATCACGACCTCGACGTTGACGACCTCGTCGTCGCCGAAGCGCATGTCGGCAAGGCGCTCGTCATCAAGCGCTTTCATCCGCGCGGCCGCGGCCGCATGGGACGCATATTCAAGCCGTTTGCAAATCTGACCATCGTCGTGCGTGAGATTGAAGCGGCGGCTTCCTGAGAGGTAACAAATGGGTCAAAAGGTCAATCCGGTCGGCTTGCGCCTCGGCATCAACCGCACCTGGGATTCGCGCTGGTACTCCGGCAAGAACGAGTACGGCCAGCTGCTCCACGAGGACATGAAGATCCGCGAGGAGCTGATGAAGGATCTCAAGCAGGCGGCGGTGTCGAAGATCGTCATCGAGCGGCCACACAAGAAATGCCGCGTCACCGTTCAGTCGGCGCGGCCGGGCGTGGTGATCGGCAAGAAGGGCGCCGACATCGAGAAGCTGCGCCGGAAGGTCGCCAAGCTCACGAAGTCGGACGTGGTCATCAACATCGTCGAGATCAGGAAACCGGAGCTCGACGCTCAACTCGTCGCCGAGTCGATCGCGCAGCAGCTCGAGCGCCGGGTTGCTTTCCGGCGCGCCATGAAACGAGCCGTGCAGTCGGCGATGCGACTCGGCGCCGGCGGCATCCGCATCAATTGCTCGGGACGGCTCGGCGGTGCCGAGATCGCGCGCATGGAATGGTACCGCGAGGGCCGCGTGCCGCTGCACACGTTGCGGGCGGATGTCGACTATGGCGTGGCCACCGCATTCACCACCTACGGTACCTGCGGCGTCAAGGTGTGGATCTTCAAGGGCGAGATCATGGAGCACGACCCGATGGCGCAGGACAAGAAAATGGCGGAAGGCGACGGCGGGCGTCCGCGCCGGGACGCGCCGTGAGCGGGCGGATCGGGTAGGGAAGGACAAGCGCCATGCTGCAACCGATGCGGACCAAATTCCGCAAAGCGCACAAAGGCCGCATCAAGGGGGTTGCGACCTCGGGCGCGGACCTTGCGTTCGGCCAGTTCGGCCTCAAGGCGCTGGAGCCCGAGCGGGTCACCGCGCGCCAGATCGAAGCGGCGCGGCGCGCGCTCACTCGTCACATGAAGCGCGCGGGCCGGGTCTGGATCCGCGTCTATCCGGACGTGCCGGTGTCGAAGAAGCCGCTCGAAGTCCGCATGGGCTCGGGCAAGGGCGCTCCCGAATACTGGGTCACCAGGGTCAAGCCGGGCCGCATCCTGTTCGAGGTCGACGGCGTGTCGGTGGCGCTCGCGCGCGAGGCGCTCGGGCTCGCCGCTGCCAAGCTGCCGATCAAGACGCGGTTCATCGAGCGCATCGCAGAATAGCCCGAGGGAGCAAGCATGAAGCCGGCTGATCTCAGGGCCATGACCGTCGACCAGCTCGACGACGAGGTGCTGAAACTGAAGAAGGAGCGGTTCAACCTGCGCTTCCAGCGGGCGACGGGGCAGCTCGAGAACACCGCCCGGGTGCGGCAGGTGCGCCGCGACATCGCCCGCATCAAGACGATCGCCTCGCAGAAACGGGTCGGCCAGCCGGCACCCGCGCGACCGCAGAAGCCGGCAACCAAACCGAGGCGCAGCGTGCGCTCAAGAGCCAAGTCGGAGTGACCGAGGGATGCCGAAGCGCATGCTGCAGGGCGTCGTCGTGAGCGACAAGCAGGACAAAACCATAGTGGTGCGCGTGGAACGCCGCTTCACCCATCCGGTGATGAAGAAGACGGTTCGCCGTACCAAGAAGTACTACGCCCACGACGAGACCAATGAATATCACGTCGACGACATCGTCTGGATCGAGGAGCGCCGTCCGCTCTCCAGGTTGAAGCGGTGGGAAGTGGTACGCGGCGAGAAGAAGAAAGTGGTGTGAGCGCGATAGGCGCGGGAAGCAGCAGGACGAGGATGGCGCCATGATTCAAATGCAGACCAACCTCGACGTGGCGGACAATTCCGGCGCGCGCCGTGTCATGTGCATCAAGGTGCTGGGCGGCTCGAAGCGCAAATACGCTACCATCGGTGACGTCATCGTCGTGTCGGTGAAAGAGGCGATACCGCGTGGCCGGGTAAAGAAGGGCGACGTGTTGAAGGCGGTGGTGGTGCGGATTTCGAAAGACATCAAGCGCGCCGACGGGTCCATCATCCGTTTCGACCGCAACGCGGCGGTGCTGATCAATCCGCAAATGGAGCCAGTCGGCACCCGCATTTTCGGTCCGGTGCCGCGTGAGCTGCGCGCGAAGAATCACATGAAGATCATTTCGCTCGCACCCGAGGTGCTGTGATGGCCGCCAAGATCCGCAAAGGCGACAAGGTGATCGTGCTCACCGGCCGCGACAAAGGCCGCACCGGAGAGGTGATCGAGGTGCGCGTCAGCGCCGGCCGCGCGCTGGTGCGGGGGATCAACATGGTCAAGCGCCACCAGAAACAGAGCCCTCAGCAGGAGGGCGGCATCATTTCGAAGGAAGCAACGGTGCACCTGTCCAATCTCGCCCTTGCCGATCCCAAGGACGGCAAGCCGACGCGGGTCGGTTTCAAGTTCGTGGGCGAAGGCGAGCATCGGCGGAAGGTGCGGGTGGCCAAGCGTTCGGGAGTCGAGATCGATGGCTGACAAGGACGCCAAGGCCAACCCTGGCAAGCCCGACAAGTCGGCGAAGCCGCCGCGTCCCGAGAAGGGCGAGAAGGCGCAGCAAGGCCAGCCGGCGCAGAAGCAGGGCAAGCCCGAGAAGGAGAAAGCTGCCGCCAAGGGCGACGCGGGCGCGAAGCCGCCGCAGCCGAAAAAGCGCGAGGAGCGCGTCACGCCGCGCCTGAAGACCTATTTCGACGAGGTGGTGCGCAAGCGCCTGGCTGAGCAGTTCGGCTACAACAACCGCATGCAGGTGCCGGTGATCGAGAAGGTCGTGATCAACATGGGCATCGGCGAAGGCGTCGCCGATCGCAAGAAGGTGGAGTCCGCCGCCAATGATCTCGGCCTGATCTCCGGGCAGAAGGCGGTCATCACCAAGGCGAGAAAGTCGATCGCCACCTTCAAGGTGCGTGACGGTCAGCCGATCGGCTGCAAGGTGACTCTGCGCAAGGCACGCATGTACGAGTTCGTCGACCGGCTGATCAACATCGCGCTACCGCGGGTGCGCGACTTCCGCGGCCTGTCGCCGAAAAGCTTCGACGGGATGGGCAACTATACGCTCGGCGTAAAGGAGCACATCATTTTCCCCGAGATCGACTACGACAAAGCCGCTGATGTGTGGGGCATGGACATTACGGTATGCACCAGCGCGAAGACCGACGACGAGGCGCGCGCGCTGCTGAGCGCGTTCAACTTCCCGTTCCGGCAGTGAGGACGATCCTCAGACGCGGAACAGTCAGGAGAAATTGATGGCGAAGAAAAGTGCGATCGAGAAGAACAATCGGCGGCGTAAGCTGACGAAGAAGCATTCGGGCCGGCGTTCGCGCCTGCGCGCCGTTGCTCGCGACAAGAGCAAGCCCATGGAAGAGCGATTTGCTGCGACGCTGAAGCTCGCAGAGCTGCCGCGCAACTCGTCGGCGACGCGCGTTCGCAATCGCTGCGAACTGTCGGGCCGCCCGCGCGGTTATTATCGCAAGCATAAGCTTTCGCGCATCGCGCTGCGGGAGCTCGGCTCCAAGGGGCTGATCCCCGGCCTGCTCAAATCGAGCTGGTAAGGAGGGTTGGGACGATGGCTGTGAACGACCCGCTCGGCGACATGATCGCGCGCATTCACAATGCGCAAATGCGGAACAAGTCCAAGGTGTCGATGCCGACTTCGCGGCTGCGCGTGAGCGTGCTCGAGGTGCTCAAGAGCGAAGGCTTCATCCGCGACTACACCGCTGTGGAGCATTCCAACGGGCGCAATGAGCTCGAGATCGAGCTCAAATACTTCGACGGCGAGCCGGTGATCCGCGAGATTGCGCGGGTATCGAAGCCGGGCCGGCGGGTCTATGCCTCGGTGAAGGCGCTGCCGCGCGTGAACAACGGATTGGGCGTTGCGATCCTTTCCACTCCGAAGGGCGTGATGGCAGACCATGACGCCCGCGACAACAACGTGGGCGGAGAGATTCTCTGCACGGTCTTCTGAGCCGCTGCCAACGGATCGAAAATCATGTCTCGTGTCGGAAAAAAGCCCGTAGCGATCCCTTCCGGCGTCACCGCCAGCGTGGAGGGCCAGGTCGTCAAGCTGAAAGGCCCGAAGGGCGCGCTCGCGCTCGTGTTGCACGACGATGTCGCCGCCAAGGTGGAGGGCAGCGAGGTCACAATCGACCCGCGCGCCGAAACCAAGCGCGCCCGCGCCATGTGGGGAACCTATCGTTCGCTGCTGGCCAACGCGGTAACTGGTGTGACCAAGGGCTTCGAGCGTAAGCTAGAGATTTCGGGCGTGGGCTACCGCGCCGCGCTGCAGGGCAAGAACCTGCAGGTGCAGCTCGGCTACAGCCACGACATCGTCTATGCGATCCCCGAAGGCATCACCATCACGGTGCCCAGGCCGACCGAGATCGTCGTCGCCGGCATCGACGGCCAGAAGGTCGGCCATGTGGCGGCCGAAATCCGCGCTTTCCGCAAGCCCGAGCCCTACAAGGGCAAGGGCGTCAAGTATGCCAACGAGCAGATCTTCCGGAAGGAAGGCAAGAAGAAGTGATGGGAGCGCAAGATGGCAACAGTCACTGATCGCACGGTGCGGCGGACGGCGAAGGTGCGGCGGAACGTGCGCCGCGCCGCAGGCGATCGTGCACGGCTGTCGGTGTTCCGCTCGTCGAAGCACATCTATGCGCAGGTCATCGACGACGCCAGCGGCCTCACGATCGTGTCCGCTTCATCGCTGGAGAAGGACATGCGTGACGGCCTCAAGACTGGCGCCAATGTCGACGCGGCCAAGGCGGTCGGCAAGCGGCTGGCAGAGCGCGCCTCGGCCAAGGGCATCAAGAGGGTGGTGTTTGACCGCGGCGGCTATCTCTACCACGGACGGGTCAAGGCCTTGGCCGATGCGGCGCGCGAGGGCGGATTGGATTTCTGAGGGCGGATGACGCACGACCGACGACAGATGGTCATCGACGCGAGCACAATGGGTTGAGCGACCCGCCGCCCGCGCTGCGTTGTCTGACCGCAACTCGAGACACGAACAGGTTGGAATAACATCATGGCACGTGAACCACGCGAGCGCCGCGAACGGGAAGAGCGCGAAAGCGAATTTACCGACAAGCTCGTCCATATCAATCGTGTGGCCAAGGTGGTCAAGGGTGGACGCCGCTTCGGTTTTGCCGCGCTCGTAGTCGTGGGCGACGAGAAGGGCCGGGTCGGCTTCGGCCACGGCAAGGCGCGCGAGGTCCCGGAGGCGATCCGCAAGGCCACCGACGCCGCCAAACGCAGTCTCATCCGGGTGCCGCTACGCGAAGGCCGCACGCTGCATCACGACGTGGCCGGGCGCCACGGCGCCGGCCGGGTCTATCTGCGGGCGGCGCCGCCGGGGACGGGGATCATCGCCGGCGGCCCGATGCGTGCGGTGTTCGAGACGCTTGGCATGCAGGACGTGGTGGCGAAATCGATGGGCTCGTCCAATCCGTACAACATGGTGCGCGCCACCTTCGACGCGCTCAAGCGCCAGGATTCACCGCGCTCTGTCGCCGCGCGGCGCAACATCAAGGTTTCGACCCTGCAGGCACGCCGCCGCGAAGGCGGCGAGGCCGAGCAGGCCGCCGACTGAACTTGGGCTCGCCGGAGGCCGACATGGGCAAGACCGACAAGACGATCAGAGTTGAACAGACCGGCAGCCCGATTCGCCGCCATCATGCGCAACGCGAGACCTTGGTCGGGCTCAAACTCAACCGCATCGGGCGCGTGGCGGAGCTGCCCGATACCCCACAGACCCGGGGCATGATCGCCAAGGTCAAGCACCTGGTTCGGGTGGTGGAGGCAAAGGGAGGCAGCCGATGAAGCTGCATGAGCTCGCCGATCGTCCGGGTGCGCGCAAGAAGCGCACGCGCATCGGCCGCGGCATCGGGTCCGGCGTCGGCAAGACCGGCGGGCGCGGCGGCAAGGGCCAGACCGCACGCACGGGGGTGCGGATCAAGGGCTTCGAGGGCGGACAGATGCCGCTCCATCGCCGCTTGCCGAAGCGCGGCTTCAAGAACACCCCGTTCGCGCGCAAGCTGAACGAGGTCAATCTCGGCACCATTCAAACTGCGATCGACGCCGGCAAGCTCGACGCGGCTGCCACGGTCGACGCCGAGGCCTTGGTGCGGGCGGGCGTGCTCAGGCGGGCCAAGGACGGGGTTCGGCTGCTCGGTTCCGGCGAGATCAAGAGCAAACTCGCGCTGTCGGTCTGGGGCGCGTCCAAATCGGCGGTGGCGGCGGTGGAGAAGCTGGGCGGTTCGGTGACCATCCTGGCCCCGCAGGCCGCGGCGGGCGAACAGGCGGCATGATGCCTATATAGGGCCGGGGGCCAAGGAGCGTCTCGGAGCGCGCTGCATCCGGCGTTGCGAGGCTTTGGTGGGGGCGGATCGGAGCTTCAAGGCATGGTCTCTGCAGCAGAACAACTGGCCGCCAATCTCAATTTTTCCGCGCTCGCCAAGGCCGAGGAGCTCAAGAAGCGCATCTGGTTCACGCTCGGCGCGCTTCTGGTCTATCGCTTGGGGACCTACATTCCGCTGCCCGGGATCGATCCTTCGGCATGGGACCAGATCTTCCGCTCGCAGGCGGGCGGCATCCTCGGCATGTTCAACATGTTCTCCGGCGGCGGCATCCACCGGATGGCGATCTTCGCCTTGAACATCATGCCGTACATTTCGGCCTCGATCATCATCCAGCTGATGACCACGGTCTCGCCGACGCTTGAGCAGCTCAAGAAGGAAGGCGAGCAGGGCCGCAAGGTCATGAACCAGTACACCCGCTATCTCACGGTGTTGCTCGCGGCGGCCCAATCGTACGGCATCGCCGTCGGCCTCGAGGGAGCCGGCAACGCCGTGAGCGACCCCGGCTGGTTCTTCCGCATCGAAACCGTGATCACGCTGACCGGCGGCACCATGTTCCTGATGGGGCTTGGCGAGCAGATCACCTCGCGCGGCATCGGCAACGGTATTTCGCTGATCATCCTGTCGGGCATCGTGGCGCAATTGCCGTCCGCCATCGTTGGCACGCTGGAGCTCAGCCGCCAGGGTGCGCTGTCGACCGGACTGATCATCGTCGTCATGGTGGTTGTGGTGGCGGTGATCGCCTTCATCGTGTTCATGGAGCGGGCGCAACGACGGCTATTGATCCAGTACCCCAAGCGCCAGGTCGGCAACCGCATGTTCGAGGGCCAGTCCTCGCATCTGCCGCTCAAGCTCAACACCTCGGGCGTGATCCCGCCGATCTTCGCGTCCTCGCTGCTGCTGCTGCCGACGACGGTCGCCAACTTCAATGCCGGGCAAGGCCCGGACTGGTTCGTCGCCATCACCACGCAACTCGGCCACGGCCGGCCGCTGTTCCTGATCCTCTATGTAGGCCTCATCATTTTCTTCGCGTTCTTCTACACCGCGATCGTGTTCAACCCGACCGAGACCGCGGAGAACCTGAAGAAGCACGGTGGCTTCATTCCCGGCATCCGGCCGGGGGAACGCACCGCGGAATACATCGATTACGTGCTGTCGCGCATCACCGTCATCGGCGCAGCTTACCTTGCGCTGGTTTGCCTGCTGCCGGAGATGCTGATCTCATATGCGGCGGTGCCGTTCTATTTCGGCGGCACCTCGCTGCTGATCGTCGTCAGCGTCACCATGGACACGGTGGCGCAGATTCAGGGCTACCTGCTTGCCCATCAATACGAAGGTCTGATCAAGCGATCGAAGCTGCGGGGGCGGCGGAGATGAGATTGATACTGCTCGGCCCGCCCGGGGCCGGGAAGGGTACGCAGGCTCAGCGACTCGTCGCCAAGCATGGGTTGGTGCAGCTTTCGACCGGCGACATGCTGCGGGCCGCCGTCACCGCGGGCACGGCGGTTGGGCTGCGCGCCAAGGAGCTGATGGAACGCGGCGAGCTGGTGCCCGATGAGATGGTGGTGGCCATCGTGGCCGACCGCATCGAACAGCCGGACGCCCGCAAGGGTTTCATCCTCGATGGGTTTCCGCGCACCGTGCCGCAAGCCCATGCGCTCGACCGCATGCTCAGGGAGAGGGACCTCAAGCTCGATGCGGTCATCGAGCTCAAGGTGGACGAGGCCGCGCTGCTCAACCGGATCAAGAAGCGCATCGCCGAGACCAGGGCGCGGGGAGAAAGCCTGCGCTCCGACGACAACCCGGAGGCGTTGCGGCGTCGCCTCCTGGCCTATCGCGACCAGACCGCCCCTCTCGTGGCCTATTACCAGCTGCAGAGCGTGCTGCGCTCGGTCGATGGCATGGCGCCGATTCCGGACGTGTCGAAATCGATCGACCGCGTGCTGCAGCAGACGCCCTCCAAAGGGGCGGCCAAGCCGTCGGCCGGCAAACCGGCCGCGGGCAAACCGGCCACGGGCAAGGCGCCGGGCAAACGTGGCCGGGCATCGGCTGCGGCACCTCCGCGCGCTTCGGCCGGAAGCAAGGCTGGGGCGGCTGCACGCCGCGGCGGCGGGACGAAAGCCAAGCCGGGCGGAAAACCCCCCAAAATCAAGGCTGGGCGCGCTGCATCCACGATCAGGGCGTCGGCCGACAGGTCGGCGGCGGCACGCAAAAGGAATCGCCAGCGGAGGTTGACGAAACGCCGTTGAATCCCTTAATAACCCGCATCCAAATCGAGAGGTCGAACGATACCGGGCCCCGGGGAGCGGGGAGGGTGTCGCGTTATCGTTTGCGAACCGCCATCGGGTGGAACGACGGCCGGCCGTTCTCGTGGCGCCGGCAACAGGAGTGAATGGCCGTGGCTCGCATCGCCGGCGTCAACATACCGACCAACAAGCGGGTCGTCATCGCCCTGCAATATATCCATGGAATCGGGCCGAAAAAGGCCAATGAAATCATGGCCAAAGTCGGCATCCCCGACGAGCGGCGCGTGTCGCAGCTGACCGACCAGGAGGTGCTGCAGATCCGCGAGGTCATCGACCGCGACTACGTGGTGGAAGGCGACCTGCGGCGGGAAGTGGCGATGAACATCAAGCGGCTGATGGACCTGGGATGCTACCGGGGGTTGCGCCATCGTCGGGGACTGCCGGTCCGCGGCCAGCGCACCCATACCAATGCCCGCACCCGCAAGGGGCCAGCGAAGCCGATCGCCGGCAAGAAGAAGTAAGTCCGAGTTCCGCGTCGCACGGACGGCTCGGCTGCTGCAGACCGCGCCCCGCAAGAGGATCGAGAATGGGCAAAGAAGCCACCCGCGTTCGCCGCCGCGAACGCAAGAACATCGCTTCCGGAGTCGCGCATGTGAACGCGACCTTCAACAACACCATGATCACCATCACCGACGCGCAAGGAAACACCATCGCCTGGTCGTCTGCCGGCACCATGGGCTTCAAGGGCTCGCGAAAATCGACGCCCTACGCCGCGCAGGTCGCGGCCGAGGACGCCGCCAAGAAGGCGCAGGAGCACGGCATGCGCACGCTCGAGGTCGAGGTCGCCGGCCCCGGCTCCGGCCGCGAATCAGCGTTGCGCTCGCTGCAGTCGGCCGGCTTCACCATCACCTCCATTCGCGACGTTACGCCGATCCCGCACAACGGCTGCCGTCCACGCAAGAGGCGCCGAGTATGACCGATGACGTGCTGATCCGGCGGACTCCGGAGGAGTCCGCCGTCGAAAATTCCCACGGAGCGCAGTGGGCCCCCGCTGCCGCGCCGCTCAAAGCCATGGGTGCCAACGTGACGATCCAGAAGAACTGGCAGGAATTGATTCGCCCCAACAAGCTGCAGGTGAGCGCGGGCGCCGATCCCAAGCGCGAGGCCACCGTGGTGGCCGAGCCGCTCGAGCGCGGTTTCGGCGTCACCCTCGGCAACGCGCTGCGGCGCATTCTGTTGTCGTCCTTGCAGGGCGCGGCGGTGCAGTCCGTTCACATCGACGGCGTGCTGCACGAGTTCTCGTCGATCCCGGGCGTGCGCGAGGACGTGACCGACATCGTGCTCAACATCAAGGATATCGCCATCAAGATGCAGGGCGACGGGCCCAAGCGCATGGTGGTGAAGAAGCAAGGACCGGGCACCGTGACCGCCGGCGACATCCAAACCGTCGGCGACATCGTCGTGCTCAATCCGGAGCTCGTGCTGTGCACGCTCGACGAGGGCGCCGAAATCCGCATGGAGTTCACGGTCAACACCGGCAAGGGCTACGTGCCGACCGAGCGCAACCGGCCGGAGGACGCGCCGATCGGCCTCATCCCGGTCGACAGCCTGTACTCGCCGGTGCGCAAGGTCTCCTACAAGGTCGAGAACACCCGCGAGGGCCAGATTCTCGACTACGACAAGCTGACCATGCAGATCGAGACCAACGGCGCGGTCAGTCCGGACGACGCGATCGCCTATGCCGCGCGCATCCTGCAGGACCAGCTCAACGTGTTCGTCAACTTCGAGGAGCCGCGCAAGGAGGTCATCACCGAGGCGATTCCGGACCTGGCCTTCAATCCGGCCTTCCTCAAGAAGGTCGAC
>DATBKV010000071.1:0-2508 GCA_036555745.1 Xanthobacteraceae bacterium | reverse complement strand
TCGTTTGGCACCTCGATGTCGGCTCATCACATCCTGGGGCTGGAGCAGGTCCCAAGGGTTCGGCTGTTCGCCGATTAAAGTGGTACGTGAGCTGGGTTCAGAACGTCGTGAGACAGTTCGGTCCCTATCTGCCGTGGGTGTCGGAGAATTGAGAGGAGCTGTCCTTAGTACGAGAGGACCGGGATGGACGTACCTCTGGTGGAGCAGTTGTGGCGCCAGCCGCAGTGCTGCGTAGCTATGTACGGACGGGATAACCGCTGAAAGCATCTAAGCGGGAAACCCACCTCGAAACGAGTTCTCCCTTAAGAGCCGTGGTAGACCACCACGTTGATAGGCCGGATGTGCAAGCGCGGCAACGCGTTCAGCTTACCGGTACTAATCGCTCGTTTGAGCTTGATCGCGCTCATCTTCAATGCCCATTCCAGGTATCAGTCGTCAGTAATCAGATGACCGACGGCGAAAAACTGGATGGTGAAAGACCGGCTTGTGCGGAAATCGAGTCAGGATTCCCTTCTGATCACTGACTACTGATTTCTGATTTCTGTCTTTGGCCGGCCTGGTGGTATTAGCGGGGAGCCTGTACCCGATCCCATCCCGAACTCGGCCGTTAAACTTCCCAGCGCCGATGGTACTAAGTCTCAAGACTTGGAAGAGTAGGTCGCTGCCAGGCCTGCCAAGGACGGAAAACCTCTTCATGTTTGCTTCTAAAGCCGCCGCGCTCTCGCGCGGCGGCTTTTTTGCGCGCCGGGCGCGGACCGGCAGC
Source organism: Xanthobacteraceae bacterium (assembly GCA_036555745.1). GTDB lineage: Bacteria > Pseudomonadota > Alphaproteobacteria > Rhizobiales > Xanthobacteraceae > VAZQ01. Next base: position 1,745 of record DATBKV010000071.1, on the reverse strand, counting down.
AATGCCGGCCGATGCGTCGCCGTCCTTAAAACGCCGCCGAGGCTGGCCATCGGCACGCAGCATCGTAGACTGACGGCATGAGCACCGAGGCCGATCGCACGCGCAGGGCTGCGGATCATTGCGGGGAGCAGACGCCGCGGCTGCGCATCTACGGCATCGCCCGCACGCGCGCCTTTCGCGCGCTCTGGATCGCCGAGGAGCTTGGGCTCGACTACGAGCACATGCCGATCGAGATCGGCCCGGCGGGCGCGCGCAAGCCGGATTATCTCGCCATCAACCCCAACGGCCGGTTGCCGGCGATCGACGACGGCGGCTTCGTGCTGTGGGAGTCGCTCGCGATCACGCTCTACCTCGCCAAAAAGCACGGTCAGCTTTATCCCGCGACGCTTGAGGGCGAAGCCAAGGCCTGGCAGTGGAGCCTGTGGGCGGTGCAGGAAGTCGATCGCGGCGTCAACATCTGGTCGCTGCACGCGGTGCGGCTGCCGCCCGCTGAGCGCGACCCGCAACGCCTCGCCGAGGCGCTCAAGGTCCTGGAGCCGCCCTTCAGGGTGCTCGATGCGGCCGTGTCGGAGCGCCCCTATCTGCTCGGCGCCGAGTTCACCGTCGCCGATCTCAACGTCGCCGCCGTCATCAGCCGCGCCATCGACATGGACTTGTCGACAACCCCGCGGCTGCGCGACTGGCTGGTGCGGTGCCTGGAGCGGCCGGCGGCGCGCAAGGCGCGCGCGCTGCGCGCCCAGGCCGACGCCGCGGTCCCAGTCGAGGTGACGCGGGCGATCGCGCGGCACAATCGCCTGTGAGTGGGGCGACCTGATCTTGAAGCGCAGCCATGCCGAAGCGTAGTTCCGGCATTCTCATGTATCGGCGCGCGGGCGCGGGGATCGAGCTGCTGCTCGTGCATCCCGGCGGACCGTTCTGGGCCAAGCGCGACGCCGGCGCCTGGTCGATCCCGAAGGGCGAGTACGCCGAGGGCGAGGACGCGCTCGCGGCAGCACGCCGCGAGTTCGAGGAGGAAACCGGCGTTTGCCCGCAGGGCGACTTTCTTGCGCTCGGCGACCTCGTTCAGCCCGGTCGCAAGATCGTCACCGCCTGGGCGGTCGAGGGCGAGTTCGATCCCGCGGCGTTGAAGTCGAACCAATTCGAGCTGCAATGGCCGCCGAAGAGCGGGCGGACGGCGTGGTTTCCCGAGGTCGATCGAGCGGGCTGGTTTTCACCCGCCGAGGCCCGGCGCAAAATTCTTGCCGGGCAGAGCGAGTTCATCGCCCGACTGCTTGCGGCGGTCGGGAAGCGTTAGAGCGCATTTCCGATTGGGTGGAATCGGGCTGCGCTCTCTCTTTGATTTTGCGCATGTCCTTATCGGAAAACGGTTCCCACCCTCGGGTCAAGCCCGAGGGCAGGCTTTTCCGGGACATGCGCTGATCGTTCTCAGCGCACGGCGCTCCACATGGCGGACAGCCGGCGACGAAGCGCGTTCGGCTTGTCCACGAAGATGCGCCCGGCGATGCCGGCGGCGGCTGCGACATGGACCGCCCTGCGCGCCGCAATGGCGCCGGCGAGCCGCGCGCGCCAGCGCGCGAGCGGCTGGTGCGGCGCCGTAAGAGACTCCAGCATGAGCAGGTCCTGATGCTTGCCGAGGCGGTCGCGCAGCCGCTGCGCCTCGCCGCTCCACATTTTGACGAAACGCGGCCACAGCGGCTCGATGATGTCGATCTGGTAGCGGTGAATGACGACCCACTTGCGCAGCT
>DATBKV010000070.1:0-3949 GCA_036555745.1 Xanthobacteraceae bacterium | reverse complement strand
CGGCCGCCCGAGCGGCGCGACGCCCTATATGCGGGTCGAGCGCGTGCGCTACCGCGACAACCCGACCTTGACCTGCGCATTGATGGCGGATGGCGCGGCCAACGAGGCCGGGCTGTTCTGGGCGGCACTGCGCTCGGCCGGCATCTGGGCCGACCTGCAGAAGCTCGGCGTGCCCGGCATCCAGGGTGTGTGGTCGATCCCAGAGGCCGCCGGCTGGGGCATCACCGTGGTTTCGATCAAGCAGATGTATGCCGGACACGCGCCGCAGGTGATGGCGCTCGCGGCTCAGTGCACCGCCGGCGCCTATTTCGGAAAATATGTCATTGTCGTCGACGAGGACGTCGACCCCACCAACGTCCACCAGGTGCTGTGGGCCATGGCCACGCGCTCGCGCCCGGCGCAATCGATCGACATTTTGCGCGAGACCTGGAGCACCTATCTCGATCCCAGCCTTAACCCGCCCGAGATCAGGCCCTGGGGATCGAAATGCCTGATCAATGCCTGCATGGACTACCGGTTCATCAAGACCTTCTCCCGGCGCACCAAGCTGTCCAAGGACGCCTATGACCAAGTGGTGGCGCGCTGGCAGGAGCTCGGATTGAGCGGCGCGCCGCCGGCGGTTTCCGTGTTCGAGGACGAGACGGTCCCCACGAGCATCGCGTAGATCGAGCGGAGGTTGCGCCGTGATGGCGAGAGCCCCCCGGATCGCGCGCTCCGTATTGCCGCTGTAGCTCGTTCACCGGGTCGGCTTGAGATCGAGCGCCTTGGCGATGGTGGCGATGTGGGCGCGTTGGCTGGCCATGATCTCGGCGAACTCCTTCGCCCCGCCCCGCGTCGGCGTCTGCGCGGTAGCGTTGAGCTTGGCGTCGATGTCCTTGTCGTCGGCCACCGCGACGATGTCGGCGCCGATCTTTTCGCGCAGCTCCGCAGCAACCGCGGGGCTGCCGAACAGTCCCACCAGGCCTTCCATTTCCATGGCCGGGAAGCCCGCCTCCGCCGCAGTTGGAATGTCGGGCAGGCTCGGCGCGCGCTGGCGCCCCATCTGCGCCAGGACCTTGATGCGACCCGCTTGGCGCTGCGGGCGCTGGATCGCATAAGAGGAGGAATAGGCTTGCAGGCGTCCTTCGGAGAGGTCGTTCACCGCCTGCACGATGTCGCGGTAGGGCACCTTGGTGAAGGTCAGCCCGGCCTTCGCCGCGAAGTAGTCGAACGCGAGCTCGGTGATGCCCGCAACGGCGGCCGAGTTGAGCTTGCCCGGCTCGGCGCGTGCACGCTGGACGAGACCGGCGAGGTCGCTCACCCCGAGCGAGGTCGGCACGGCCACCGACAGCACCGTGGCGGAGAAGCTCGCGATCGGCACAAGGTCGTCCGGATTGTAGGAGAGTTTCTGATAGAGGTAGGGGTGGACGATGAAGTTGCCGCTCGGGCCCCACATGAAGGTGTGATCGTCGTTGGCGGAAAGCATGGCCTGGATGGCAATGATGCTGTCGCCGCCGGGCCGATTGTCGATCACGACCGGCTTGCCCCAGCGCGTGGACAGCTTTTCCTGAATCAGCCGAGCGCCGATGTCGGCGCCCGCGCCGGGGCCGAACGGAATGATGAATCGTACCGGCCGCTGGGGCCAGCTCTGGACCGGTGTCTGCGCCTGCGCGCGCCTCGCAAGCAAAGCAGGCGCTGCGAGGAGTGCCGCCGCCAGCGCACGTCGTCTCGTGATTCTAACCAACGTACCCTCCCAGTGCATTTGTCGTGGTACCCGCGACATCGGGTCGAGATGTTTAGCGAACGCTAACCGCTGCGCCGGACGCGCGCAATGTTCGGTGCGCGCGCCTTTTGTTGGTGTACTTAGTTCCTCGCACTACTGAAACCGTGCTGCAACGGCGCCGACGGGATCGACCTCGAATGTGATGGCCTTCTCGCCCGGCTCGATCGCGAGTGGGGGCACCACCGAGCCGGTGATGATGATCTCTCCGCCACGCAGGCGCTCGCCGAAAGCCGCGAGCACGTCGGCGACGTGGCGCACGATCGCAACCCACTCGCCGGTGTTGGCCTGTGGGTCACGGGTCGCCGCAAACTCGCGGCCATGCCGGATGACGCGGCAGGCGAGACCGTCCGGCGAACCGCCCGCGCGCGCCGGTCCGTTGCCGGCGAGCACCACGTGGCGCTGGTAGATGTTGCCGGCGAGAATGCGCTCGGGATCTTCGGGCGGCGAGGTCAGATCCGCGAGCTCGATCGCCGGCGAGATGCCGGCGATCGACGCCGCGGCTGCGGCGCGGTCGCCGCCGGCAGGAACATCGCGGCCGATATGGACGGCGATCTCCGGCTCGGCCACCGGCTTGGTCCAGCCGGCGAGCGAGATTGCCTCGCCGGATTGCACGCGGGCGGCGCGGGTCAGAAATCCCACCAGCGGGCCGGTGATGCCGAGCTGTTGCAGCATGGACGGCGCGCCGAACCCCACCTTCCAGCCCAGCGGCGCATCGCCCGCGTCGAGACGCTTGCGCCGCAGCTCGAGCTGCGCCCGCATTCCGCGCGCGACACGCGCATCCTCCCACAGCTCCATCTCGATCGTCCGCTCGCTAGTGGCTTTCCGGATCCACCTCGTAGCCGGAGGCCTCGATCGATCCCGCTCCCATCCAGCCCCACACCAGCACCACGTCCTCGCTCGAGGTGTTGTTGAAACCGTGCCAGCACTTGCGCGGCGAATAGACCACGTCGCCCTCGCCCGAGGGCTCCTCGCCCCGGTCGGTATAGATGTGGCCGTGGCCCTTGAGCACAATGAAGAACTCGTCGCAATTGTGATGGCGGTGCCGTTCGTGGCGGGCGCCGGGCTTCAGCACGGTCCATCCGACCACGTGGTCGGCGCCGGCGGACGCCTGGTCGATCAGGAACTGCACCTGCATGTCGACCCAGCCGTCCGCGCGCTTGAGACCCGCCACCTTCGGCACGTCGCGGATATTGGTGCGGTACATCTTGGCACCGTGCCCGGCGGCTGCTGGCGCGTCGGGGTCCTTCATCTTGGCGGTGGTCCGCTTCACGGCTTTCGCCAGGGCGGCGCCAATTCTTTCGGCGGTCGACGTCATGCTTGCCCTCCCAGGCGGCGATAGACTTCGTGCGCGGTGACAAAGTCGCGGTGGTCGATGCCGAGCCCGCGACAGGCATTCATCATCTCGTTCGCGGCCGCGGCGAGCGGCACCGGGCTGCCGAGCTTGCGGCCGAGCTCGAGCGCCAGCAGCATGTCCTTCTGCTGCAAGGTGACGTCGGCGAGCGGGACCGCAGGCATCTTGCCCTCCAGGATGAAGGGACCGCGATAGCCCAGCACCGGCGAGGCGGCAACGCTCTTGAGGATCGCGTCGACCGCGATCTCGCGCGCGACGCCGCCTTTCTCAGCGAGCGCGACCGCCTCCCCGAAGGCGATCACCTCGACCATGAGCAGCAGGTTGACCGCGATCTTCATTTGCACGGCAAGTCCGCTCGCGCCGATATAGGTGACCTTCGGTCCGATCGCGCGCAGCACCGGCTCCGCCCGCTCGAATGCGGCGCGCTCGCCGCCGACCATGAGCGCGGCGTTGCCCTGCGCCAGCGTCACCGGACTGCCGGAGATCGGCGCATCGAGCATGGTCAGACCGCGTTCGGCGAATGCAGCGGAGACCGCCCGGCTTGCCTCCGGCGCGATCGTGCTCATGTCGATGTAGATGCCGCCGGGCTTGAGCCCGGCGATGACGCCGTCGGCACCGAGCGCCACCGCTCGCACGGCGGCGGCATCGGTGACGATCGAGAACACGATGTCGGCGTCGGCCGCGGCCGCGCGCGGGCTCGCGGCAAGCCGCATGCCGCCCGCGGTCAGCGGCTCGGCCTTCTGCGGGTTGCGGTTCCATCCCGTCACCGCATGCCCGGCGGCGATCAGCCGCGGCACGATGCCGGCGCCCATGGCGCCGAGGCCGATGAAACCGAC